>NZ_JBSZCK010000026.1:0-154012 GCF_054166905.1 Mongoliitalea sp. | reverse complement strand
CTTGCCGACGATCTACTTTGACTTTGATAAGAGTACGCTGAGATCGGTGCACAAGAAGGAACTGGAGCGTACAGCGATCATGTTGAAGCGCATGTCCAATCTGCAGCTGTTCATTGCGGGTCATACGGATCAACGTGGCAGCGAGGAGTACAACAAAGGCCTGAGCGAGCGCAGGGCGGCCGTGGTGATGGATTACCTGATCAACAGGGGAGTGGAAGCTGCCAGAATGCAGTACGAATGGTTCGGCAAAACCCAGCCAATCAATGATTGCGGAACCGTACCGTGCACAGAAGCCATGCATCAACTGAACAGAAGAACAGAGCTCAGATTGGGTGGAGTGAAATAATGGTATTTATTAGGGACTAAAAATATTTACTTAGGGACTAAATTATGGTTAAAGCCAATGCTAGTAAGCATTGGTTTTTTTCTTTATTAATGAGCTGAATAATCCGGAGCCTATTGACCCCTCAATCTAGCATATCCATCGACATCGGTTACTTTTTCAAGGATTTGCAATTGTAATCCCCACATACGCAATTTCTATACGTTCAACGAAGACTTCGTTTTCCGCAGATTCTGGATCAGTTGTAAAAACAACTTTGGCAGGCCATGCATGATGTAAGATCCATGACATGATTGGTGCATCACGCTCATCCGTTAATTTTATTTTAAGGTTTGGGCGATCATTTGTATTCGCTTGAATTTTTTGATACCATTCCCAAAAAACTTCTTTAACAAACAGCCCTTTGCTCAAGGTCATTCTACTGTCCTTTACCGTACCAGGTCTAGGGACTGTTGAAAATGTAGTAGAGTGAGTATGTCTAAATTCCAGTGTATCTGATTGAAGATCCAAGCCGCTAACTTCTTGAAAGGGAATATCTGTTAAGATTCCCCAATCTACCAAGAAAAGAAATTTGGGCAGTGGCCAAGCGTTATCGTGTGATTCTTCTCTCATGGGTGCTTCATTTAGCTCTCGAATGTTCATGCCTGGTATTTTATCTCACTCTTACAACTGTTTCTTTTCCATTGGTCTTACTCGTTTTAAAAACTTTGTAAGGGGTATTTATATATTCGGTTACTTTATCTTGATTACTGAGCAATTCTTTGTCTATGAAATAAGGGCCTTGACATTCTTTATAGTTTCCCTTAGAATCAACAATGATATGATATGGTATACCTGAAAATTGATAATTTGACCTTGTTTTAGCCTCATTACTTGTTATCAACTGAATTCCATTTTGTTCGTTTTTGAGTAAATAAGCCTTCCAGGTTTCAATAGTTGAATCCAAAGAAATATCTATAAAAACTATGTCTGAATTATCTTGATATAGCTTTTTTAGTTTTTCAAGTTCAGGTTTTTCTCCCAGACAATATCCACACCAAGTTGCCCAGAATGTTACATATAATGTTTTACCGTCAAAGTCTTTCAAGCTAACTTGATTGCCATTTATGTCTTTAAATACTTCCTTGGGTAGGCTGAGTGGAGTATTAGACGTGAAATCCCAAAGGACGGTGGCATTAAACAAATTGTTTGCTGCATCGGTACCGTAACCTTTATTTTTTATAATAAGAGGTTGAGAAAATAGATAGATTCCGAACACTATGATTTGACCTATGAATAATGGAATTTTTATCTTATTACTTAAATCAGTCCGAGAAACAAGAATACTTAAGAGTGAAAAAAGTATTATCATGAATAAAAAAGGGAAGTATAATAGCTCCAATGGAATAAATACAACTAACGCAATTAATAAAATGGGGGTCAATGCTAAGTTTGTTTTCCTGTTTATAAGCCCCGCAAAATAAAACCCAATGAAACAAATTAATAAGGGTAGCCATTTTAAAACTTGAGCGTTCTTTATTTCAATAACTTCTGTAAATAGTAAGATGACCAAGATGGTTGTAGCAATAATCGTTAGGATACCGAGGAAAATTCTGAAAAATGTTTTATACATCTTGGTGTTATTTATGCTTGTTGCCAATAGCAGACCCCAACTATGCAAGGTAAGCTATGAAAAAAGCCGCTCCCCTTTCTTAGTTTAGCGGTTCTTATTGTCATCTAAAATTAATAAAATTAGTGATAGTTAGTTATATGATTACAAACTTAACGGTTGGCGAGATCACCTACTCGATTATACCCTCGTTGTTCTTTTCTGTTGTTACTATATTGCCAATGTTTATTGTGACTTGTTACGTTGACTATTTTGCAAAATCTTCATTGCCCCGACAGCTCGGTATATGCATTTTCTAATTTTTTTCAGAGAATTTCATTTCTTGGGTTCAATTTTTATTGTCCAAGAAATTGCTTTTAACCTTTCTTGAATCATTTTTAATGTTTCCAATATGGCTTCCTCTTTGGGTAATTCTCCGTACACCAAATTTTTAAAATCACCATTGTAAATCGTTTTCAACTCATCCCATACATTTTCCAAGTCTTTGAATATAAGTGATTCATTTGGATGATAGACAAGCCATTGATTGTTGTTTTTAAAACTGGCGACATCATCATTGGCTACTTTTAAAAGCATTTCATCAAAAGCCGTTGATTGAAAGAATTTTAAAAACTCCTCTTGTTTAAGTAACTGATGTAAATCGTAGGTGTGCCGAATCTTTTTCTTTAAATCATCTACTGGGTTTTCGCTATAAGAAAAACGAACCAAACTCATTATTTTTTCACAAGTGGTTCTTGTGGGTTCTAATGCTAATAGGTCAAAGGGAAGTAGACCGTTTTCTTTAGCAATTTCTGATTGCTTATTATCCAACATCATCTGACCCACAAATGAAATGATGCTTCTAGTTGTGTAGGGTTCGAAGTATCCCAACCAAGTAGCTTCTACCGCAATTTCCGGTCTTACTTGTCCGTAATCGCCTTTAAATTCTTTGTTATAAGAGTGAGCCGTTTTTCGGTTCATTCCCATTTTATGGGTAATGCCTTCGATGGTTACTTCAGGCAATATGGCGTTTACAACATCACTTATTCTTCTTATTTTTGTGGTTAATCTGTTGTTTGATTCGCCTTCTCTTCTCAATACTACCAAATCAATATCTTCTGAAAAGCGGTCAATCATTTTGTAACATTTAGATAGTGCAGTTCCGCCTTTAAATACGGTGTCTTTGCCAATTTCATTATTGAAAATGGTGAACAATGCATAGGTAACCCAATAGTCTTTTTCTACATAAATAGCGGGGATTTTCATTTGGTCAGCCGTAAACTGAACCGCTTGTCTGAATAAGGTTTTATTCTCGTGTAGGTTCATACAATATTCCATTTTTGGGTGTTGGATATTGTTTTCGCTGCACCTGTTAGTTTATACTTAG
Source organism: Mongoliitalea sp. (assembly GCF_054166905.1). Lineage (NCBI taxonomy): Bacteria > Pseudomonadati > Bacteroidota > Cytophagia > Cytophagales > Cyclobacteriaceae > Mongoliitalea > Mongoliitalea sp. Next base: position 150,694 of record NZ_JBSZCK010000026.1, on the reverse strand, counting down.
TAATTGGATTCAATGATTTAAAAAGTAGTTCAGCTGTTTTGCTCTGTTGTAATTGTTCTAACAACGCACCTAGTAAAGCCCTTGTAGCAGGTGGATATTTTAATGCCAAGCGGACCAAGGTATTTATTTCTTTGTCTGAAAAGTTTTTTATTATGGCTAAGAACCGCTTGCAGGATGCTTCTATACTGGCATCAGGTATTTTTTTGATGTATCGGATGGCATCCAATAGCTGCAACAAAGGAATATTTTCTTTGGTGATAGTGTTTTTTTGCTTTATGAAAGCAATCGTATAGCGTTCTCTTTTAAAGTTGGGGCGAATTTGATTTTTCCCGATTTGTATGGTATTACTTACCTGTGTGGTTAAGCCCAATTGATTGTAAATACTATAACCCGTGAGGTAGCCCGTTATTTTTCCGTTTTCTTCCAATAAGTCTTTCACTACTTGTGCCTGATTGGGTTGAAGATTGCCAAAAGGGGTGTTTTCGGGTTTGTAGTATTTGCCTTTGGATAGTTTGGCAATTTTGCCCGAAGCTACCATACGGTTCAGGGCTTTTATCACTGCTTCTTTTTGATTCACCTGTGTAGTGAAATCGGCATAGGTGAACACATAACCTTTAGGCAGTCTGTCTATAGTAAATGCTATGTATTCAGCTGTTTTCATTCTTTTTATGGTAGTACAAAGATAATTTATTTGTCCAGTTTATTAGCAAAAAAACTGGACATTTTGAAAGTTAATCACACTATAATTCTTGGCTTTTTTCCCATAGCTACACTTCAATTTCTTCGCCAATCCTCATCATCATATGGAAATGACCAATATTTTCTGTGTGGTTAAATATATTTTTAAACACTTCCAAGTATTTAGTATTATAAAAAGATACAACTAACTCGTTATATTTCCAATATATACTAGCATATCCCATAAGAAACTACTATACAGCTTATCAAAAAAAAATCCCTTGAAATCCTAAAAACTTCAAGGGACGATACATTATAAACTAGTTGACTTTTTTTAAACCATCAATTATCAGCTAACAATTTTTCTGCTGATTGTATAGGAATTCTTGCCAAAACCCCCAATTTCTCCGCTTTTACCAACTCAAAAGCCGCTCTATTGGTGGGAGCAATAGGCTCGGAAGGCGGGATTTTTTCCTGTAACCAATCCACTTGCTTCCCATTTTTCCAGAATCTGAAACACAAATGTGGACCGGTTGCCAATCCCGTGCTACCAACGTAGCCAATTACCTGCCCTTGCTTAACTCGCATGCCGGGTTTGATGCCTGATGCAAACTTGGACATGTGAAGGTATTGGGTCGTGTAAGTTTCGTTATGCTTGATTTTGACATAATTGCCATTGGCACTGGTAAAGCGTGCTTCGACTACTGTACCATCTCCAACTGTCCGGATTTCAGTCCCTGTAGGGGCGGCATAATCCGTACCCAAATGTGGCTTGTAGCGCTTTTGTACGGGATGAAATCTATTCAGATTATAGCGTGATGAAATTCTCGTGTATTTCAAGGGATCTCTCAAGAATGCTTTCTTAAAGCTATTTCCCTCCTGATCAAAGAAGGAAAGCTGTCCATTTTGCTCAAAAGGAATAGCAAACAACTCTTGCCCTTTGTGCTTAAAGAAGGCAACCTCGATTTCTCCATTGCCTACTACTGCATCTTCCACCACTTTTTCCTGAAAGACTACTTTGAATTCATCCCCTTTTTGCAAGGCCCCAAAGTCAATTGACCAGCCAAACAAATCGGCAAACTGATCCACTACATCGTAACTGATACCTAACGCGGTCATATTGGAAGATAAGTTGGAGGTAATCTCTCCACCAATTTCCACAGGTCTGTAACTGACGGGTTTTTCTTCTTTATAAATCTCAACTGCTTCCAAGTTGATCACCACATACTCTAATGGATTGGGTTCATAGATAAAAAATTGTGCCTGTGATGAATCTTTTGCTGATAAAACAGTGAATTTCTTATTGTAGGCGATGCGACGAACATCAAAAACTTCCTTGGATTTTTTGGCAATTTCATCGATGATCTGAAAAGGAATATTGAAAGGTGCTAAAAGTGAAGAAAGCGTTTCATTTTTCCCCACGACCCCTTCGATGACATCCAAATCTTTGGCATTGATGCCATACAAAAGAAGCTCTTCTTCCTCTTCTTCATAGACTTCCAGTTCAGATTCCTCAGGGATGGTTTCGGAATATACTTGGTTGTATAGGTAATACCCTGCCCCTAAGCATAGCACCAAAATCCCTGTGCTGATCCATTTTTTATTCATGTGTAGTGTTGTTGGCTGCGGATGATATTCAAAGAAATTTAAATTCCGTTCAAATAGCAAGTTTTTCAAGGTTTTTATACCCAAATATTTAAACGAAGGTTACAAAATAGAAATTGCGCGATGCTCAATGGAAATAATTTGATAAACCAGAAATTTTGACAAAAATCAATTGTTCGGAACAATGCTTACAAAAACTACAAGGATTCGGTCATAATTATTCATTTCTGTCGTATACTTGGCGACTTTGCTTATCTTTGTCGACTTAAAAAGAAAAAACAAATGCTACGAACACATACCTGTGGAGAATTAAGACTTGACCACATAAACCAAGAGGTAACTTTAGCTGGATGGGTACAGCGTGTACGCAACAAGGGAGGTTTGATTTGGGTGGATTTGAGAGATCGCTACGGAGTGACCCAATTAATTTTTGAAGAAGGATCTACCGATAAAGCCTTATTGGAAAAAGCTGCTTCTTTGGGAAGAGAGTTTGTCATTACCGCCACAGGCGTAGTAATTGAACGAGCATCAAAAAATGATAAAATACCAACCGGAGCGATTGAAGTAAAAGCAGCCAATCTAGATGTACTCAATCCTGCCAAAGTCCCTCCTTTCATCATCGAAGATGATACTGATGGAGGGGATGAACTACGGATGAAATATCGCTACTTGGACCTTCGAAGAAATGTGGTCCGTGAAAAGCTACAACTACGTCACCGCATGATGCAGGAGACCAGAAAATACATGGACGCTGCAGATTTTATCGAAGTAGAAACTCCTGTATTGATCAAATCCACACCGGAAGGTGCCCGTGACTTCGTTGTTCCAAGCAGGGTAAATCCAGGAGAATTCTATGCTTTGCCACAATCTCCACAAACATTCAAGCAATTATTGATGGTCAGCGGATTTGACAGATATTTTCAGATCGTCAAATGTTTCAGAGATGAAGATTTGAGAGCAGACCGTCAGCCCGAATTCACACAGATAGACTGTGAAATGTCTTTTGTTTCCCAAGAAGATATCTTAAAAACCTTCGAAGGATTGACTAAGCATTTATTCCGAGAAGTGAAAGGCATCGAGTTGGAAGAAGTGAAGCGTATGACCTACGAAGATGCGATGAAATTCTATGGCAATGACAAACCTGATTTGAGGTTTGACATGAAGTTTGTGGAATTGACCAATCTTGCTCAAGGAAAAGGATTCTCCATTTTTGATGCTGCTGAAATAGTGGTGGGTATTTGTGCCAAAGGCGCCGGAGAATATACACGCAAGCAAATCGACGAGATCACTGAATGGGTAAAGCGTCCGCAGATTGGAGCAAAAGGTTTGGTCTATGTGAAGTGCAATGCGGATGGAAGTTTCAAATCTTCAGTTGATAAATTTTACAATCAGGAAGACTTGGCTGCTTGGGCAAAATTAGCCGGAGCTGAAGCAGGAGATTTGTTATTGATTTTGTCCGGTGAGGCCAAAACTACCCGCAAGCAACTTTCCGAACTGCGCTTGAAAATGGGCGAAGATTTGGGACTACGAGATAGAAATGTATTCAAACCATTGTGGGTAGTAGATTTTCCTCTACTTGAGTGGGACGAAGAAACACAACGCTTCCACGCCATGCACCATCCATTCACCTCTCCTAAAGCGGAGGATATTCCTTTGTTGGAAACGGATCCGGGACTTGTTCGTGCCAATGCCTATGACTTGGTCATCAATGGGGTAGAGATTGGCGGAGGCTCGATCAGAATTCATGATAGAGCAACCCAACAATTGATGTTCAGACACTTAGGATTTACTGAGGAAGAAGCTCAAAAGCAGTTTGGTTTCTTAATGGAAGCCTTCGAGTACGGTGCTCCTCCGCACGGTGGCATCGCCTTTGGATTTGACCGTTTGTGTGCAATTTTTGGTGGCTCCGATTCTATCAGAGATTACATTGCATTCCCGAAAAATAACTCAGGAAGAGACGTCATGATCGACTCTCCAAGTACGATTGCTGAAGAGCAATTACAGGAATTATCCATTAAGGTTGCATTAAAATAAAAATACATCCATACATATGCCTAGTTTAGAAGGAAAGGTACCCTCTATCCTCTAAACTAGGCTAATTTTTTTCTAAATTTTCAACCTGCTTTTTATCCACTTAACATCTTTTTTATCCATTCAAAACTTAGCGATACAGGTGATTAAACTATTCATTCACTTCGCAGTCTAAATCCTAGTTCAATAATTCTACAAAATGAAAATTTCTACCACTATTAAATTTTTATTCGTGCTTTTGTTCATCTATTCTTTTGATGTTCAGGCGCAAAGACCCGGAGGAGGACAAGCACCCATACTGAAAGGGAAAGTCATCGAAGGAGAAAGCAAAGAAGGAATGATCGGTGCCAATGTTTTGGTAAAAACAGTCACAGATTCCTTACTAGTATCCACCGTAACTGGTGTGGACGGAAGCTTTGAAATCGAGCGCCCAAGAATTCCTTCCGTAAAGATTGAAATCTCTTTTCTAGGCTACCAGAAAATCACCAAAATCCACGAGCGAGGCCAACCCTTAGATTTGGGCACGCTTATTTTATTGGAAGACTCCAAACTTCTTGGTGAAGTAGTTATCGAAGGTCAAATCCCAGTAGGTGAGGTTCGTGGAGACACTACTTCCTTCAATGCTAATGCATTTAAAACACGTGAGAACGCAGACGCAGAAGAATTAATAAGAAAAATCCCAGGTGTAACCATTCAAAATGGCGAAATTCAAGCCAAAGGCGAGCGCGTGGAGCGTGTAATCGTGGATGGTAGAGAGTTTTTTGGCTCTGATCCATTTTTGGCACTTAGAAACTTACCTGCAGACGTTATTGACAGAGTTGAAATCCTAGATCAACGTTCGGATCAATCCAGATTAACAGGATTTGATGACGGTAACTTTTCAAGAACTATCAACATTGTCACCAGACCTGATAGAAGAAATGGTCAGTTTGGACGTGTTTATGGGGGTTACGGAACCGATGGGAGATATTCCGCAGGTGGTAACTTCAACATGTTCAAAGGCAATAAACGTATCTCTATTATCGGTTTATTCAACAACATCAACCAACAAAACTTCTCCTCCCAAGATCTAGTAGGCGTTGGCGGTGGTGGCGGTGGCCGTCCCGGTGGCGGTGGTCGTCCAGGCGGAGGAGGTAACAACAATTTCTTGGTAGGACAAGATCAAGGAATCATCACTACCAACAGTTTGGGAGTCAACTACTCTGACAAGTTTGGAGATAAAATGAACTTCACTGCAAGTTATTTCTTCAACTCTACCAACAATAACCTTTTCAGATTGACTAATCGTGAGATTATTTTATCAGAGACCAACCGTCAGTTTTACGAAGAAAGTTTGTTTAACACCATTCGTAACAATAACCACAGAATCAATTCCCGAATCGAATACGATATCACTCCTAAGCATGCGGTGATTGTAACCCCTTCGATTAATTTTCAAGATAATAGCTCCTTCAATGACCGCGATGCGATAACCAGAACTGGTGCTTTAGCTCCTTTGAGTGCTACCCGAGCTATTTCTGATGCACAAACAGATGGCTACAACATTTCAAACAATTTGGTGTATCGATATAAGTTTGATAAAAAAGGAAGAACACTTTCTACGACCGTATTTACCTCTTGGAATAAGCGGGATCAATTATCTGAGTTGATTGCAGCCAACCAAGATTTCATTAGAGACATCCGTGATACCTTGAATCAAGAGACTTTTGGTCTTTCTGATGGGTTCAATTACAGAGCTACCTTACAATTCACGGAGGCACTTAGTGAAAAATCCTTATTGACAGCATCATACCAAATAGGTAACAACAAAACTTCTGCTGATCAGCAAACCTTTGCCATGTTGCCAGAATTGGGAATCATGGTATTGGATACGGCTTTGAGTAACGTGTTTGAAAATAGATTCATCATCCAAAGACCAAGCGTAGGCTATAGCTACAATTACAAAAAATGGAATGTCAATGCCAGCATGGACTACCAGTACGCAGTTCAAGATAATGACGCACTTTTCCCTGTGGAGAGAACCTTCAATCAGTCTTTTAGCAACTTCTTGCCAAGCATGAACGCTTTCTATAGAAATATGCAAACAGGTTTCTCTTTCCGTATGCGTTACAGAACATTCACGCAAGAGCCTTCTGTGAATCAACTACAGAATGTAATCAACAACCAAAACCAGTTAGCACTTTCGGTGGGTAATCCGGATTTGGGACAGGCGTTTTCGCATAATATCTTCGCCAACATATCTAAAATCAACTTAGAAAAATCGAGAACTTTCTTCATGTTTGGTACTTTCTCTGTGACGGAAAACTTTATCGGTAACAGCACCTTCATTGCACAGACAGATACCTTGATCAACGGTGAAGTATTGTTGAGACCAGGTAGTCAGCTTTCCAGACCGGAAAACTTATCAGGTCAATTCAGATCTCGTTTGTTTTTGACCTATGGTGCACCAATCAAAAAAATCAAGACGCAGTTTAATACCAACTCCAGTGTGTCTTACAACAGAACTCCAGGTATCATCAATGGACAGAAAAACTTCAATGATAACATCGATTTAGCACAAGGAGTAACCTTTACAAGTAATATCTCCAAAGATGTAGACTTTACTTTACAGACCACAGCTACCTACACTGTAGTAAATAGCAGTTTGCAGCAAAATTTGAATAACAACTTCTACGTTCAGAGTTCTAATATCCGCTTCTATTATTCACCAAATGGCGGTAAATTATTTATCTCCAATACGGCTCAAAACAACTTGTTTAGAGGTTTATCAGCTAATTTGGATCAATCTGTATGGTTGTGGAACATTGAAGCAGGGATGCGATTTGCTAAAAACAACAAAGCAGAATTAAAAGTAACTGTATTTGACTTGTTGAATCAAAACAATGCGATTGCAAGAAATGTAACAGACGTGGCTATTGAAGACACCTTCACCCGCGTATTGAATAGATTTGCTTTATTGACATTCTCTTATAACATCGGGAACTTCAGAGCTGAGCAACCAGCACAAGGTGGACCAGGTGGTATGATGAGAGGCGGCTCTTGGGGTGGAGGAAGCAGAACTTGGTAATCAAATCAACTACCTACAAACAAAAAAAGAGGCAAATTGCCTCTTTTTTTGTTTCACAAGAAATGTGAATCATCAGCTTTTTGGAAGAACAACTGTGTCGATCACATGAATTACGCCGTTGGATTGGAATACATCTGCAATAGTAACTTTTGCTTTACCACCATTTTCATCACTGATGTATAAATCCTTGCCTTGCATCCAAGCAGTCAACGTTCCTCCTTGTACAGTCTGGAAAGAAGCTTTTCCATTTCCTTTTTTGATAGCTTCTGAAATTTCTTTGGCGTCCATTTTTCCGGCAACCACGTGGTAGGTCAGAATACCTGTCAATGTTTCTTTGTTTTCCGGCTTGACCAAAGTTTCCACGGTTCCTGCGGGTAGCTTTCCAAATGCATCATTGGTAGGTGCAAATACTGTAAAAGGTCCTGCGGATTGCAAAGTTTCTACTAAGCCTGCTGCCTGTACAGCTGCGACAAGGGTAGTATGGTCTTTAGAATTTACTGCATTTGCCACGATGTTTTTGGATGGGTACATAGGTGCACCACCTACTTCCACTGTTTTTTCTTTTTGACCAAAAGCTTGTCCTGCTGTGAATACACAAAAAGCGATCAATGCGGATTTTAGAAATGTTGTTGTTTTCATGATTTTTAAATTTTGTTGTTTGGATGGATTTACGAGGTCATGGATAAATCTGGATTTAGCACCCATTAAAAAATGTTTTTCCAGTCAATTATTTTAGATTTGTGCTTTCTAAGAATGAAAGATCCATGGTTCAGGAGAAAGTAAATAAAATAAAGGAAGCAATTCGAGCTGCCTCAGCAAGCAACCAAGAACAATTGGAGGCCTACCGCATGCAGTTTATCAGCAAAAAGAGTGTGGTAGGAGAGCTGTTTGCAGAAATGCGCAACATTCCTAACGAGCAAAAGAAAGCATTTGGTCAGGTTGTCAATGAAGTCAAAGAACTCGCAGAGACAAAGTTCAAAGAACTAATTGAGCATGTTTCTTCAGCTAACAAGCAATCCAAGTCTGCTGCCATCGATTTGACTTTACCTCCTTCGAATATTGCTGTTGGAGGAATCCATCCTTTGACTGCTACCCGTCAGCGAATCATTGAGATATTTGAGCGTATTGGTTTCAATCTTTCCGAAGGTCCCGAAATCGAAGACGATTGGCATAATTTCACAGCCTTAAATTTTCCTGAAAACCACCCGGCACGTGAAATGCAGGATACCTTTTTCTTGGAGAAAAACCCAGACATTGCTCTTCGCACCCATACTTCTTCCGTACAAGTACGCGTGATGGAAAACCAAAAACCTCCCATTCGTACCCTTTCTCCTGGAAGAGTATACAGAAATGAGGCAATCTCCGCTCGTGCACATTGCATTTTCCATCAGGTTGAAGGCTTGTATGTAGACAAAAATGTAGGTTTTGCTGATTTGAAAAATACCTTGTATCACTTTGCGAAAGAAATGTTTGGTAAGGAAACGAAAGTGCGATTCAGACCATCTTTCTTCCCATTCACAGAGCCAAGTGCAGAAATTGATATCAGCTGTCAATTATGTGGTGGGAAAGGCTGTAATGTCTGCAAAGGAACAGGATGGGTTGAAATAGGAGGCTCCGGTATGGTAGACCCGAATGTCTTGGAAAATTGCGGGATAGACTCCAAAGAATATACAGGATTTGCTTTCGGCATGGGTATAGAAAGAATCGCCATGCTCAAGTATCAGATCAAAGATTTGCGCTTGTTTACAGAAAACGATGTGCGGTTTTTACAACAATTCCGCTCGCTGGTATAATCAATCAAGCTCTCCTCAGGGGAGCTTTTTTTAATTGGATGAGACACGTATTGTGGTCAAAAAATCTCCAATTTCATGCAATAAACCTGGATTACTGACAGCAGCATTTCCAATTACTACCACATCTGCCCCTGCTTGATAGGCGGTTTTTACTGCACTCAAATCACGCAATCCACCTCCCACAAGTAAGGGTGCCTCCATATACTTTTTGAATGATTTGATTAAAGATGCAGGTACAGGTTGATGAGCGCCGCTTCCTGCTTCCATATAAAAGTATTGCAGCCCAAGATATTTTCCTGCCAAAGCTGTGGCTAGCATCAATTCTGGTTTATCAGCAGGTAGTGGCAAGGTCTGGGAGATATACTGCACGCTGCTATGATTACCCCCATCGATCAACATATAACCCGTTGGAAGAACCTCCAGACTTGTTTTAGCTAATAAAGGTGCTATAGTCACATGCTGCCCTATCAGTAAATCTGGATTTCTACCAGAAATCAAGGAGAGGAATAAAATTCCATCTGCCAACTCTGAAAACTGAATCGCATTCCCAGGAAAAATAAGCACGGGAATATGTGACAAAATTGATTTTACATTCCGAATGACATCGTCTAGATTTCTCTGTTGCACCAAGCTCCCTCCTACCAAAATAAAGTCAATGGGCGCTTTGGTTAAACTGATAAGTAGCTCTTGAAAAGCCATCATATCTGCCACATCATCTGGGTCAATCAGCCAAGCAAGGCCTTTATTTCCTGTAAGGACAAATGATTGGAGACTTTGAGCAATGGAATTAGGATTCATCTTCAATTGGGGCCACAGACCCTTGTTCATTCAACCGCTTCATCAGAAACTCTCTCCCATAGTTCATAGCTATGGGCAGCAAAGCCATTCCTATCCTTCCCATTAGTCCCGGTTGTTTTTTTTGAGTCAATCGATGTTCCAATTCCTCATCAAGCAATCCTTCCTTTTCTAAAACTTGGAGAACTTTTGCTGTTTTCTTTTTCTTCTTGGAACCCAAGATTTTGACAGTAGCTGCAGCAATTATGGCTGAACCAAATACTATCGCTCCCATTTTTAGGTAGTCCCCAGATTCATTTCTAGCAATGGAGAGCTGCATTTTAAGTGTCTGCTCCAATTCTTCGGCTTTTTTCTGAAGCTCTTTGTTAGTCATCGTCTCTCGGTGTTTTGTTTTCTCCAAAGATAAATGCACGCAAAAATGCCTTCAAGGATCGGCCAAATGATCGGGAATCCCTAGCCAAAAAGAAAATCAGAAATACTATGAGGTACAGAATTGCAACCAATAAAAACCCCTTATAAGATGAGTACATCAAGTCACTCAAATAAAAAGCGAGTGATAAACTCATGAATAAAAGGATCATAACAGAAAAAACACCCATAAGAACCAATAGAAATATCCTGGTGAGGACAACAGAAACCTGCTCAGAGATTTCATTTTTCACCATATTGATCCTGACTTCTATAAGTTGCTTGATTGTCTGTACTATCTCAGAAATGTTGAACATGCGTCTTGCTATTGTTGGAAATTGAATACAATATACAGCAAAAATCCTGCATCAAAAAGTATCGGTGGCCTCAGGTTCTTGGTTTTCGGTATAAAACTGATAGGTCAGCACTTTCTCAATAGCTTTTTGTATCGCTTGATTTATGGGCATCTGATCCGTGGTCAGCCCATGATCAATGTTGAATAATTGGGCATAATAGCCACTGCTGGATGGTAGTTCAAGACCTTCATTGATAGCTTGAGCGGCAGCTTCAAACTGGTTTTGCTTTTCAGTTTTTATGTTTTTGCAGGTGATGATTTCTTTTTTTCCATGTTTATTTGTGCGATAGGAAGAGCTAAATAAGCGACAGATCATTCCTCTATTGTGATAATCTGAGCAAAAACCCATTGAACCATCTTCTGAAAAGCTTTTATACACAATACACCAATCGTCGGCTGTTTTGCTTTCCAATAACTCAAGAGCTGCGTCTGCCTTTCCCTTGTCATAGAGATCGAAAGCTAAGGGTATAAACTCCATCACCGTGGCACTCACTTTGGGATTGGAGCAACACTTCCCACAGCCACTGATACAAGTCAGTTGGCTCACATCCATAAAGGCTTTGACTTCATGATCCAACTGATCAAAAACCTTTCTTACTTCCGCTGATTTTTCCCTTAAGTTCATAGCTTTCAAATAAAAGTTTGCGAAGGTACAGAGAGTTTGCAACAACTACAATACCTAAAAATCAGCTAACGTATAAATCGATAGATAGTTAATTTTCAGAAAACTACTAAATTATGTGTATATTCGTTTTGGAAAAAATTAGATCAGGTACACATGAAAAATCTAGGCTATATCTTTTTTCTCTTGATTATTCTTGGAGCTTGTGTCCAAGAAGCCGAAGAACCTGTATTGGAAGAAGAAGAGCCTGAAATCATCAGTGAAGGATCTAGGGTATGCTCAAATGATTGGGGGACTCTTTCAGGGGAGTTTGATTTGTTCCGTACATGGACCTTTATAGGGTTTAAACATACTTCAACGAATGAATTCCATAGTCTTACTTGCTTGGCTAAAATAGCTGATTTTGCATTGAATGGGGAAGTGTTCGAGGATATGAGTCCAATAGAGCTCACCTTCATCAGTGATAAAGCATGTCAGATAAATGCCTTCGATATCCCTTGGGTTGCAAAAACAATAGGTTTGGAATCTGCAGGTTGTATGACCAAAACGCAAGAGGGGATTGTGGTGTGGGAGGATAGTAATCAACGTAAGCCCCTCGAAAATCCTGCCCGAAATACCCTGTCAGTTTTGGAATTTGATGGTCAATTCATGCGAGGGATTACATGGGCTACTGTTTACAACATCAAAGAAAACCGACTTTATCTTTACGGAGGACTTGAGAATATGGCGATGGTTTTTGGAACTTCAGACTAAGGGTTTTACCATTAAGGGATGAAGAAAATTAAGAGCTGAAACAGCCTATATCTCCTAAAAAGTTCATCTTCAAATACAAAAACCAGAAATTCCATGATGAATTTTTTCTCAATTTTTTCTACTATTGGGACATTGAATACAAAAGGTATTTCCTTAGTTAACCCTAACTTCTAACTAGTTACCCCCATGCAAAAATTCATAAGCATCTTTCTTTTCTATATTCTTTTTATTTTCCAAAGCCTTGGACAGACTATCATCTACTTGGATGAGTATCGTGTTCCTATTCAACCAAGCAAAAAGTCTCCAGCAAGTTACTTTATGATCAAAACAGGTTCGGAGCTCTCAGAAATGACCCTTACGTTCACAACTGACACAGTCTTGGTACTAGAAAAAAGAGTAGATAAAAACGAGCAAGGAACAACAATCCAAAAAATTGATTCAGAATACACCGATGAGGCTGAATTAATTGGTCGAACAGTAAAAGATTTGATGAATTCAACCACAACCTCAGAGATATTTTTCACAAATGGCACACCCAAAAGTAAATCGATAACAAAATCAGGAGCAATCATAGAAGAAGTCTATTTTGACCAAGACGGTCAGGCTATCCCCAAGCCCACTATTACCATGCCTGTACCCAAAGGAGACATGCAAGGTTGGTTTGAGTATTTGAATAAAAACATGAAAATGCCCAATGAAGTCCGGTATTCGGGCATGAATGAAACTGTGTATGTGAAATTTAAAGTTGACGCTGAAGGTGCTATTGACCTTATTCGAATATATAATCCCGAGGAAGTTCACCCGTCCATTTCCAAAGAGGCAGTACGCTTACTTCTAAAATATCCTCATCGCTGGAAACCTGGCACATTCAATGGACAACCGTCTCCTGTTGAAATGATATTGCCATTGAGGTTTAAGTATGGAAGCTAGACCTTTGAGTCTATAAATTAAAATTTTTCAAGATTACATCAGAAAAATAACTTTTTGACCCCAATTTTACAGGACAATTAGTGTTTTAGCGAACAACTGAGTCAAAAAACACTAATTTGGCAGCTTTACTTAACTTCCTAGCTTGACCATTTGTAAGCTCAATTTCTGATTCACTTCTGTGGATTTCAGCATGTTCAGGTTGATTTGGTAAAGGCTTAGCTACAGGATGTGTGCCAAACCCTCGACATAAAGCTACTGAAATGGAAACTACGGCTCTAACCGGAAAACGATTTCTCAATTCCTCGATAACTTCTGAACTTGGCCTGCCTGCATCCCGATCAACTGACACACCCCTTGAGTCTTTAAAAACAGCTGATGAAGGTTTGTTCACCTCAGGTTTCCACCAATTTGGAAAAGGTTTGACAGCTCTATACAATATTTCATCGTCAGACAGGTACGGTGGCAGCATGAAAATCTTCTGTTAGTTTAAAGATTTCTTCTTCCAAAATCTCTCTTTCTTCATCTTTTCCATTAAACTGAATGAGACCGATTATTTTATCTTCAAAAATCTCAAACTCAAGATAATCATCTCCTATTTCAAACTCCAATTGAATGCTGTTTCTGCCTGTTGGAAAGATATCAGGTTGAAATTGGAGTTCACGGACTATTGTAAAAACCTTTTGTATTAACGCTTCAGAAAATGTCACAGACCCTTTTCCATTCCAATCTACTGGTAGCTGTTTTATACTTCGTAATGTTTGAAGATTTTTTAGTAGAGGGTCTTCGTGTCTTTTTACAATGTTTTTTGTAAAATAATTTTTAGGGCGAACCTGTCGGTTTTCGACTATAGCCCACCCAATAGAACTTGTACCAAGATCAAGACTAAGTGTCTTCGTGCTCGTGTTTTCGAATAGTAGATTATTCATTTTTCAAAAAGTTTTGTTCAAAGGTTTTAAGATGCTCCCCCAACCATCTGTGAATTTCTTTGGCATGTTGGTAATCCATGATTATGCCATTTTCTACGACCCTAACGAGACTTTGTTCATGATCAGCAGGTTTTCTCTCGCTTTCAACTTCACTAAAAACATTCCCTTCTTTAATTTCAAATGTTTGAGAGTTAGGCAAAGCAACTCTTTCCAAATAAAAATTCACTATAAACTCACCTTGTGGCCCAATTCCACCAAAAGCACCATTAACATATTTTGGGTTATAATCGTCCTTGAATATGTATTTGGAAATGATTTTGTTCTTTTTATCCATGCACAAGATTATTTAACTCTAATTTAAAGGAAGATAATTGAAATCCAAAATCAGTTAATCCTCATCAACCCACGCATTCCAAAGTAAATCCAGATTGTCATTGATTTCTTCAATATCTACATTTTCGAAATCAATTTTTTTCTTTCCTTTTATGCCCAGCCATTCCCTGTAGTTTTTATACTCAGGGTGTTTGGGTTCGTTGATGGCTTCTTCTAGCTGCGCAAAACCCCAAGGTCCTCCACAATCCTCCGGAGGACAAAGTCCGGCCGCCTCCGTACAAACAGGAATTTCCCCATCAAATTCGGATAAATCTTTTTTGGTGACTTTCTGAATAGAAATCTTATGCCACCAGTCATCGCCAAAGTCATACCAATACCAGAAAGTTTTTCCGTCAGTTTGCGCTAAAAACTCTAACAGAGAAATCTCATCTGCCATGTATGTATCTCCGTGGTGCATTCCCCATAAATCATCCTCTTCAACTACTCTTTGAACCATTATTTTTGGTCTCTGTTTTTTGTCAGAGAACTGAAATAGATGACTATTTTCCCAGCCCATAGCCACTTGAATGATTAAGTGTAACTCATGCATGGAAATATCCGCAGGGATCACGACTTTTCGAAAAATGGGAAAAGGCATATTATCAAGGTTAATTTTTAGCTTGATGATAGCTACCATCTCGGATAGGGGCGACAAGGGAATAATTTTGGTCATTTGCTTTCTATTGAATTATTTGATAAAAACCATTCCTAAAGATAACATTATTTCTTCTTCAATCTCCTCCATTTCACTTTCCACTTAGCCCTCGAGTACTGTGGGATTGCACGCATGGATTGTAGTATTACCACTACCAAAATACCAATGGTTACTGGAAAAACTGTCTCGAATCCCCATCCAGCATCTAAAATAATTCCATAGAGTGCAGGCCCCACAGCAGAACTTAAAACCATCATACTAGTGAAAAGCGAGCGAACTGTACCGATATATTTTTGACCAAAAAACTCCACTTGAAGCGCTGCTACCGTCGCACTTCCAAATCCCGTGGATAATCCCATCAAGACCATATATGGATACATCGCCCAGGAGGCATCGATCAACCAAATACACAGCAAAGCAATCAAGTAGGGAAAAAGGTAAAAGGGGAAAAAGGTTTTAGCCTTGTATCGGTCGATCAATGGCCCTGCCGTGAGAATACTGAAAGCAGATGCAATCGCATACGCAGTCAATCCAGCGGCAATAACCCCTGTATTCCAACCTTTAAACTCAACAATAGGAAATTGATAGAAGAATAATCCGGTGATGGCAAATGGAATAAAAAACACATTTGGTGCTAACAGCCAAAACTCTTTGGATCGCATGATATCCCGCTGTCTGATCTTTTTTTGAACAACATTATGCTTATTCTCAGATTCTTCTACGACAACTTCAGGAACCAAATGCTTATCCTTAACAACAAACAAGGTGAAAATTGTAACAATTACCGAAACCAGACCCGCATTGAGCCACAAGGACTCTCTCCAGCCTACCTGTGTAATCACCAGCAATATAATGGCAGGCAGAATCGCTTGTCCGATGGGATGACCCAAAGAAGCCAATGAAATAGCCTTACCCCTGTTGACAGAAAAATAACGTGACATGGTAGTGATGGAAATGTGCGAATACAGACCCTGACCAGCTAAGCGCAAACCTAAAAACGCAATGGGAATATACCACCAAGCCTGTGCCATGCTAAAAAACAACAAGGATATAATGAATAAAAAAGTCGTCGCCAAGGTAAACTTCCGTAGAGGAACTGTATCAATTAATTTACCCACCTTAGGTAAGAGAGCAGCACTCACGATAGTAGCTACCCCATAAAAAGTACTTATCAAACCGTTGGATAGGGAAAATTCATTCATAATAAAGGGCACGTACAGGGCCAATAAAAAAGTCTGCCCAAAACTGGACAAAGCAGTCATCATGATTCCAAAAATCACCATGACGGAGTTATTTCGGATAAATGTAAGGTAGTTCACAAATGAATATCAAGGTTTAAAATAGGTTAAGCAAGGTACTCATTTGATTTAGAAAGCGCCCCTAAGTGATGATAAAATCAGTTCCTGAAACACTTCAAAATCGACAGGCCTCCGAACTTATCACTGATAATCCGTAGATAACCTTCGGAAAACACCTCCTGAGTTCTCTTACCTCTTAAGCATCAAAAAGGATCATCTGAATACTTGGTAGGGCTTAATCGTTCCTCCCTGCTTTTGAATCCTCCAAACCGGTAAGTAAAAGAAAGTGTACCAATCCTCGTTTCCATATTGAACATCCGGATTTGAGAAAATTCAATGTCATTTGTGCGGACATTGTAGATTCTGGTGTTAAAAATATCCGACACATTCACACTGATCGTACCCCTGTTCTTCAAGACCTCTCTTTTTGCGCCGATATTAATCCCCCAAATCGGATCTACTTCCCCTTGAGGCATCACAACAGGACCTCGATAGTCCGCCATAAACTGTATCGTAGCAACTTTAGGCAAGGCCCAGTTACCAATCATGTTCACACTCCACGTAAAGTTGGAATTGAAAAAGTTTTCACGAATGTTACGCCCGTCGATTTCTGTATAGAAGAAGTTTCCTGTCAAGGTCAAATCTAGATTAGAAGCAAACTGAAACTGATTGATCATTTCTAGACCTGTATCTCTTCTGAAGTTGGCATTTTCTTGCAATTGCACCACCCCATTATTTTCCAAAAGACCGAACACCCGTGTCATGGCATTGGTAGTCCTACGATGATACAAAGTGCTACTCATGAGCCATTGTTCCCACCCTTTGGTGTAACCAACCTCATAACTATCAGTAAATTCAGGCAAAAGTAGAGGGTTGCCCAAGCGGGTATTTAACAAATCTTGTGCATTGTAAAATGGTGCTAATTGACCCCAAGAGGGCCTGTTGATTCTTCTACTATAATTGACCAAAAACTCTTCTTCATCCCCTAAATCATAGGTTAGATAGATACTCGGGAAGAAGCTGAAATAATTATTTTCATATGAAGTGGCTGTGTTACCATCTAAACCTAGTGTGTAGGTCTGTTCGGCACGAAGCCCTATTTGATAGGCCAATTTTTTTGTTGAATTTCGGAGGATGGCATATCCACCTACTACGAACTCATCAAAATCAAAGGAATTTGTAATGGTGTCATTGGTGACGTATTCGTTGCTTTCTAAATCCAATTGATCGAAAAATTGACTAGGCCTAAAGTATGAAAAGGTCCCTTTTAGTCCTGTCTCAAGCTTAAGCCCATTTCTGAAAGGTTTGGTATAATCCACCTGAGCAATCCACAAGTCTGAATCAATGGGCCTCCCGTAAATTTGATCCTGAAATCGGCTCGGAACTTCAAGATTATTTGCATCAAAAAAACGCTGATCAAAAAATTCCACACGCTCTTGCTTGGAAGTGGCATAACTGATGGAAGTGTAGAACTTTTGCCCTAACGTATCAAGATCTACATCGAAGGTAGTTCCTAATTCGAGATTTCGGGCAAACTGATCCTCAGTCAGCACACGTACAAATAAGCTATCCTGTCCTCTATCGAAATTCTGATGTCGCTGATTATAAATTCTGATTCGGTCTCTAGACGTATGACTAAATCTACCATAGAATCCCAAAGTTACATTTTGATTAATCAAATGATCTAAGCCCAAATTAACCAAATGATTTTGATTGGTATTTCTAGTATCAAAATCCTGATCTAAAAAGGGTGAAACATTTGGGTCTGACGTGTTGCGCAAACTCTCACTTAATTCAAAAATATAACGGCTTTGAAAGTTGTATGAAGCATTGAAAATCCACTTATCCGTACCATAGTTTAGATTCAAACCTGCTTGATATTTGTCTCTTGTACCAACAGCAACATTTACTTGACCATTCAGCCCGAGTCTTACATCTTTCTTCAAAATGATATTAATAATTCCTCCCACCCCTTGAGCATCGTATCTAGCCGATGGGTTGGTAATAAGTTCTACGTCCTTGATGCTGTTGGCAGGGAACTGAGCAAGGATGTTTTCGGTCTCCTCCGAAGTCATGTTGGTAGGTCTTCCGTTGATGTAGATGAGGATATTACCTGAGCCTCTCATGGTGATACCTCCATTTTCATCAATTTGAACGGAAGGCAGGGTGTTGAGGAGCTCCGAAGCACTGGCACCTTCAGCCAAAATGTTGTTTTCTACATTATATACCCTTTTATCTATATCACTTTTAAAAATAGACGTTACACCAGTCACTGTCACTTCATCCAAAGCTTTAGTACCCGATTGAAGCCTGAGAACTCCAAGATTTAACTGTCTACCTTTAACTTCTAATGATTTAAAAAAATTATCATAACCTACAAAACCTATCCTGAGTAGGTACTTACCTTCGTCTGCAATGAATGAAAAGTTTCCTTCAAAATCAGCTGTAGTCCCACCTACCAGTGTACTATCAGCTAGAGATAAAAGTGCAACGTTGGCAAACTCAAGATTGTCTCCAGTGCTGGCATCTTTTATTTTTCCTTTTATTTCTGTTTGTTGTGCTGAAACAATTTGGTGAAGAAAAACACTCAAGAAACATAAAATGTAATTCTTGTATGTTGACATGATTTAGGTAGATTTTAGTTGGTAAATACAAAAATCTACCTAAAAAATTCTGAAATCAATCTAATTTGTGTAAAAGGCGCTCTGCCTTGACAAAGCAATCCTTATCGTCTAGCAGCGCAATTGATACAAAAATTACTTTCAGGTAAAAATAGTAGCCGATTAATATTAATTCCAAACTTTTATTTTAAAAACAATCGATTACGAATCAAAATTTAGCAATAAAATAGCCATTTTTATTCATTCATTGAAATAAAATTCTGATTTTCTGATTAAATGAGCTACCTTTGAGGTTTGAATTTAATAAGTATTGACCTATGACGCTTACTCCACCCTGATTACCTGATTTTTTAAACGACTTAGTTTTCTCTCTTGAAGCAAGGCAATCATGCCTTGAAACAGATTATTAATTACGAATTTCCCAAACAAAAAATTATGACACAGATGTTTTACCGCCTGTTCAAACCTGCACAGGCAAATCTGAAAGACGAAGTATTATCGGGCCTAACTGTAGCCTTGGCATTGGTGCCAGAAGCAGTAGCTTTTTCACTAATCGCCGGAGTCAGTCCATTGGTAGGTTTATACACTGCATTTATCATCGGGTTGATTACCTCCATCTTAGGCGGTAGACCAGGTATGATTTCTGGCGCCACCGGTGCAATTGCCGTAGTAGTGGTAGCACTGATAGCTACACATGGTGTGGAATATTTGTTTGCAGCTGTAGTATTAATGGGTTTAATCCAAATAGTGGTAGGTCTCTTAAAGTTAGGAAAATTGATCCGACTAGTGCCTCATCCGGTAATGTTTGGCTTTGTCAACGGACTAGCAATCGTAATCGCGATGTCCCAATTTGATCAATTCAAATTCACCACAGCAGCGGGTACTGTAGAGTGGATGACGGGAAACCCATTGTACTTGATGATTGGACTAGTGGCATTGACTATGGTCATTATCAAGTTTTTGCCAAAAGTGACTACTGCGGTTCCTTCTGCATTGGTGGCTATATTGACCGTCTCCATGATTGTAATTTTTGGGGGAATAGACACAAGAACTGTTGGAGATTTAGCATCTATCAGTGGGGGACTGCCAGAATTTCACCTGCCAGTGGTGCCATTGAATTGGGAGACCTTTATGATTATCCTTCCTTATTCGGCTATTATGGCTGGAGTGGGTTTGATTGAAAGTTTGTTGACCCTGACCCTGATCGACGAAATCACAGAAACTAGAGGACACGGAAATAAGGAATGTGTGGCTCAAGGTATTGCAAACGTCACGACAGGCTTTTTTGGTGGAATGGGTGGATGTGCCATGATTGGCCAATCCCTGATCAACGTAAATGCTGGTGGTAAAAATAGAATTTCGGGTATTGTAGCATCCGTTGGATTGTTGGTATTCATACTTTTCCTCTCCAGCTATATTGAGATGGTCCCTATGGCGGCATTGGTTGGACTGATGTTTATGGTAGCGATCGGAACGTTTGAGTGGGCGTCTTTAAAAGTATTCAGAAAAGTGCCTTTCCATGATGTATTAGTGATGGTGATCGTAACCTTGGTGACGGTATTCCTGCACAATTTAGCCTTGGCTGTATTGATCGGTGTGATTATTTCAGCACTGGTATTTGCTTGGCAAAATGCAAAAATGATCCGTACCAGAAAGCGTGTGGATGAAAATGGTGTGAAGCATTATGAAGTCTTTGGTCCTTTATTTTTTGCTTCGGCCATGACCTTCGGGCAAAAATTTGACCCTATCAATGACCCTGAAGAAATCATTATTGACTTTGCCGAAAGTAGAATCGTGGATCACTCAGGTATTGATGCCATACATAAAGTAACCGAGCGCTATCATAAGCTTGGAAAAACAGTTTACATCCGCCACTTGGATAGCTCGAGTAAGGTCTTACTCAGCAAAGCTGAAAAAATAATCAATGTCAATTACACGGATGATGATCCGAGTTTTAAGATTGTGTTTGAAGAAGATCAAAAGGTAGGAGTTTAATAAGTCATGATCTAAAAATAACAGGCCTTGGGTGAGAACTCAAGGCTTTTATATGACCTCAATCTGAAATTTTTCCATGATAGAAACAGAATCTGGGAGGTTTGTATGTTGGTAAGCATTTCACTATTTATCATCTTCGATTACCATTACTAGAAATGACACCTGATAGTATCAAGGAAATTCCGCAATTTGCATCTAATCATGACAGTAGGCGCTCTAATTTCCACCAAAAACAAACTTGATTCTCAAGAGCTTTTCAAAATCTCCCGTTTCAAGCCATTGATCAAAAAGACCAAACCCCATAAGCACGAGGGATATTTTGAGTTGATCTATATCGCAGAGGGAGAAGGCTTTCATTGGATAGAAACAGAGAATTACCAAATACAAACCCCTGACTTTTATTTCCTCAAGCCAGGTCAATTGCATTTTTGGCAGTTTACAGCCATACCCAAAGGCTACGTGATGATGTTCAAAGAGGAATTTATCGATGCTATTAAGGAAATTAAAATTCTCCAACAGATGCAACAATTGGGGGAACTCACAAGGATCTCCCATTGGCAAGACCCTATGGTAGCGCATATATTTGAAGATATCCTTCGGATCTTTCAGTCTGACGCAAAAAATACAGAAGATGTGATCAAAGGATACCTCAGGGTTCTTTTTGCGAAAATTTCCGAACACGCAACTGGGAAAGCATCCATCGTCGAAAACCCGCTTTGCGATCGTTTTTTGAGTTTGTTGTCCCAAAAGAGCCCCATCCTGCATAGAGTAGCAGATTATGCTGCCCTTTTACAGACTACTCCCCAAAACCTCAATCAATCCTGCAAAAAGAAAACCGGCAAAACCGCATCCGAGCATATCAGTGCCCAATTGATCCTGGAAGCCAAAAGGAATATCCTCCACACCGAACAAAACATCAACCAAATCGCTGATCTACTTCAATTTAACGATTCCTCCTACTTCGTCAAGTACTTTAAGAAACATACCGGAGAAACACCTCATCAGTTTAGGGGGAGGTATTTTGGATAAAAAATAATAGTTTCACGCAGCAAGCGCAACGTTTAAACGAAACGCCCGAAGCAAGAAGAAAAATCCATTTTTAAACTAACTAGTTTCAACTCCCTTTTCCCAATTGATCTAGTGATAATTTCGTTATATTTACTGACACAAAATTTAAAATTAAAGTAGCTATGGGTGTAGCGGAATTAAAATCAAAACTTCATGACGTGATCAACGCGATCAATGATCAAAATAAATTAGAGGCCCTCTATTCCTTGTTGAAGGACACAAAATCTAAATATGCTACCATGAGTTTAGAGGAATATGTTGGTGCCATTGAAGAAGCAATTCTTCAGGTAAAGAGAGGTGATTTCTCTTCGGTAGAAGATTTTGAAAAAGAATCTGAAAATTGGTAAGGTCTGAAAAATATAAAGAGGTTGTTTGGACAGATAAAGCCAAGATGGCGCTAAAGGATCATTATGACTGGATAAAATTAGACTCCAAAGGTGCTGCTGATAAAGTCAAGCAAGAAATAATTAGAGCCAATAAAGATTTAGTTTTTGAACCAGAAAAATATCAATTGGACGAATACTACCCTAACAATCCAGGTAACATTAGAAGATTTTTCAGATGGAGCTACAGAATTATTTTTCAAATTCAAAATAATCAGATCGCCATCTTGAATGTCATACACAGCAGTCAAGAGCCAAGGAAAACTTGAGAATAAAAGAATGATTTTTCTTAATAAATAAAATCCTCTAAGCCATTCTAAATTTTTTTTATCAATGACTTCTAGGGAAATCAAATTCCCACTTTCATTTTTACCATTTTCCCATTCATTTTTACCACAATCCCTGTATATACATGAGTTATTTTTGTAGTCGGTGAATCATCTTTAAGTCTTTCATCCATCGACCTATGTTTAAAAAATCCATAACTGGCTTATTGTTTCTACTGATATTCTATCAGGTGCAGGCACAAAGCCAACTCAAGGAACTACTTGAAATCAGTACAGCAAACTATCCGGAGCTACAGGCCAAACGCCTTGAAACCGAAGCGGCTCAACGACTAGTGCAATACGAACGCTCTGATTTCCTACCTAGCCTAGACGGCTCTTACCAAATGGTATATTCTACCAATAACAACATCACAGGAATGTTTTTGCCAGGACAGGTCATGCCGATTTCAGGCCCGCCTGTACTGGAAAACTCTTTCGATATGGTATTTGGTTCTGCCGCTGCTCTCCTACTAAACTGGAGCCCCTTTACCTTTGGGAAAAGAGAAAGCAAAATTCAATCAGCCAAATTTGGACAGGAACTTGCTCTAAATCAAGAAGTACTTTCAACCCTTGAACACCAGGTTAGGTTTACAGAAGCTTATCTCAACTACTGGGCAGCTGAATCCATGTTGACAGCTGCCAGAAAAAATAAAGACCGTTTCGAATCCAACCTGAGCCTTTCCAAAACTTTGGTGGAAAATGGCCTTCGTCCGGGTGTGGATTCATCCCAATTTCGCTCCTTGCTAGTTCGTTCCAAAATTGACTATCTCAATGCCCAAAAAATAGCTGAGAGCATGCTAGCACAAGTTCGCGAACTCCTCGGCGACGATGAAATAGTAATTCAACTAGATGGAGGTCTTGACAAAATGGTTCCGATTCAAATAGACGAGCCGATGGATGGCCATCCCCTTCTTCAGCGATCGCGAACACAAACCCTTTTAGCAAATGCTCAAAAGACTGAGCTCAACCGCTCCCTATTGCCAGACTTAAATCTATGGGCGACAACCTTTGCTAGGGGCTCTTCTATTCTTTTTGAAGGAGGTTTCAACAATCCCACGGATGGTCTAGCCTTCTCTAAGTACAATTATGGAGTAGGCTTTCAAGTGGCCGTTCCGATTTTACAATTTACCCGTACTTCCAAATTGGTTCAAAGACAAAATTCCCTGATTTCAGCAGCTGAAGCGTATGAACTGCAGGTAGAACGATCACTTGACAAAGACAGAACGATTGCCAAAGTGACTTTAGAAAAAGCACTGGAAGCAGCGACCTTGGCACCAGCCTATGTGCAAGCTGCTGAATACAGCTATCAAGCGCTGCAAGCAAGGTACGATGCCGGACTAATCAATCTGAACGAACTAGTCCAAGGTCAGGCAGATTTGGCAAAAGCCGAAGCTGAAAGCATCAAGGTCATGGCCGAGATGTGGAAAGGACTGCTGTACTTTGCCGCAGTCAGTGGCGATATAGAATTCTTTTTAGCTCAATTACAGGATTAAGATATGCGATTAATTGAAGGTTCTCTTAACAAACCCATCACAGTAATGGTGGCAGTATTGGCCATAGGGGTATTCTCCTTTTTGGCAATCCGATCCATGAAGATCGATATCTTTCCAACATTTGGTTTACCTACGATTTATGTGGCACAGCCTTATGGTGGGCTTTCACCCGATCAGATGGAGTCTTTCGTGACAAATTATTACGAGTATCATTTTCTCTATGTCACTGGTGTAAAATCCGTAGAGTCCAAATCGGTTCAGGGAAATGCGCTGATCAAGATCATCTTTCATGAAGGCACGGATATGAGTCAGGCTGCCGCTGAGGTAGTGGGCTATGTCAACCGATCGAGAGCATTCATGCCTCCGGGCACCGTTCCTCCCTTTATCACCCGATTCGATGCAGGCTCTGTTCCTGTGGGACAATTGGTTTTTTCTTCTAAAACCCGTACACTTGGAGAGATTGCCGATTTGGCACTATTCAATGTGCGACCAATGTTCTCCACCCTCCCTGGAGTATCTGCTCCGCCACCTTTTGGAGGAAGTGCCAAATCTGTTATTGTAAAGTTGGACCCTGAAAAAATCCAACGCTACTCATTTACCCCCGATGAAGTAGTAGCAGCCTTGGCAGCATACAATGTGATCTCCCCAGCAGGAAATCTACGAATGGGAGATGAAATGCTCCTCACGCCAACCAATGCGGTAGCAGAGACCATCTCCGATTTTGAAAATATACCCTTGACACTGGGAACAGGTGCTTCAGTTTACCTAAAGGATTTAGCTAACATAGAAATTTCTTCCGATGTCACAACTGGGTACGCCTTGGTCAATGGAGCTCGCTCCGTATATATTCCCGTAACCAAAAGAGCAGATGCCTCCACTTGGGAAGTAGTGAAAAATGTCAAAGAGACCTTGCCTCGGATGCAGGCTTCTATTCCAGATGACATTGCTGTTTCTTACGAGTTCGACCAATCAGGCTATGTGATCAACTCTCTCAAAAATGTGCTTTTTGAGGGAATTTTGGGGGCTGCATTAACGGGATTGATGGTGTTACTTTTTCTAGGGGACAGAAGAGGAGCCTTGATTGTGGTCATGACCATTCCTATTGCGCTATTGACTTCGGTGGTTTTTCTAAATATGCTGGGTCAGACCATCAATATAATGACCTTGGGAGGTTTAGCGCTATCGATTGGGATTTTGGTGGATGAGGCTACCGTAACTATAGAAAATATCCACCGCCATTTGGAAATGGGAAAAAGCAAGGCTCTTGCCATCTTGGATGGATGTAAGGAAATAGTCACCCCTAAACTTCTAATACTATTCAGTATTTTAGCAGTTTTTGCACCTGCTCTATTTATGTCAGGTGTGCCTCAAGGGATGTTTTTGCCCATGTCCTTGGCAGTGGGCTTTGCCATGATTGCATCCTTTTTACTCTCCATGACATTTGTCCCCGTGATGGCTGTTTGGTTGATGAAAAAACACATTCCAGAAGACGAAAACAGCCGATTCAATAGATTTAAGGCCAAGTATTTGAAAAGAGTACAATCGCTGGAAAAAAGAAATACCCTGAGTTTATTTGCTTACTTTGGAGTTGCTGCTCTCCTGTTTATTGGAGGTTTTAGTCTTGTTGGGCTGGATATTTTTCCCAAAGTAGACGCTGGACAAACCGTAGTCCGCTTACGCCTCGATACAGGGACACGCTTGGAGCGTACAGAAGAGGCTACCCAAACATTATTAAGTTTGGCAGAAGAGGTGGTTGGAAAAGGTAACATAGACATTACTTCTGCCTTTGTTGGTACCCAGCCCTCCAGTTTTCCAGTCAATCTGATTCATTTATGGACCAGTGGGCCTCATGAGTCTGTGACTAGAATTAACCTAAGCAAAAATGCTACCATATCAATAGACCAATTCAAAGAACAACTCCGACAAAAGGTTTCCTCGGAAATGCCTGATGCCAAGATTTCATTTGAACCAGGAGACTTAGTGGACCAGGTTTTGAATTTGGGTGCCAGCAATCCCATTGAAATCGCTGTTTTGGGAAAAAACTTAGCGCAATCAAATGAAATCGCAAAGAATCTGAGAAATAAACTTTCTAAGGAATCCATTTTCAGAGATGTACAGATTGCAACACCTTTGGATTATCCAACATTGAAAATCAATATTGACCGAGTAAAAGCAGGTCAGTTAGGATTGACTGTAAAGGAAATATCGGAAGCTTTAGTGACCGCAACTTCTTCGAGTAGATTTACCCAACCCAACTATTGGCGGGATCCAGTTTCGGCAGTCGCCTATCAGGTACAGGTAGAGTATCCTCAATACTTGGTAGCCAGTCAACAGGATATAGAAATGGTCCCGATTGTGAATGATGGCACTAGAAAAGTGTACTTACGGGATGTTGCATCATTTGAAAGCCTACGAACGCCCGCAGCTTATGACCGCTTAAATCAACAGCGATTTATCACAATCACGGCCAATATTCACAAAACAGATTTGGGTTCAGCAGTCAACGTCTTAAACAATACAATTGAAGAATTGGGAGCGTTGCCAACGGGTGTTCAAATCTTACCAAAAGGACAAATAGATCTACTTAGTCAGACAATTCAAGAACTTCAGCTTGGTCTCTTGATTGCTGTGGTAGTCATTTTCTTGATGCTTTCTGCCAATTTCCAATCGTTTCGGACTGCATTGGCTACGATGGCCATCATCCCTACGGTTGTTGCTGGTTCCATCATCTTCCTTATCCTAACAGGACATACACTGAACATACAGTCTTACATGGGAATGATAATGGCCGTAGGTGTAGCCGTGGCTAATGCCATTCTCTTTATAACAAACGCTGAAGAACTTCGAAAGGAACAAGTAGCATCTGCCCATATCCAAGCAGCTACTAATCGAGTAAGACCGATTCTGATGACCAGTCTTACGATGGTAGTGGGCATCATGCCTATGGCATTGGGCATAGGCGAAGGTGGTGATCAAATTGCGCCTTTGGGTGTCGCAGTAATTGGTGGACTCTTATTCTCCATGGTCAGTACTTTATTTTTCCTACCCTTGATTTATAAGCAACTAGTAGGGAAAAAGAAATTTATCAGCCCATCATTAAACCCATTGGACACCAACAGTACCTACTTTGAAGCTTAATCCAGAAATTATGAAAAATATAACATATCATTTCCTCTTAGGAGTAGCCCTCTTTCAGTTTTCCTGTAGCTCGGGTGAGCAACAAACTTCCGAAGCAGAGGATATTCGTAGTGCATTTAAACTATCAAAAGAAGCAATAGAGACTGAATTAAAGTTACCTGCAGAGCTTTTACCTTATGAAAAAGCCGACATACACACCAAGTTGGATGCTTATGTGCAGCGAGTATGGGTGGATATAGGAGATAAAGTCAAAAAGGGTCAAGTTTTGCTGAGCCTTGATGCACCAGAAATCAAAAGTAAAACTGCCGAAGCTGAAGCCAAACTAGTAGAGGCCGAGGCAAAATACCGTGCATCAGAAGACCGGTACAAACGATTATTGAATGCTTCTAAAACAGAAGGAGCCATTTCAGAAGGGGATTTAATTTCTGTCAGGAATGCATTTCATGCCGATAGTGCATTTTGGGAGGCAGCAAAGTTGATGGCTCGAAGTTTTCGTGAACAGCAGGATTATTTAAGTATCCGTGCAGCATTCGATGGCATTGTTACCAGCAGAAATGTGGATGCCGGAGATTTTGTCAATCAAAACCAAAGTAGGACATTACTTACGGTAGAAAGACCAGATAGATTAAGGCTGCGAGTGCACGTACCAGAGGCATACGTACAAACTACCACACAATCAGAACAATTATATTTCACTACCGACGGTTTGAGTAACCAACGATTAGAAGCACAATTGGCCAGAAAATCTGGAAGCATCAATCCGCAAACACGCACAGAAATATGGGAATATGAATTTGACAATCAGGAAGGAATCTTGAAGCCAGGCATGTATACGATGGCAGCACTGATCTTAAACAGAGCTGAGGAATCTTTTGTCGTTCCTTCCGCAGCAGTGGCCACGACATTGGAAAAAAAGTTTGTCATCCGTATCAAAGATGGGGTGATGGAGTGGGTCGATGTGCGGACGGGTATTTCAAAAAACGGAAAAACAGAAATCTTTGGAGAATTGAATAGCGGGGATGTTCTATTGAGCCGTGCTTCCGATGAATTGAAACAAGGGCAAAAAATTGAATATGCTATAGACTGACCTTTGGGGTTTCCAAAAACCCCGAAGGTCTTCGAGCAGAAGAAGCTGAAAGAACAATATATTTCAAAATATCAATTACAAACCTTCGAGGTCCCAAAGACCTCAAAGGTTAAGGTTAACAAACCAAAAAACCATGATCAAACAACTCTTACAAACAGACAAATCCAAAACCACCATCATTATTCGTTTGATGGTAGGAGCAGTATTTCTATCAGAAGGCATTCAGAAATTCCTGTTTCCGGCAATTCGAGGAGCAGGAAGATTTGAAAAAATCGGACTCCCCAATCCGGAGTTTCTTGGCAGCTTTGTGGGCGCATTTGAGATCATCTCAGGGGCCTTGATTTTATTGGGATTGGCCACAAGACTCGCATCCATTCCTACCTTGGTCATCATGTTGGTAGCCATTGCAACAACAAAATCAGAAGTCTTACAAAATGAAGGATTTTGGCCCATGATGCATGGAAGTCGAACAGACTGGAGTATGTTATTGGGAAGTATTTACTTGATTATTCGTGGGGGAGGAAAATGGTCTGTAGATAGTTTGTTTAGAGACAAATAAGCAATCTCATTTTTTGATTAACTTCATGCTTGAATCTACTGCTTTATGAAAAACATTCTCTATTGCTTGCTCCTAAGCCTTCTACTCAGCTGCCAAGCCTCCACTGAAAAAGCAAAACAGCTCGGTCATATACATGCATTTATTGAAATGGTAGCGGCAGATGTTAAGCCCATTGCATTGAGCGAACCTATGGAAGCCCAAATGGTGGATGAACTATGGGAGGAAGTAATATCCATGGCTGAGAAAGCAGGTGTTGGGGTGTTTAGAGAACCTGACTTGATTCAAACCTCCCTATTCCCTACTTCCGTTTCTTTGGGTAAAGAAGTATTGATTTTTCATAAAGAAAATTCCTTAGCTGCCTATTTAAATTTAAAAAAATCAATCCCCAACCTTGAGCCCGAAGCAGCCGCCAGAAGATTTGGGAGATTGCTGGGGTATCCAACTCATTATATCAATCAGCTCCTTTCAACAAATACAGCTTATAAATCCTTACCTGATTTCGGTATCCAAGCAACCAATATTTTCCTTTACTATCAAGATCTCCAAAGGGCTGAAGACTTTTATGGGCAATTGCTGGGACTAGAAAAAGTTTCCGACTACACCTTCGCCAAAACCTTCCAACTATCATTGGATGCCTACTTGACAATTGTGGATGAATCTATCGGTAGACACAAAGCCGATGAACCCAAAACAGTAGCCATCGCCTTGTTGACGGACCAATTGCCCGAATGGTATGCATACCTGTTAGAAAAAAATGTACCCATCAAATATACCTACAAACCAAAAACTGACAATGCACATGACGGATTTGTCGCTATTGACCCGGAAGGATACTTGTTGGAGTTTGAGACCTTTAAGCAGCATCCAGAAAATGAACTGCTGATGCCTCAGCTACAGAAATTTGGTGCATTGAAAACGTTCGATCCATCCGTAGCCGCAGGATTGGGATTCTATGGAGCAGTTTTCTGGACCTATTATGAAGACCTACAGGAAGCAGAACTGTTTTACATGGAAAAAATAGGTTTACCATTGATGGTGGATCAAGG
Source organism: Mongoliitalea sp. (assembly GCF_054166905.1). Lineage (NCBI taxonomy): Bacteria > Pseudomonadati > Bacteroidota > Cytophagia > Cytophagales > Cyclobacteriaceae > Mongoliitalea > Mongoliitalea sp. The sequence goes on along the minus strand of NZ_JBSZCK010000026.1, from coordinate 120,690 downwards.
GTGGGCCAAAGTTTTTCAGGCTTCTCAAACAGGATATATCGGCCTAGTGGATGAACGCAGAGGCATGCACAACTTTACCGAGAAAAAGGGAAGTAGCATTGCTTTTGTAGTAGAAGACTTGGAAGGTTGGTATGCATATGTTCAAGAACAAAACCCCTTTCCACTACACAGGGAATGGTATGAAGACGCCGAAAAACGCTATGAAGCATTTGTTGGGGTAGATCCCGGTAAGTATTTCATGGAATTCAATAGATTTATTCCACACACTCAAAATGAACAACTCCTGAAACGCTTGCAATGGAACTAATCATCATTGCCTGTGTGGCCTTTTTGGTCTCTATCCTCACCTTTTTTTCTGGGTTTGGGTTGGGGACAATTCTGACACCTGTATTTATGGTGTTTTTCCCCGTTGACTTAGCTATCGCCTTGACAGGAGTTGTTCATTTTTTCAACAATATTTTCAAACTCTTGTTGGTTGGAAAAAATGCAGATAAAGCGGTATTGATTCGCTTTGGTATTCCAGCAGTGATTGCTGCTTTTGTAGGTTCATGGGTGCTGCTCAACATCACCGATTTAGATCCACTTTTCAGCTATGAACTCTTAGGAAAGACTTTTGTAGTCGAACCCGTAAAGTTTATCGTATCCATACTCCTGATCATATTTGCATCCATGGATTTGATTCCGTATTTCCAACAACTACAGTTTGGTAAAGAAAAACTACCCCTTGGCGGAGCTTTGAGTGGGTTTTTTGGAGGCTTATCAGGGAATCAAGGAGCCCTTCGGGCCGCATTTTTGATCAAAGCAGGATTATCTAAAGAAGCATTTATCGGCACGGCAGTGGTGGTTTCCACCTTTGTGGATTTAACCCGACTGAGTGTCTATGCTACCCGCTTTGTCAGCACCGATTTGAGTGAAAACCTCACACTTGTCCTAACAGCAACACTTTCTGCGATTGCAGGAGCCTATTTGGGAAACAAGCTATTGAAGAAAGTAACGCTGAAATTTCTGCAAACCACAGTAGCCATTTTGCTTATTTTAATTTCTATTGGGTTGGGTATGGGTTTGATTTAGATAAAAGATGGCGTAAAGGCTTCAAACCTGCACTTCTACACATGCAACTTTTCTTGTTTTTGCATAAGTAGATGTGCAAGAGTTTACTTTCATGTATTTTTTATATTTTTATCAGATTACTGCATTCACAAAAACAACCAATCCCTTGCCCGAAGACTTTTCAGCTTTGTTTCAATACTTTGAAAGACACCAAAAACTTTCATCTTCTGCTCAGGAAGCTATACAGGCGATCTGTTCGGTAGTGCATATTCCCAAAAACAAAGATTTACAGGCCATTGGGCATACCTGTAAGACTATTTATTTTGTCCGTAAAGGAATTGCTCGGATATACTATTACAAAGATGGTACGGATATTACAGAGTCTTTTGCTTTAGAAAATTCCCTCATTGCCCGCGTAGAAAGTTTATTTACCGGAAAGCCTAGTAAAAAAGGTATACAGGTGTTGGAGGATGCGGATTTCATAGGCATTCATTCACCAGCTTTGATTGATTTGTATGATAATTTTCCTGAGATAGAGCGTCTTTTCCGAAAGATTTTTGAAGCCGCCTATGTAGATACCGTCAATAGGATAGAGAGCATCCAATTCCATACGGCCGAAGAGCGATATGAAGACCTATTGCGTACTTCACCTGATATCTTGCAGCGTGTATCGCTCAAACACATTGCCTCCTACCTAGGAATCACCCAAGTCAGCCTCAGTAGAATCAGAGCAAAAGCCAACTAATTTAATCAAAAAATTAGTTGCAACGAATGCGTCAGGGTTACTTCCCTTTTTGCCACTAATTCAAAAAATGTTTCTTCCCCCAAAATCAATTCCGTCTTTTCCTTCCATTTTTTTCCGCGTCTTCCGCAATTTCCGCGAGCCAACCCCAATTTGCGTCAGCAAACATATCTGTGTCAATCTGTGATCATCATGTTTCCGATCTGTGTCCAAAAATAACCCTTCCAGATAGATAAGATATCAGGGCTACGCCCCTCTTTTTCCTAACTTTCATTCTTACTACGAAGATCACAGGGCTAAAGCCCCTTTTGTTACTTCCACCAAACATGATTTAACCCCAAAACCAATTCCGTCTTTTCCTTCCATTTTTTTCCGCGTCTTCCGCGCATTCCGCGAGCGTACTTTTTTTAACATTTGTAAAAGGAATCCGATTTTTGGCTGAGGACCTTTGTGTTTCAATTTAGGAACAAATGGAGAAAGTAACATTAGGCTTACGAGAGAACTGGAAGCAATTTACCCTTTTGGTAATCATCAATGCTTTTGTGGGTGGAATGGTTGGCTTGGAGAGAAGCATCCTACCACAAATAGCCGAGGTGGAGTTTGGTATAGCTGCAAAATCAGCCATACTTTCTTTCATAGTAGTTTTTGGAATCGTTAAAGCTGTTTCTAACTATTTTGCAGGGACATTTGCCAATAAAATCGGAAGAAAAAATCTCCTAATCATTGGATGGATTTTTGGTCTTCCTGTACCATTTGTGCTGATGTTTGCTCCTTCATGGGATTGGATTGTTGCAGCAAATGTACTTTTGGGAATCAATCAAGGCTTGGCATGGAGTAGCACAGTAGTCATGAAAATCGACTTGGTAGGTGAAAAACAACGTGGTTTTGCGATGGGCTTGAATGAATTTGCCGGATACCTTGCCGTGGCATTGGTAGCATTCCTTACCGGTTATTTGGCTAGTGAATATGGTTTACGCCCTTTTCCGTTTTATTTGGGAATAGGCATGGCTGTTTTGGGTTTATTAGGCTCTATATTCTTGATTAAAGATACACGCAAACACGTACAAGCTGAAAATACGGTCAGTACCGTTCCTAAGCTCAAGCATGTTTTTCTAGACAGTACATGGAGGCACCCTAACTTGGGATCTGTGACCCAGGCAGGGCTGGTCAATAATTTGAACGATGGCATGGCTTGGGGTTTATTTCCCATCCTGTTAGCAAGTAAAGGTTTCAACTTAGAAGCTATTGGTCTTGTGACGGCAACCTACCCTGCTATCTGGGGGTTTGGACAGTTATTTACAGGGAAAATGGCGGACCTGTATTCCAAGAAAATGCTGTTAGTTACAGGCATGCTTTTGCAAGGGTTGGTCTTATTGGTGTTTCCTTGGGCGGCAGAACTTTGGCATTACTTGGTATTATCATCATTTTTAGGTTGGGGAACAGCTATGGTCTATCCAACATTTTTAGCAACCGTCGCTGAAAATACCCATCCCGAAGATCGAGCAGGCGCAGTGGGTGTTTTTAGACTTTGGAGAGATTTGGGCTATGCCATTGGAGCAATTCTCACTGGAATTATTGCCGACAGATTAGGAATAAATTTTGCTATAGTTGTTATCGGAGTTTTGACGATTGCCTCGGCTGGAATATTAGGTGTTCGGATGAAAAAAGCAAGAAAAAAATAATTTATTGAGCCGATTTTAAGTGGGTTAAGTCCACTTTTTAGGGTCGTTTTAGGCCCAATAATACTCGATTAAGTAGTTTTTGGCACTTTTCTTGAAAGAGTGTTTTTGAACCAACTATTTTACCTATGTTACAATACAAAAAATTTTCCTGGATTTTTGGCCTTCTTTTGTTGCCTTTTCTAGCTTGCGATAGCCTAGACCGAGATGAAAACATATCAGAGGGTATGGCCAGAGTGAATGTGTTTCTTGTGGATGCACCTGCTGCTTTTGATGAAGTGTGGGTGGAAGTAGTAGCTGTGGAGATTTTGCCTAAAGGTGGCCGTGAAGAGAATGAAAGTGCTTGGTTAAATCTACCTTATGAACAAAATGATAGTAAAATTAACCTACTTACTTTGACTGGTGGAAACTCTGCAAATCTAGGTGCAATTGAAGTTCCCGCAGGCGAAATCTCTCAAATTCGTTTGATTTTAGGAAATGATAATTACATCATTTCTAATGGACAACGCCTCAATTTAACGACACCTAGCGCTCAACAGAGCGGATTGAAATTGAAGGTGGACAAGCCTATCCAAGCTGGTGTAAGCTATGATTTGGTAATTGACTTTGATGTGGCTCGTTCCATTGTAAGAGCTGGCAACTCAGGTCAATTTATCCTGAGACCTGTCTTAAGAGTAGTAGCTGAAGCCTTGGCTACTTTGGAAGGAACAGTATTGCCTTTGGATGCAGGGCCAGTATCTGTACAGGCAATTCTTGGACAAGATACCGTAGGTACCTTTACCAATGACAATGGATTTTTTGTATTGAGAGGATTAAGGGAAGGAACATACAATGTATTGTTGACTCCTAATGAGGACTTTGAACCTTTACTTTTAGAAGGCTTAGTATTGACAGCAGGTGAAACCAAGCGATTGGAACCTGAGCAATTAATCCCTGCAACAGAAGAAGTGGAAGGAGATTAATCCCAAAAAATGCAGTAAGAGGCTCATGGACAAATACGATCCTGAGCCTCTTTTGCTTGACTAACCCCCAAACTTACAGCCTTGTGAAGGTCTTGGCAAGCATCTATTTTTTTACCCATTCGATAGCGAGTTATCCCTCGCTGATAATAGGCAGGACCAAAAGCAGGATCCCAAACCAACGCAACAGAATAAAAAGCTATGGCCTGCTCCCATTGGGAATTCCGATACAATGCATTCCCCTTTCCAAAATTGGCACGCACATGCGTAGGATCTATAGCCAACACTTCCTCATAAGTTTTTACTGCTGCCTCCCATTGATCCAATTTTTCAAATACATAGCCAAGATTAAATAACACCTCCACATCCTTTGGTTGAAGTTCGTTGGCTTTGTTCAAATCTATGAAAGCCTCTCGCCAATTTTCCTGTTGAATCCATTGAAAACCCCGCTGCTTATAAGGCAAATAAAAATCCGGCTCATCGGCTATGGATTGGCTGTACAATTCGACAGCCTTTTCCCAATCACCCGTTTCCTGCGTTAATTCGGCCAAATATTGATGGGCAACCGGATGATAGGGGTCCAACTCCAACGCCCTCAAAAAATATCCTTCTGCCAATGCTAGTTCTCCCTTAGCCTGAAAAACCTTACCGAGGTTAATCAGATAATCGGGCTGCCTTGGATTGAGCTTAATCGCCTCTGAAAATGATTGTATAGCTTCTTGGTACTCTTGCATCTGCAAAGCCACTAATCCTAGTTGCATATAAATATAGTCTTTTTTACCACTTTGCTGGGATACAATACCTGTGATGCCGGAAGCAAACATGGGTCGCTGATACAAAATAGTGGTAGTCTCGCGCGAAGGTGTAGTCAACAAACTTCTAAAATCTTTCTTTGCTAATTCATATTGCTTCAATTGAAATCGCACCATCCCCCGATTAAAAATGCCTTCGGTATGCATGGGGTCCAACTCTAATAGAATATTCAAATCTGTCAACGCCCCTTCTAAATCCCCAGCCTTTTCAAATACCATGGACCGATAAAAATACACCTCAGCAAAATAAGGTCGCTCTTGAATAATACGGGTCAGGATTTCAAATGCATCAATCAGTTCCCCTTCGTCTGAGAGCTTGAGTGCTTGCTCCATTTCTTGGTCCAAAGCGGCATATTGAGCCATGAGATTCCCATTCAAACAAAGAAATCCAACAATCAGCCAATATTTTAGCGTCGCACTCATGATTCAATGTTACGCAATTTGGATCTGAAAAAAAAGAGGCACCTGCAAGTGCCCTTTTCATGCTTACACTAATTTTCGGGTTTTCAACTCCCCGGCTAACTCCATGAGGAATGCATCAATCGTCCCTTGTTTGACGTGAGGCATAACGACAATTTTATACCACTCTGCTTTTCCATCATAAGAATTAGCAACGAGGTAATATTTATGCGCCAGTTCTTCAGACATATACATGGACTTGATAGCGATGATATTCAAATAGGGATTTCGGAAATATTCCACACCCATATTTTCCAACTTTTTGCAAATTCGCTCGGTACGGTCACAGAGTGTTTCCATCTTATACTTCCAACCCTCCGAACCGTGGATTTGTAAAATCATCCACATGGAAATCGCATTAGCACCAGAACGACTGCCACTAACTGTATAATCTTTTCCCGGAATATACTTGGCCTCGTCTGTCTTTACGTAATCAAAAAATCCTTTTCGAATCAAAAACAAACCTGTTCCATAAGGAGTCTGAAGCATCTTGTGGCCATCAGCTGTAATGGAATTCATGTATGGATTTTGGAAGGTGAAACGACTCGTTGGATTCGTAAAAGGATAGATAAAACCACCATAGGCTGCGTCTACGTGAATTTTGAAGGGTACATTCATATTGGTAAAAAAGTCCCCCAACATATCAATATCATCCACTGACCCAAACATAGTTGTTGAAAGGTTAGCGATGACTATGAAGTATTTGATCCCTTGATCGGTCGCCTGCTTGAATTTTTCTTCCAAGGAAGTTGGTAAAATCTCCCGAGTATCCATATCCACATCCAACATGATATTGGTCAACCCCAGGATATTCGCTCCCTTTGGCATGGAATAGTGTGCATCTTTGGAATACACCAAAGCGATTTCTCCTAACCGGGCATCATACTCTTGTTGAAAATAATTGCGGTACACCCACATGGCTTGGATATTCGCTTCTGTACCACCGGTCGCCACATAACCATCAACAGAACCTGGGTCACCATTGAAAATCTCTTCCGCTGTCAACTTGATCAGCTCTCGCTCAATTTTTTGGGTACCTTCAAATACCTCCAATACAGACTCCTCACTTAGCGTATGTACACCAATATGATTAGGATTACGCACCATGGCAGACATGTAAGGAGCGTCTTGCAAAAAAGGAGCGTCCGGATAAAATTCGGAAGTATCCAAGTAAGTACCGGGGATCCCCAAGATAGGGCGGTCGCCTCTGTAATCTAAATTTTGTTCCAAGGCATCAAATACACGTGCCTTCACTTGTTCATGAGATAATTTTTTCCAGTACATGGTAATTTTTTTAAATGAATTGTGACATCAGTTCCAAATTTTCCAGGCAGCTTCGGCCTGCAATTCGAGCATTTCCAATCCATTTTTTACCAATGCACCGCGCGCTTCAAGGGAGCGCATCAAAAACGTTTTTTCCGGATTATAAACCAAATCATACACCTTATGCTTCGCCGAAATCCAATCTGGATTAATTTCAGGCATTTGCTCGGTATTGGGATAGGTCCCAAGAGGAGTTGTATTGATGATCAACTCGTGCTGATCTAACAGTTGCGAATCTTGATTAAGCTGTTGGTAGTTCACTCGGTTCTTAGAGGCATCTGCTGTCCGGGAAACCACTGTGTAGGCGATTCCTAAATCTTTTAAGGCTTGATTGACAGCTTTGGAAGCACCACCTGTCCCCAGGACCAAGGCATTAGGCCGCTGTCCCTCCAACCAAACATCCAAGGAATCCTTGAAGCCAATATAATCAGTATTGTATCCTGTAAGTTTTCCTGCTCTTATCTGAATGCAATTTACTGCGCCAATAGCAGCACAAGCCGGATCTAAATCATCCAAAAAAGGGATTATCTGCTCTTTGTAGGGAATTGTGACGCTAAGACCTTCTAATTCAGGATTACGATTGAGAATTTCAGGAAAATCGGTAATCTGAGGAATTTCATATAAATCAAATTGACAGTCAATCAGTCCTTCACGCTCAAATTTGGCGCTGAAGTATTTTTTGGAAAAGGAATGTCCCAAAGGATAACCGATCAATCCGAATTTTCTCATTTTCTATTGATGTAATACGCTGCCCGCTCGATTCCCAATACTAGGATGATACCAAATGAAAAAGCGACGATAGCATACAAAAATAAGGATTCTTCTCCAGTTACGGCCAAGTAATTTTGAGGAAGGATGTTTTCTGTCAAAAAAGGCTTTTGTACTCCTGAAGAAGACATTCGATAAGAGATCACCTCTTTCCAAGGCCAAATCTTATTGATAGAACCCAACATAAAGCCTGATAAAAGCGCAATCGTTAGAGCATGAAAGTTTTTCAATAACCAAGAAATTAAACGGCTAAATGAAAGTAAACCTACCACACAACCTGTTGCAAAAACTGCCAACGTCAGCACATCCTTAGAAGACACAGCACTCAAAATACGCTCATATTGGCCCAATATCAGGAGTAAGAAACTACCCGAAATTCCAGGTAAAATCATGGCACAAATAGCAATAGCTCCTGCAATAAACACAAACCAGATAGTGTCAGGGGTACTTGTAGGAGGCAGGCCTGTAATCAGATATGCAATCAGTGTACCAATCAGCAAAGCTGCAATCGAACCAACCGACCACTGCTGAATATCTCTCAAGATGATGATTGCCGAAATGATGATTAACCCGCAGAAAAATGACCACAAGGGTATGGGGTATTCATCCATCAAAAAGGTAATAACTTTGGATAAGGTGAATATGCTTGTCAGGATACCGGCAACTAAAATGAGTAAAAAACCTCCGTTGATATGCTTCCAAACATCTGTGAGTTTCCCTTTCAACAAAAGCTGCAAGGCTGTTTTATCCACTGACTTAATACTATCTAGGAGTTTTTCATAGATGCCGGTAATCAAGGCAATAGATCCCCCTGATACACCCGGTACAATATCGGCTGCTCCCATGGACATACCCTTGAAAAATAACAATACAGAATTTTTAATTCCACTCATAAGCGCAAAGAAAAGGCTTTCCGGCGGTACCGAAAAGCCTATCAAGATATTTTAAATTTTGTGAGTTCCCAAGAAGTGATCAAAGGTATCACCCCTTAATCCCAATCGGATAGTTTCCAATGGTATCAATTCATTGGGTGCAATATTCCCTAAGTTCACATTCGCTCCCAAAAGCTTCACAAACCATACTTGCTGCTCTTTTTGTGGTGCTTCCCAGATGATTTTTTCTTCTGGAATTTTGGTTAGGATTTCTTCAACCAAACCTTGTCTTACTTCTCCTGAATCACGGAACAAACCTACTGTTCCTCCCTCTCTAGCTTCACCGATAACCTTCCAACTTCCGGCATCCAGCTCATTTTGCATTTGCTCAATCCACTTATATGGAGGGATGATTTTCGCTGCATCTTTAGAGCCAACTTCCGACAATACCGTCACATCTTGTGCAAGTGTGCGTATAAATTCACATTTTTTATCATGTGGCAAACTGATGGAGCCGTCAGATACCTCGGCAAATTGCAAACCATACTTGTCTAAAACCTTTCGGTAATCTTCAAACTGACCACGGATGACGAATGCCTCAAATAAGGTACCTCCAAAGTAAACAGGAACACCGGCATCCCGATAAATCTCAATCTTTTCTGCTAGATTTTTGGTTAGATAAGATGTGGCCCAACCGAGCTTTACAATATCAACGTAGTCGCTGTTTGCACTAATAAAATTCTCTACTTCCCTGATACTCAAACCCTTATCCATGACCATGGTAAAGCCTGATGCGCGTGGTTTTTCTGTTCGCACAGGGAGGTTTTTTAGAATGTAATTCATTCCAATATGTTTTGGTGAATAGACTTAAACTTACAAAGGCACTTTACTTGTACTGGGAGATAATCTTGAAAATCGCCTTCTGCTGCTTGAGCTCTGGCATGAGATCGAAGAGAATCGTGTGCCTTTCAAAGTCCAAAGTTAATGCATTTTCCAAATAATTAAAGGCTTCTTTGTATTTGCCGATTTTCAAGAGAAAAACCACCAAACGGTAATACAACTCAGACTCTTCTGGAAGTTCTTCGATTCCTTCTTTCAAGACATCCATGCACTCCTCGAATCTATTTTGATCGTAGTAGATAATAGCCAAGTTAACATAAGTCTCCATGATACCTGGCTCCAACTTGATGGCCTCTTCGTATGCCTCGGAACTTGCTTGCAAATTACCCAATTGATATTCTGCATCAGCCAAGCCAACCCAATAATTGGGATTCTCTCCGGTAATGGAAATAGCCTTCTTGAAATAGTGAATAGCCTCAAAAAACTTTTCTTTCTTCAGCATGCACATTCCTAATCCAAACCATGCATCGTCGTACTCCGGGTCAAATTTCGCTGACTTTTTGAAATACTTAAATGCCATATCGATTTGATCGAGCTTTTCATAGGCAGCACCCATATAGCAACAGTTCTCTGCATTCGCACCTTCACAATTGATGGTATTTTGGTAGGCTTCCAAAGCTAGTTCAAACTGTTGGGTGTTCATATAGGCATTACCCAAATTGAAATAGGCACTGGCAAAGCCATCATCGATAATCAATGCATAATCATAGGCTTTGATCGCTTCATCATAGCGGCCCAAACGATTATAAACCACACCCAGGTTATACCAAGCACCCGCTGAATACGGATCCTGATCGATAAACTCCTGATAGAACTGCAAAATTTCTTCAAAGGTCCCCTCCTCTTCTGTAATCATGGCCAACTGGAAAAGTGCATCCTCATGATTGATGCGGATTTTCACGCACTCTTTGTAATAGTGAATGGCTTTTTCGGTGTTAGATTCGGAGCGATAAAGGTTACCCAGCAAATAAAAAGCCTCTGCCTTATCATCTGCTAAGGGTATAAAATTCTCCAACATTTCTATCGCCTCTTTTCCACTCCCGGCCATCATCATGGCATTGGCATAGGCAAACACGATATCTTCATTGTTTGGAGACAGATTATTGATGCTTTCCAAGAGCTCCAAGCCTTCATCAAGCTCATCGACGAAGATCAAACTTTGAGCTTTTAAAAGCTTTATTTCTACACTGTAAGGGAATTTCTCCAAGGCGTAATCTGAGGCTTTGAGTGCCTTTACGAATTTTTGCTCTTCGAAATAGAAGCGAATAATGTTCTCAAACTCTTCTTCTTCAAAATAGAGATCTAAATTCGACTTTTGGGAATTCTCAAACCTTTCTACGAGGTTTTTGTCCTCTTCCCATTCATTTTCAAAGTCTCCTGTCATCGCAAGGGGTTTTGGTTTTCTTAAGATACCAAATAAATCACATCTCCAAAATCATTTGGATAATATTTTTTTCAACCATCAGGTCAAAAAAAGAGATCATTAGTACCATGTTTATTAACAAGGGAAAGGATTTATTCGTTCGAAAGTGCCCAGTGAAAGGATTTTTCTAATGGTGTAAACTCATAGGTAATCAAGGATTTGACTTTGGAATTATCCATAATCACTTGAAGTTGGGACATCATGGCCACCTGCTTATTGAGCGGTGTTTTGACAAGGCCAAAAATTTTTCCAATTCCCTGAGTAAAGAGCGCTATTTTTAATAATAAAGAAGTCACTGGTTTCGAAGGAGCTTTTTTCCCAAAGACTTTTGCCATGGAAGCAAAGAAGTCTTGGTAAGAAATACTGTCTGCATTGAGAATGACTGACTCATTCCACACCTCCTTCTGAAAGAGTTGAAATATCAAGGAAACCACATCACGTACATCAATATAGTTGATCGTACCCAAGGGATAATAGCTCTTTTCTGTCAGCACATAATCATACACCTGCGCACTGGATCGCTGATCTGAAATCTTGGTGAGAATCACCGAAGGATGGACTACTAAAGCCTGTAAGCCTTCCTGAACAGCTCTCCACACTTCCAAATCACCCAAATGCTTAGAAACGGCATAGGGAGTATTCAAGGGAGAATTGACCCATTTCTGGTTTTCATCAATGAGGGTTTGCTCAGGAGATTTCCCCAGAGCGGCAACTGAACTTACATGAATGAGTTTTTTCACCTCTTTCTCTAACATGGCATTGACCAAGTTGGCAGTACCTTCCCAATTGACTTTATTCAAACGCTCTCGATCTTTTTGCTCAAATGAAACCAATCCAGCAGCATGAATCACCAAGTCTATCCCCTCCAAGGCATTTTCCAAACTAATTGGATCTAAAAGGTCGCCTTCATGCCACACGATTGGCAAGCCCTCCTCGAGTAATGAAATATTTGAATTAGTCCTTTTGAGGCCATGGATTTCGCCTACTTCATGAAATTTTTTGGCTAACCTACTTCCCAGTACACCCGTGATTCCCGTTATCAGGATTTTCATAGCAGTTTGTTAAGTGTGTCTTGCTGAGAAAGCTTTTCGTAATATTTGGATTTTGGTAAAGTTTCCAGCATATCCAAATAACGGTGGTTGTGGCAATCTGTTCCAAAGAATTTCACCTTTTTCTCGTCTATCAGCATCTCTGCAAAATTTTTGATCGGCTTCGAATAAAAACCCGTCAAGGATAGCAGATTTAGCTGAAAATAAACATCTCTGTCAAACAGTTCTCCTAATAACTTCTTATCCTGCAGCAAATACTGATAGCGCTCCGGATGTGCAAATACTGGCTTGTACCCTTGCATCTCCATGGCAAAAAAGATTTCAAATAACATTTGGGGCTTATTGATAAAGCCCGTTTCTACTAAAACGTAATTATTGGCTATCGTGAGAAGTTTTTCGCCCTTTTGTACTTTTTCTAAAAAAACCTCATCCAGGTAATATTCAGCAGCAGCCTCCAGCTCAATCGTAATATTCTCTTTTACCAAAGCTTTCCTGACCTTTTTCAACCCTGTCTGAATCGTTTCGGGAGTATTTTTGTAAAACTCAGACATGACATGAGGAGTCGTAACCAATTTACGCAAGCCAAACTCCTGTAATCTTCGAATCATCGAAACAGCATCCTCCATGCTTTTGGCACCATCATCAATCCCAGGGATGAGATGGGAGTGCACATCTACCTGCATCCAATCCAATTGTAAGGGCTCAATTGCTGCTTCTTTTTTTCTTGTAAAGAAATCAAGTATTCCCATTATAATCCACCTTCACTTAATGTCACGAATTCTTCTAATGTTGGCCAGACTTTGTCCTTATCAGATAAAATTGGATTCGAAACCTTCCAATCTATATTCAACGCAGGATCATTCCAAAGGATACCTCCCTCGCTTTCTTTATTGTAATACGCAGAGCACTTATAGGTAAATACGGCATCTTCTAATACTGAAAATCCATGGGCAAAACCTTCCGGTATGTACAACATATTGTGCAACTCTGAATCCAATACCTGCGTAAAGCTTTGACCGAAAGTTGCAGATCCTTTTCTCAAATCCACCGCTACATCCAATACCTTTCCTGTAATTACCCGAACCAACTTCGCTTGCGCATGCGGTGGCTTTTGAAAATGTAGGCCCCTTACAGTTCCAGCCTTGGAAAAAGATTGATTTTCCTGTACCCATGTCTTATTGATGCCAGCTTCCACAAAGGCATTACTTCTAAAAGATTCCAAGAAATATCCACGGTTATCATTAAAAACCTGAGGGTATATCTCGAACAATCCGCCAATGAGGGTTTGAATAATTTTCATAATGCTTGCTTTTCTGGAGCTCAAATATAACAGCTTTTCAACTGAGGATGATAAATTTGCAGTTATTACTTGCGGAACTATTCCGTAATTGAAATCCTTATATGCACTTATGAGCAAATATTCAAGAAAATTACAAAAACTGTACGACACTGCCCCGAAGCAAGAAACAGCTGTTTTGGTGGCATTGATCAACCAAGGACAAACAGAGCAACAAGTCAATGAATATTTGGAGGAATTAGCTTTTTTGACTGAAACACTCGGTGCAAAAACAGTGTATCGCTTTACCCAACGAATGGAACGCCCTGATGTAAAAACCTTCGTGGGATCCGGTAAACTCGAAGAAATCCAATCCTATGTGGAACACTTCCAAGTCAACATGGTCATTTTTGACGATGATTTGAGTCCTTCCCAAATGCGTAACTTGGAAAATGAACTCAAAGTGAAAGTCTATGATCGCTCCTTATTGATTTTGGATATCTTCTTGAACAGAGCCCAAACAGCCCAGGCCAAAACCCAAGTGGAATTGGCAAGATTCCAATACTTGCTACCACGCTTGACCAACATGTGGACTCACTTGGAACGTCAACGAGGGGGTACAGGTACCCGTGGCGGTGCCGGTGAAAAGGAAATTGAAACAGATAAGCGGGATATCCGAAATAAAATCACCTTGCTCAAAGAAAAACTTCGGGAAATTGAAAAGCAAGGAGTTACCCAACGAAAAGGTAGAAAGGGTATTGTAAGAGTAGCTTTAGTTGGCTATACAAACGTAGGTAAAAGTACCCTGATGAATCTGATGACCAAGGCAAATATTTTGGCAGAAAACAAGCTTTTTGCTACCGTTGATGCAACTGTACGAAAAGTAGTTTTGGATACTATCCCATTTTTGCTTTCAGATACCGTTGGGTTTATCCGAAAACTACCAACCCACCTGATCGAATCCTTTAAGTCAACCCTTGAAGAAGTTCGTGAAGCGGACTTGTTGGTACATGTGGTAGATATTTCCCATCCGAGCTTTGAAGAGCATATTGCAGTAGTACAACAGACCCTCAATGAAATTGGAGCGGGTGATAAAAGCATGCTGTTGGTGTTCAACAAAATTGACCTCGTGCCACCGATGCCTTCTGAGGAAGAGCGCCTCCACATGAGTGACATAGAATTGGAACAACAGCAATACCTGGATTTTGAGAAGCTTTCTGAAGCTTATACCAAAAAGACCGGGATTGAACCGGTATTTATGGCTGCACAAGAGGCCTTGCATATTGAAGAATTCCGAGCAGCTTTGGTGAAAGAAGTTAAAAAGCAGCACTTAAAAATCTATCCTCATTACTTGCAGGATGAAACCATTGATTGGAGTTTGTACTCGGACCAATCTGAGGATTAAAGATTTCGAATTCTCCATTCCTTAGGATAGTAATTATTGGTGCGGTTTCCCAGATTTTTGAGCAAACCTAAACTCAGGCCTTGATACTGCACCAATATCCATCCCTCGGGCAATCCTTCTATGAGGAATTCTTCCTTTCGAAGAAAATCTTGTGCTTGTGCAAGTGTTAACTCTTGTATTGTCAATCCTTCTTTTGGTAAAATACTCAGTGCCCACTCATGACTGGGTATCCACTGACTTTTGTTGATTTTACCGAGTTCTACCCCCACATATTTAATATTTAAAAACTTGCTCAAATGCTCGAAATTGAGCTGATGTTTTTTGGGCAGGAAGAAATAACTATCCTGTAAGCTATAAAACGCCGCATCCTCAGGAAGACTGATTAAGGATTGCAAAAATTGCGCATCCGAGGCGGAAACTTGCTTAAGGTGTGGATGTTTGAAATCCTTCATTCTCCTCGGGCTACCTATATACGCATCTTCAGGCCTTTTGAAAACTGCAATAAAAAACCCTTCTCCACGGACTTTATGCGGGAAAAATCGGTATCCATAAAAGTCCTCATCGCCACAAGAGATATTGATTTCTTCAACGCCCCATGCTGGATCCAGAGGAATCTGAACTGGTTTGTAAGAAAATTCTTCTGTGATAAACTGTACGATTTCCTCATTTTCCTGAGCGTTGAAGGTACAGGTGCTGTACAGCAAATAACCACCTGCCTTGACAAGTGTCGCCGCCTGATCCATGATGCGCCGCTGCCGGAGTGCACACAAAGTAACATGGTCCTGAGACCATTCTTGCATAGCAGCAGGATCTTTTCTAAACATGCCTTCTCCCGAACAAGGGGCATCCACCAATACTACATCAAATAAACCTTCCAACTCCTGAAAATGCTCTGGATCATTATTGGTAACCATCGTATTGCCTAAGCCCCACTTGATGATGTTTTCTTTGAGAATGGAAGCTCTGCTCTTGATTACCTCATTGGCCACCAAAAAGCCCTGTTTTCCCAAATAAGTAGAAAGTAAGGTTGATTTCCCACCAGGTGCAGCCGACAAATCTAAAAACAAACCATCCGGATCAATGGATTGACTTCTAAGAATGTGGTCAATAAACATGGAGGATGATTCCTGTACGTAGTAGGCCCCTGCATGAAATAAAGGGTCTAAGGTAAAGGAAGGCCTATCTTGCAAAAAATAACCATCTGCAGCCCAAGGTATCACATGGGATGCAGATGGTCTTGATATGGATTTCCAAGGATTTACACGTATAGAAACTGCCGGGTCCGCTTGAAGCGCCTGACAGAATTCTTGATATTCATCCTCTCCAAGGGAGGCTTGCATACGTTGAGCGAAATCAATTGGAAGGTTTAATTCAGACATACGGAAAATCAATGGAAGTGCGAAAGTACGCAATTTCATTTATTCATCGTCTTCATCAAAGTCATCTGAGGGATTTCCCATTTCAAACATACTGCTGAAAAGGTCTTTGAACTGCAAGCCAGTATCCAGCATTCGCTTGCTCAACTGACTGTATTCTGCAAGGCCGTGTAAGAGAAACTCCATAAAGAATTCTTTCTCCTTTTCCGGCAGACGCTGAATGGATTTCGTAACCAAGGCCTCCAATCCCGGCACCTGATGCAACAACTGCTTGTAGGATTTATCCGACTGAGAAGTGAGTATATCCAAGGTATTACCTTCCCCAAACCATGCCAAAGGCACTACATAGGGATTACCTTCTTTGTCCTTTTTCTTTTGCTCAGGAGAAGGGAAGTAATCTACAAACTGGGTGCGGATGGCCTTCCCAATCAAGTTGTATGCTACCAAACCAGCTCCTTCCTGCTCCCCTTCATAGACCAATTCCACTTTGCCCGTGATGGCAGGAATCACTCCCATCAAGTCTGCTATACGAGCGACGGTTTCCTGCTCATCGTTGAGATAAATTCTTCTTTCGGCAGCGGAAACAAGATTCTCCAATGCAGAGATAGTCAATCGTGCAGAGACACCACTTTTCTCATCTACAAATTCACTGTTTCTCGCCTCTACGGCAATCTGCTCAATCAAATCTCTAAGAAGCTCGGGAATATGGATGCGGTCCATAGGCTTACCGTGCAAGTTGGCTTCCTGGGATGTGATTTTTTTACCCGTGTCTATGGATTTGGGATAATGGGTGATAATCTGACTCTCAATACGGTCCTTCAACGGAGTTACAATGGACCCTCTATTGGTGTAGTCTTCAGGATTAGCTGTAAATACAAACTGAATATCCAAAGGTAAGCGCAATTTAAAACCGCGGATCTGAATATCCCCTTCCTGCAGTATATTGAACAAAGCGACCTGAATTCTAGCTTGTAAGTCCGGTAATTCATTGATTACGAAAATGGAGCGGTGCGAACGAGGCACTAAACCATAATGAATGACACGCTCATCATTGTAAGACAACTTCATAGTGGCAGCCTTGATTGGATCTACATCACCTATCAAGTCAGCCACAGATACATCCGGAGTAGCCAATTTCTCAGTGTAGCGATCGGAGCGATGCCACCAACTGATAGGGGTCTGATCTCCTTTTTGGGCAATCAGTTCTTTGGCAAATGTTGATAATGGAGCTAAAGGATCATCATTTAACTCGGAACCTTCAATTACCGGAACGTACTCATCCAGCAACAGGGTCATCATCCGGGCTATTCTAGTTTTAGCCTGCCCCCTTAACCCTAGCAAATTGATGTTATGCTTGGATAGGATTGCTCGCTCGATGTCTGGAATGACAGTATCTTCATACCCCCAAATCCCTTCAAATACATTTTGCTTGGTCTTGATTTTCTGAATCAAATTTTTTCTCAGCTCTTCTTTGATAGAAACAGGCTGATAACCGGAAGCTTTCAGTTCTCCCAGTGTTTTTATTTTCAATAAATCTTTTGAGGCAATAGCGTGGTAGTCCATTAGTTGAATTTTTTGGTTCTATTTCTTCTGTAATCTTCAAAAATCAAGTCGCCCAAACCTTTTAGGCTACTGTAATAGGCATTTCCGTTATTCACTTTGGTAAACTCCTTGACAAATTCTTTCAGATAAGGATCTGAAGCAATCATAAAGGTGGTTACAGGTATTTTCAATTTGCGGCACTGGGCTGCCAACTTCAAAGTCTCATTGAGAATCTTGCTATCGATACCGAAGCTGTTTTTGTAGTATTTAATCCCCACTTTCAGACAGGTTGGCTTGCCATCCGTTATCATGAAGATCTGCTTATTTGGATTTTTTCTTCTTCTCAATAAATCCATAGCCAATTCCAATCCCGCTACGGTGTTGGTATGGTAAGGGCCTACTTGTAGGTAGGGCAGATCCTTGATTTCAATTTGCCAGGCATCGTTTCCAAAGACAATAATATCCAAGGTGTCTTTTGGATATTTGGTTTTGATCAATTCTGCTAGTGCCATCGCTACCTTCTTGGCAGGAGTAATTCTATCCTCTCCGTACAGAATCATGGAATGACTAATATCAATCATCAGTACGGTGGATGTCTGCGTCTTGTGCTCCTGCTCGACCACTTCCAAATCATCCTCCGTCAAAAGAAAATCACTCGAAAATCCATGATTGATCTGAGCATTGCGAATGGAATCTGTCAGGGCTATGTGATCCAAGTTATCTCCAAAAGCATAAGGCCTTCTATCAGTACCTTGCTCTTCTCCTAAACCGGTGTGCGTCGTTTTATGCCTTCCTGATTTGCCTTTTTTCAGTTTTCCAAAAATTTCCTCCAAGGCACTTTTTCGAATGGTTTGTTCTGCTTTGGCGGTAATCTCAAACTTCCCTTGTTGGTTTTCTTCCGTAAGGTATCCCTTAGATTTCAAGTCCTCGATAAAATCTCCGATCCCATAGTTCGGATTAGTCATTTGATATCGCTGATCCAAGTTGGTCAACCAACTCAGTGCTTCTGCCACATCCCCTCCGGTCATAGTGACCAATTGGAGGAAAATATTGAGCAAATTTTCGAAGGTACTTTTATCCGGATCTTGCGGTGGAATATATTGGGAAAATCTAAAACCTTTCATAATAGCTATCTAACAAAATGTAAGTGCTTGTAGTTTAGCTTACACACTAAAAAAAGTCTACGATGAAAAATTATCTCTTCCCCGTTTATTTGGTGACAGCTTTTCTTATCGTGTATGTCACAGCAATTCAGGCTAATCTAAGCACAGCGCTTATTTTATTTATGTTTTCGATTTCGCCTTTACCAATTTTGTGGATGGTATATAGAGTGCTGACGGCTGATGTGGAAGTCACTTCCACTTTTGAGGAAAAATGGTACGAGGACCACGAAAAATAACATGCAGATTTTTGTTGGGTTCAATCAAAATTTTTTAGTCTTATCCCCGTCCACCTCGAAGTGTTGAAAAGCTCTAAAAGAGCAGTTAAACTTATCCATTCAACTCAACGTTTATATTTTTCCATTCTTAATTTGTACATACCGAACACAACTTTTGGTATGCACAATTAAGTGATTCCACCTAGTTTTGTTCTTCAATAAATAACAGTCATGATCAACCGAAGAATACATGTTTACGGGCGAGTTCAGGGGGTATTCTTTCGAAAATCCACCTATGATAAGGCTGTTACCTTAGGTCTAAAGGGTTGGGTAAAGAACGAACCCGATGGCTCGGTCACTGTGGAGATTGAAGGTGAACTTCACGGAATACTAGCCATGTCAAGTTGGTTAAAATTGGGTCCTCCAATGGCACAGGTGAATGAATTAATCGTCGAGCAACAAGAAGAACAGGGGCATACAGACTTCAAAATACTTAGAGATTTTTAATTATTCTCTCGTGTTGGGAGCCAATACATTTTTTACTCCCTAGGTTTTACTAATTTTACGCCTCCAAAAAATCAACAAACATTATGCTTGATAAGCTACAAGCGCTCAAGGACAGATTTATAGAAGTCGGACAACTCATCGTTCAGCCTGAGTCTATGTCCGATATGAGTAAATATACCAAACTAACCAAAGAATATAAGGATCTCGAAAAAATTGTTGCTTTGTATGACGAATACAAATTGGTCCTAGACAACATCACGAGCACCAAAGAAATCTTAGAAAAGGAAAAAGATCCCGAGTTCCGGGAAATGGCGAAAATAGAGTTAGATGAGCTTCGCGGAAAAGAAGAAGAGCTTGAAGCATCCATCAAACAGCAACTGATACCTAAAGACCCAAATGACTCCAAAGATTGTATCTTGGAAGTCCGTGCAGGTACTGGAGGGGATGAAGCAGCTATTTTTGCCGGTGACCTATTCCGCATGTATCAGCGATTTTGTGAAAAGCAACAGTGGAAATTGACTGTACTTGATTTAACATTTGGCTCTTCTGGAGGATACAAAGAAATCATCAGTACCATTACTGGAGCGGATGTATATGGGATGATGAAATATGAATCAGGCGTACATAGAGTACAGCGCGTACCTGCCACCGAAACCCAAGGAAGGGTGCATACTTCTGCTGCTACTGTAGCTGTACTTCCCGAAATGGACGAAGTAGAAGTAGATATCAACATGAATGATATCCGTAAAGATACCTTCTGCTCCTCCGGTCCTGGTGGACAGTCTGTAAATACTACCTATTCTGCTGTGCGATTAACCCATAATCCAACTGGCTTAGTAGTAACCTGTCAGGATGAAAAATCCCAAATCAAGAACTTTGAAAAAGCATTAAAGGTATTGCGTTCCCGCTTATATGAAATTGAACTTGCCAAACACAATGAGGCAGTGGGTGCGCAGCGAAGATCCATGGTAGGAAGTGGCGATCGATCGGATAAGATCAGAACATATAACTATCCACAAAGCCGGGTAACAGACCATAGGATCAATAAGACCGTCTACAATTTGCCAGATGTCATGGATGGTGACATTGAAGATTTCATTCAAGCCCTTCGATTAGCCGAAAATCTAGACAAAATGAATGAAACTGGTTTGGAGTAAGTTTTTTTTGAAAAATAAACTTATCTTTAAACTTAACGAGCCAAAAAAGAATAATCGTTTGCTAGGGCCGTTATAACAGTTAAATCCCATAGTATTCATGAAAATCCAAGGAAAAGGAAAGGTCAGTTTGGTGCGATGGAATGATGGGCATTTCCACGCACTTTATCCCATAGCCAATAACCCAAAAATTGCTGCCAATCTCAAAGACATCTTCCCTTCTCCTTATACTATTCACGATGCCCGACATTGGATTGAGCATAACATCAAGTTTACGCCTCCACAAAATTTCGCTATCGAATATGATGGACAATTAGTGGGTTCTATTGGTAGTGAAATCGGTAAAAACGAGTTGAGAACCAATATGGAGATTGGCTTTTGGGTGGCAGAACCTTTTTGGGGAAAAGGCATAGCTCAAGAAGCTTTACAATTATTCACCGAGTATTTATTGGAAAATTTTCCTACCATCAAGCGCTTTTATGCACAGGTATTTGATTTCAATATTCCTGCCATGAAAGTACTGGAAAACTCCGGCTTTGAAGCTGAAGCTATCCTGAGACACGCATACATTAAGAATGGAGTGGTGGGTGACCTTTTTCAATTCGTCATCATCCGGGAAGAAGTAGAAAAGTTTGATTGATAAATTCTCAAAAAAATAAAAAGGGCTTCCTGCACTATGCAAGAGCCCTTTATTTCTTATACCTGATCCAAGGCTTGACTGATATCCCAAATAATATCATCAAAATGCTCGACACCAATCGATAAACGCACCAATTTTTCAGAGATATGAATCTCCTCCCGGTCTTTTGGAGAGACATCGCTATGGGTCATGGTAGCAGGATGCTCTGCCAAGGATTCTGTACTACCCAAGGAAACGGCCAGCTTCATCAACTTCAAGCCGTTCAAAAACTTAAATGCTTCTGCTTCTCCGCCCACAATATCAAATGAAAGCATGGCTCCGGCACAAGAAAGCTGCTTTTGATAAATTTCATACTGCCGAGTTCCCTCAGGAATAAAACCCAAGTAATACACCTTTTCTACCTTTGGATGACTCTGCAAATAATTGGCAACTTTTACAGCATTCTCAGCCTGCTTATTCATGCGAACTTTCAAAGTCTCTAAGCTTCGCATCAACAACCAACCTGTCCAAGGTCCTGCCATATTGCCTAAAAAGGTCCGAAGGGTTCGCACACGCTTCATGTATTTGGAACCTCCTAGCACAGCACCAGCAATCAAATCAGAGTGACCCCCGATATACTTGGTCGCAGAATACACCACCAAATCCGCTCCATGCTTCAACGGATGTTGCCATAAAGGCCCCATATACGTATTGTCTACTACCACTACCACATCTTTCTCAGCGGTAGTCAGTGTGTCTGCTACGAATTTACAAGCTTCTAAATCAAAGAGCGCATTGGTTGGATTAGCAGGGGTTTCTACATATACCATTTTCACTTTTTCACGAAGATTAAAGGTATCCACCATGGCCAAAATCTCCTTAGCTTCCTGATCTGCGGTAAAACCAAGTCCTACTATACCGTATTCCGGCAACACTTTATTGATAAAGTGATCTGTACCTCCATAAACAGGCTTGCTGTACAAAAGCACATCTCCCGGTCTCAAAAATTCCAACATCACCGTCGAAATCGCAGACATACCACTTTCAAAGACGGCACATTCATCCGCTTCATCCCATAGACAGAGACGTTCTTCTAAAATTTGTAGATCCGGATTATTCAATCTACTATAAATCAAACCAAGCTCCTCATTCGGTCTTTTCTCACGTTGTCCATACGCTACCTGAAAGAAGGCTTTTCCTTCTTCGGCAGATTTGAAAACAAACGTAGATGTCTGGAATATCGGGCACTTTACAGCACCTTCGGATAATTCTGGCTTGTAGCCATACGACATCATCAAACTCTCGGGATGAAATCTTCTATCGTCCATTATATTTGGGTTTATTGTGCAAAAGACATCAAAAGCCTGAAATAAAACAAGCAGAGAAATGAAATAATATTTTGCAAATAGCCATTATAGCGGGCATATCTTTTGTATTAGAAAAATAATATTTTGAAAAAATTGAATTTCCAGTCAATTATTGTTTCGACACCTTCGGAAATCACACTCCGATTCCTGAAAGTTTTGAGAGATAATCCTTGAAAAATATGGCCGCTTGTTAAAAATCAATCAAAATCACGCTGCTTTGATTTACTGAAAAATCAAAGCAGCCTTTTGATGCATTTTAATAAACTTTAAACAACTTCAAAAATGCCACTATCAATTGACAATTAACTTCCTGCTGAAAGTTTGTTCCCGCGTGTGGATGAGAATCGTATACAGCCCTCGGGAAAGCTCTTCAACTCGCACGAGGTTAGTTTCAGCAGCAGGTGATATTTCTCTGCTAATTTGACCCAATGCATTCACAAAGGTGATTTTTCGCACATCCGACACACCTGTCAAATCAATATTTACCTGTCCTGGAGATGGATTTGGATACACCTTAATCCCCTCTCCAACAGACTCTCTACCAATACTGGTAATGAGATTCACTAAGACAGGGAAACTTCTTTCTGGGCCCATCTCACACTCATTCATAGCTGCAACGATCACTTCAAAATTTCCCTCACGCTCCCAACGAACCGTGGCACGGTTGGTGCCTTGACCGGCGACTACCCTGCCTCCGTTAGAAGTTACTCTCCATTGATAATTGATATTGGGTACAGCTTGAACCTCATAAATTTCTTCCGTAAAAGCGACTATATCTGGCCCTGTAATAACCGATGTTTGAGCAGGTGGCTGCAATACACGGATAGTCTTTGAGAAGGTCTGACCTCTACCACAGGGGTTTTCAGGAGTAACCGTTAAGGTCTGCTGATTCATGCTTGTCCACTGTATCACCACTTGATTGGTTCCTTGACCTTGCATAATCAAGCCACCAGTAACTGTCCAAATGTAGGTACTGCCTGGAATATTGTCGAGTTCATAGGTACCCATAGTATTGAGACAGACTACACCTTCGCCCGCAATATCAGGAATAGTTTGAGGCGTTGTGGAGACAATTACCTCTAGTCCGCGAGTAGCGCCATTACCACACTCATTTTTTGCCCGTACCAAAACAGCATTTCTTCCAGGAGCATCCCAACGAACAACAATTCTATTAGTCCCTTGCCCTTCCATAATCGTACCCCCATCAATCCTCCACTCAAATTCTTCATCAATACCTGCTGTTTCTTGAATGGTATATACCTGCTGACTCAAACAGATTCTATCTTCGCCAAAAATCAATGTTGGTGTCGCAGGCACTTGACAATCATAGTCAAAGAAAGTACCTTTTTCACCCACGGCATAGCCTTTGCTCAAGTTACCAAAGCTGATTCCTGTGAAATTTTGGAAAGTACCTGTCTGCATTTGTTCCCAAGTTTCCCCAGAGTCACGCGTACGTAAGATCAATCCACGCTCGCCAGAAATAAAACCTACCTGCTCATCCAGGAAGTCTACTCCTGTTAGGTTTTGGGTAAATGGAACATCTATTTTTCTCCAGGTTTTCCCTTCATCGATGGTTTTGAGGATAGTTCCACGATTTCCGACCACAATACCTGTGGTATTATCCATTACTTTGATTGCATTCAAATCCTCTGTCGTAGACGAAGGAATTTGCTCCCAATCACTTAATTCAAAAGAACGACCAATAAAGCCTCCTTTTCCTATAACAACCCCTACTAAGAATCCAAAACCTCCATAATCTACTAAGTCCACCGTTGTATTAGACTCAGAAAGCTTCTGCCAAGTAAGTCCACTATCCACTGTACGGACAATATATCCACGATCTCCTACAGCATAACCAATGGTATTGGCATAGAAAAAGAGACCATTGATACCTCTGCTATTATCCAAATTGAGAGAACTCCAATTGGCCCCTGAATTGGAGGTACGCAATACGGTACCGGCATCCCCGGAAATATATCCGAAATTGTTGCTAGGGAAATCAATGTCTTTGAAGGTTATTGAAAGTGGTCTGGACCGGTCCACTAGCGTATTCCCTCCATTGGAAGTAACAAAAAATCGTCCATTGGTACCGATGATATATCCAAGATTATCCGTTCGGAACTTTACGCCTGTGTAATCCACATCCCGACCGGATAACCGCAAGGTCCAACTATTTCCAGCATTGATAGAAGAAATCACAAAACCATTGGTCCCGACGGCGAAAACCACACTCGTATTACCTCTAAACTTCACGTCAACATAATTCTCTGAATTATTGACATTGATCCCATCAAGTGTCAACCCCCCATTTATCGTTCGAATGATGGTTGCATTCCTACCTGTAATTACTCCTTGATTAGGGTTTAGACGGGAAAAGCTGACAGATAGCAAATCCCGCTCAGTTCCTGAGTTCAAGCGTGTCCACTGTTGACCTGCATTTTCGGTCTTCAAAACCACCCCACGGTTACCGACCGCATAGCCTACTGTACCGCTGATAAAGTGTATATCATTAATGGCGTCTGTTTGGGCAGTAGATAATAAGGTCCAGTTATTACCCCCATTGAACGTTCGGGCTACCTGCCCATTGGAAGCCGCAATGTATCCTGTATCTTGACTGTGAAAAAATAGATTATTAAGATTCGAATTAATTCCGATGTTTTGACGCACCCAAGAAAGCCCCCCATTAGTGGAACGGTAAACATCTCCATTTTCTCCTACTGCATATACCCGGTTTTGATTGAGGAATGCCACGCTTTTCAAGCGAGCATTGGAAGCTATTTGAATCAAGTTCCATTGATCACCACCATTGGTAGTTCTGTAAATCTCTCCATTTTCACCGACGATCAAGCCTAGGTTTTCATCAAAAAAATCAATCCCATTCATTTGGGTTTTGGTAGGTGGCAGTTGTTCCACCCAGCTTAGGCCTCCATCAATAGTTTTAAGGATAATTTGCGGTCCTGCAATAAAACCAACTTCATCTGTGACCCATGAAATCCCGGTAAAGGAATTACCCCAACCTCCTAGGCGCTTCCAAGATTGCTGTCCATAAGAAATGGAAAAGGAAATTAATAATATCGCACAAGCGATTATAAGCTTACGTTTCATCCAAATAGCTGAGCTAGCCTTACAAATTTATCACTTCTTGCCATATAAAAAACATTATTTGGCAGGAAAGCAAAATTATGAAGATCTACCTGGGGCTATTTTTAGTATAAAATACTTTTTTGATTTTTCTAAATGGTTTTTGTCAGCTATTTTTAAGAAAAAAAGAAATGAAAAAATTTGGTATAATGATCCTTTACCTGCTCATTTTCAGTGCTTGTGGAGGCAATGAGCGGGTAAGTAGAGAAGTTTTTGATGAAGTGAACCGCAGCATGGAAGCCAAAAAGCTCAGTGAAGCTCAAATCTTACAAGCTGCTATGGAATGGGGTGAAGAAATCAGTACCGAAGCCCAACAACAACTGATCAGCGCATTGCAAGCTGCCATCGGAGAAAAAGGATTTGCAGGAGCAGTGGACTTTTGTCATGTCAATGCCTTGCCTATCCTGAAAGAGGTAGATGAAAAGCATGGAGTGCAGATCAAAAGAGCCTCTCTCAACTACAGGAATCCTTTAGATAAACCAACCGATACAGAAGAAGTGATTTTGGATGCTTATCAATACAATGTAGAAGAAGGTATCCCTGCTGATCCGAACATTCAAAAAATAGAAGGTGGAGAAGTGTATTTGTATACCAAAGCTATCATGATTCCCAACGCTTTGTGTTTGAACTGCCATGGTTCTAAAGACAGTGATATCGCTCCAGATACCTGGAAAGTCTTGGAAGAAAAGTATCCAACTGATCAAGCCATTAACCATAAAATAGGGGATTTAAGAGGCATGTGGAGTATCCGTATTCCCAAAAGAGCTGTAGTCAACCGCATGTAATCCAGCACGCTCATGAAAAAGCTTTTATCCCTCCTTTTTTTACTTCCACTAATGATGGCCTGCGATGAAAACCGTAAGCATAAAGTAATCGAACGGCCTTTTGGTTGGCAAATTAAAGAAAACCCTACAGACGCCTCTTTGAGAGGGTTATCCGTCTTGACTAATAATATTATCTGGGCAAGTGGATCGAAAGGCACTTGGCTTCGTTCGTTAGACGGTGGAGAAACCTGGGATACGGGGACTATAGCAGGAATGGACTCGGTAGACTTTAGAGACATCGTCGCTTTCGATGCCAGTACAGCCCTTGCGATGTCTTCGGGTCAGCCAGCTGTTATTTACAAAACAATCGATGGTGGACAAACCTGGGATTTGAAATACCAAGGGCCATCTAATGCCTTTTTAGACGGGATGGCCTTTGTCGGAGATCGTGGGTATACTATAGGGGATGAAGTAGATGGCAAGTGGATGGTCTTATTGACCAAAGATCAGGGAGAAACCTGGAGCTGGATAGAAACAAGTCCAGCAGCACCCGCGGGAGCTGGTTCCTTTGCTGCGAGTGGAAGCTCTATTGTAGCCGACCAAGAAAATGTTTGGTTTGTGGCAGCCGGAACACATTCAGCAATCTATCATTCTGCCGATAGGGGCACGCGATGGACAAAGCAAAGCTTACCATTGGACAGCTTGAAGGAATCTTCGGGAGTATTTTCATTATTTAAGGTAAGCGACCAAACGCTTGTAGGCGTGGGTGGTGATTTTTTATCGGCGAATGACCGAAGGTTTACCTTTCTTACTTCAGATAATGGGGGGAAGGATTGGTCATTTGCCACTGAAAATGCCCCTACGGGATACCGTTCTGGAGTGGTCTACTATCCATTCCAACATTGGTTGATTGCTGTCGGACCCAATGGAACCGATTTTTCGAGAGATGTAGGCAAAAACTGGGAGCGCTTATCTGATGAAGGGTTTCATGCCGTAAAATTATGTCGATCATACAAAAATGTATGGGCTTCGGGTTCCGGTGGAAAAATAGCACGACTAGACTATTGAGTATCTGCAAAAGTGTCCTATTCAGGATGAATGATTTACAAAAAATCAAAGATTTTTGTAGATGATTGCTAAAAATATCCGTCTTGTAGTATATTTAAGATTCCGAGAGATGAATTTTTGATAACCAAGGGTCTCAAGGAAGCGTAAAACTCTCTAACTAGCACAAAAAGAATATGTTTGACTTAATTCCATCCATATACCTTATCAACGGAAAGTGTGTCCGTCTAAAAAGGGGTGATTTTGCCACCGAAAAGGTGATTTCCAACAACCCTCTTGAAATTGCGCAAGCCTTTGAGGATCATGGCATCCGATGGCTGCATTTGGTGGATTTGGACGGTGCACGAAGAGGAGAACCAAAAAATTACCACATTTTGGAAGCTATTACAGGCTATACTAATCTAAAAGTAGACTTCACAGGTGGGGTTTCTACGGATGGGGATGTGCTGAAAACCTTTGAATTTGGTGCGGCTGGAATTACAGCGGCTACCGTAGCAGCTTTGCATCCGGATAGATTTGCCCAGTGGATTCTTTCTTATGGCCGAGAAAAAATCAATCTTGCAGCCGATACTGACCCTCAGCATAATAAAATCAAAGTAAAAGGTTGGACTAAAAAAACCGAAATTGATTTATTTGATCATATTGAGTACTTCTATGAGCGTGGCTTGAAATACCTCAAATGCTCAGATATTACCAGAGATGGTGTGATGGAAGGACCTAACTTTGACATGTACAAAGAGATTATTAGAAGATTCCCAAACATCCGGTTAGCAGCAAATGGGGGCGTAAGAAATATTGATGACTTCAAAAAATTAGTGGATATTGGAGTGACAGCTGTAGTATTTGGTAGAGCCTTCTACGAAAATATCATCACTCTGCAAGACTTGGATAAATTTATGGCAGAGTACGGGCAATAAATCAGTTTTTGCTCAAAAAAGGCTTTTCCAAATCGGAAAAGCCTTTTTTTATAACTTACCTCCAGTTGCCTTATACAACTTTGCATAAGCACTCATCAATGACTGCTTTAAGGCTACCAACTCCAACTCTGCGTCAAAGGCCTGGCGCTGGGATTCCAAAAACTCCAAATAACTCGTAACGCCTTGGGTATAGCGAGCTCCGCTTAAATATTGTGCATGGAGTGCTGCTTCTTTTCGAATACGCATGATTTCAATTTCTTGAAGTAATGTACGGATCTCAATTTTAGCATCCTCTACCTCTCGAAAAGCGTTTAATATGGCATTCTCATAAGCATAAAAGGCTTGATTATTTCGACTACTAGCAATATCTACCTGCCTCCTCAACTGACCCCAAAAGAAAATAGGACCGATAATTTGCCCCCCAAAATTCCACAGAGGATTACGCAAACTCCAATCTGTAAAATCATTGGTGATGATACCTCCAGTACCAAATAAACTGATCGTAGGCAATTGTTGGGCTTTAGCAGCACCTATGAGCGATTGACTTTTCATCAACTCATATTCTGCTGACAGTACGTCGGGACGATAGCGAAGCAAGTCCATAGGATTAACTTGCGTGAAATCCAATTCGACTAGGTAACTAGGCAAGGTTTTACCCGCCCCGATCGATGTTGGGTTACTTCCAATCAAAAAGCTGAGTAGATTTTCCAATTGATTGGTTTTTCGCTCAAACTTTGGAATCGCTCCCTGAGCTATGGCCTTTAAGATAAGCGATTGATCTACATCGGTCTGTTGGATAATTCCCCTATCAAAACGTGCAACAATTATCTGATGCATACTATCCCGCAAGGCAAAATTCCGCTGGGCAATTTCCAGTTCATCTTTGGCACGCAAGTATTGAAAGTAGGTGGAAGACACCTCTGAGACCAAGGATAACTGCACACTCTGCAACCCAAATTCACTTGCCAGCAATTCAAATCGGGCAGCATCCGACAAATTTCTAAGCCTTCCCCAAAAATCAATTTCCCAGTTTAATCCCGAACCTGCGATAAACAGTTCATTAACTTGGCCTATTTGATTGAAAAGAAAATTACCTCTTTCAGCGGAAGCCTGTACTCCTAGTTTTGGAAGTAACTCCGCATTTTGAATACGCAAGGCATACCTACTTTGCAAAATGCGCTCAGCTGCAATCATAGCATCCCTATTGTACCGAAGGGCTCGATAGATTAACGTGTCTAAAACTGGATCCTCAAACTTCCTCCACCAATCCAAATCAGGATACCCCAACTTTTCCAAGTCTGCCGTATTGAGCAAAGAAGCATCCGGATCTACATCTTCGATGCCATCAACCCTAAACGTATCCGGAACCAAAATTTCAGCTCCTTGGTAAGGCTTCCCCACTTTACAGGAAACAGCCAACACAGCCACAATGAGAAAGAGGAGTATTTTAGCTTTCATGGTCGGACGATTTTAATGGTTGAATAATTGCGCGCTTTTGTTCATACTTAAAAACCTTCCCTACCAAAATGAATAACAAGGGATACAAAAACAACCCAAGGAATGTAGCCATTCCAATTCCTCCCAAAAGCGCCATTCCAATCACTTTCCGAGCCTCTGCTCCCGAGCCAGAAGCCAAAACCAAGGGAAGAATTCCCAGAATAAAAGAAAATACCGTCATCAATATGGGTCGGAAACGCAATTTGGCAGCTTCCAAAGCGGCATCGACCAGACTCAGACCTTCATCAAATTTCAACTTGGCAAACTCTACTATCAAAATGGCATTTTTGGCAGCCATGGCAATCAGTAGGATAAGTGAAATCTGAGCGAAGATGTTGTTTTCGAAGGATAGACTAAAAATACGTGCTATTTCCAAAAATAGGAAAGCTCCAAAAATCGCAAAAGGTGTCCCCAACAAAATACTAAAAGGCAATGACCAGCTTTCGTACTGTGCAGCCAAAATCAGAAAGACCAAGAAAAAGGAAAAGATGAAAATGATGGCCGCTGAGCCCGCAGACTTTTTCTCTTGAAAACTCATCCCATTCCAGCTGTAAGTCATATTTTCGGGCAAAATTTGTTGTGCAACCTCTTCCAAAGCATCCAAAGCCTGTAAAGAACTGTAGCCCATCGCCGGCACTCCTGTGACTTCTGCTGAGCGGAATAAATTGAAGCGATTGGTATATTCAGGACCGCTGGACTCCCTTACCTCAATGAAGGTACTGATGGGAACCATATTTCCCTGATTATTTTTGACATGGAATAGTTCTAAGCCTTCTGTATTTTGCCTAAACTCGGATTCTGCTTGGATGTAGGCCCGATAAATTCGGCCAAATTTTGTGAAATCGTTTACATAAGCCCCTCCGAGAAAGGCGCCAAAGGTTTGATATACCTCCGGTAGCTGAACCCCCGTCTGCAAAATCTTATCGATATTCAAATCCACCGAACGCTGGGGAACAGATGCCTGATATTGAGTGGAAGCGCGACCAATCTCCGGACGTTGATTGGCTGCTTGGATAAACTCCATGGTTTTTTGCTGCAAATAAAGCGGGTCTTCCCCCAATTTATCCTGAATCATGATACTGAATCCAGCCCCTGAACCAAGCCCAGGAATGGCCGGTGGACCAAAGGCAAAAGCAATCCCATCCTTTATTTGTCTGGATACTATGGCATTGATTTTTTGGGTTACATCTTTAGCCGTGATACCTTTTCGCTCATCCCAATCTACCAACGAAATAAACAAAAACGCAGCATTAGTACTCAGTGCGTCTGCTAACATATTGTAGCCAACTGCTGTTGCAACGCTTTCTATTTCAGGAATTTCTTTCAAGAGCGTTTCTACATGAGCAGCCACCATATCCGAGCGCTGCAAACTTGCCGCACTAGGAAGTTGAACAGCCAAAAACACATAACCTTGATCCTCCTCAGGAATAAAACCTCCTGGTAACCTCGAACCCAAAAAAGCACTGGCAACTACTGTCAAAAGGATAAATACCACACCTCTCTTCAATTTCCCAGAAACGACTTCCGTGTAGCTGCTGTAGCGCATGGTCACTCGATCAAACTTCCGATCAAAGGCATTAAAAAACCTTCCCAATAAGCCTGTTCGCTCACTTGCTTCCTTTTTGGGCTTCAAAATCAGTGCACATAAAGCCGGGGAAAGTGAAAGTGCATTGATACTGGAAATAATGACGGATACCGCAATGGTAATTGCAAATTGCTGATAGAGCTTACCCGTTATCCCTGGAATACCCACTACCGGAACAAATACCGCTACCAAGACTAAACTCGTGGCTATAATCGGTGCAGTTACTTCTTTCATGGCCGCAGTGGTAGCCTCTTTGACACCCAAGCCTTCTTCCATTTTTACCTGAACTGCTTCTACCACTACAATGGCATCATCCACCACAATCCCGATGGCCAGCACCAATCCCAGAAGGGAAAGCACATTGATGCTGAATCCCAAGAGAGGAAATAACATAAAGGCACCTATCAGGGATACTGGGATTGCTAAGGTAGGGATAAGCGTAGCTCTCCAATCTTGGATAAATAAAAATACAACCACAATCACCAATAGAAGTGCAATAATTAGCGTTTCAACAATTTCAGCAATTCCCGCAGTAATTGGCTTGGTGGCATCCAAAGAGATTTCATGAGCTACTCCTTCCGGAAAGTTGATGGCCATTTGGTCCAATTCCTTCTTAATATCCTCTGCCACTTGTACGGCATTGGAACCTGGGGACTGATAGATCGATATCAAAGCAGCATCCAAACCGTTGGTACGGGTAAAAGCACTGTAACTCTCCGTACCCAGTTCTACCCGTGCTACATCTTTGATACGCACTTGGGAACCATCTTCATGAGTTCTAACCACTATTTCTCTAAACTCTTCCTCCGTTTGCAAGCGCTCCGGAAGCTTCACGACGTAGGTAAATTCTGTACCGGGAGGTGCAGGTTCAGCACCTAGCTTACCGCCTGGCACAATTACATTTTGGGAACGGATGGCCTGACTAATTTCATTGATAGTGATGCCCATCTTTGCTAACATATCAGGCTTCACCCAGATACGCATAGAATAATCCGAAGCACCAATCACACTTACCCGTCCTACCCCTGGAATCCGTGCCAAGCGATCCCGAATATTGATCATGGCATAATTGCCCAAAAATTGCTGATCGTATTGACCATTGGGTGACAGCAATGAAATCAATAAGAGGGTATTGGACATGGATTTTTCAGTAGTCACCCCCATTCGAGTAACCTCTTCAGGTAATTTGGCCATGGCAGAGGAAACCCTGTTTTGGGTAAATACGGTATTCATATCCGGGTCTGTCCCAATATCAAAAGTTACCTGAATACTAACTGTTCCGTCATTAGAATTGGTGGACTTCATGTAAATCATGTTTTCCACACCGTTAATTTGTTGTTCCAATGAAGAGGCAACTGCTTGCTCCACGGAAATGGCATTGGCACCTGTGTATTTGGCACTCACACGAACCACAGGAGGCGTGATATCTGGATACTGTTCAATCGGTAATGTACCTAAAGAAACTAAACCTACTGTCACAGTGATGATCGCAATCACGATTGCTACAATCGGTCTTCTGACAAAGAAATGATGTTGACTATCCATGACGCTTATCGTTGGGAGTTAAAAGTCACCAATTCGGTAGCGATTTGATTACCTGGCTTCACCGTCATCAATCCTTCCAGCAAGACCCGTTCACCCGCACTTAGTCCAGATTGCACAATGAAATAATCTTGATGTGTTTCTAAGATTTCAATCCGTTTTTGACTGACCAATCCATTAGCATCGACGACCATTACATTAAAAAATCCCTGTAATTCAAATACACAACGCTGAGGTACTAACAAGGCAGCAGGCAAGATATCCACTACCCCTCTAACTTTTGCAAATTGTCCAGGTCTGATCAATCGTTCTGGATTTGGAAACTTACTTTGGACCAAAATAGCGCCAGTGCTAGGGTCAACATTTCGATCTAAAAAAGTGATTTCGCCCAAGTACGGGAATCGCTCACCATCTGCTAAAAAAAGCTCCAAAGATTTACTCCTCAGATCCCATTGATTTTTATTATCGACGATAAACTGTCTGGCAAAGGCCAAGTAATCTTTTTCATTCAAAAAAAACTCTACGATAACACTATCGATTTGAGAAACCGTATTGAGAATAACAGGATTAGGGCTCCTACCTACATATTCCCCCTGCTTAGCTTTGGTTTTACCGATTACTCCATCCAAGGGAGCTAAAATTTTGGTATAACTCAAATTCACCTTAGCCAATTCAAGATTGGCATTTGCTGCTTTTACAGACTCCTCAGCAGCACTTTTTCTTGCATTTGCAGCATCCCAATCACGTTCGCTAATAGCCTTGATACTGACCAAAGGTTCTAATCTGGCAACTTCATTACTGGAATTAACCAAATTCACCTGTGCTTCTGAAAGCCTAGATTGCTCACGGGCTACATCTAAGCGAAAAGGATTATCATCGATCGTATAGAGCAATTGTCCCTTTTTGACTTCTAACCCTTCCTGAAAATGGATTTTTTCAATAAAACCATCCACCCTAGCCCGGATAGGTATATCCGCTTTCCCATATACCTGACCCACAAATTCCTTGGAAAGAGGAACTTCTTGGGCAGTAATTTCGACTACTTGAAAGGATTGGATTTCCGTTACTGGCTGATTTTCATTTTTGCAAGCAAAAAGGCTTACGGAAATCATCAGTGCATTCCTAATATTACGGATCTTCATAAAACTGAGGCTGTTAACAAGCCTCAAAATAAAAATATCTTTGGTAAAAGAAAAGATTAGAAAATGATTATTCTAGAAAAAATAATCCTTTGATAGAATTCAGATGACTTTTGTCAGTTTTGGGAAACTTTAGTTGGCGCTGATACAAATAATCTCCTAGCTCAGCGAAGAAAGGTAATCCAATAGTTTCATATTGGTAGGTATCGTCATTCAAGGTTTCATTTTCATTGACATAAATGACAGCAGAAACCAAAAACTCCACCCCCTCTTTAAAATCCACGAAGTAAGCACCATCAAGCAAATGCCCATAAGCCCATCCAGTTTTATTTAAGATTCGGATATGTTTAGGCATAGGGGATTTATCGGTACCAAACTTGAAAAACTTGGAATAAGAGTCGTAATAATCGGGCAGCTCATAGCTAGGGTAAGTTGATTCTCCAGGAAGCATTCCCATATATTGAAGGACAAATTGCCTTGCTTCTTCACTTAATTGAAAACGTTGATTTTCTGAAAAAGCATCCGGGAAAACTATTCGCTTCACAACACCATGTAGATCTGATAGAGCAAATTTGTTCTTGTACGTAAAGTCCATAGGTTCTTCCACCAAGCTACCTTTTTGGAAATAGGCTTTTCCAATAGTTGGATTACCCGTATTTGCATACACCGTATTTGTATAGCGAGCAGGTAAACTATGAAGCAATTCACCGCTTTCAGCATAGAAACGAATAGGATTGAAATGCCTGTTTTCCTCCTCTGACATAGGCAGACTTAAGCGGTGATTGATAACCGTATGCCTAAGCCCTTTGGCCCGCAGTTGCTCATTGATATACTCTTGACCTAGCAATTCATAGAGTCTATTATAGGCATCATTATCACTTACCAAAAGAATTTTTTTTACATAATGCGCTATGCTCGGCATCAAACTGGCAGCCGTACTATCTACTAAAGCAGGAAACTGGGAAGGTCTTATGGAGTCAGTGAGCATGATGCTTTCAGCTGATAAGCCTGCTATTCCCTGGGCCTCTAACCATTCCAAAGCCAAAATAGCTACTGGTAATTTTACGGTAGAAGCAGGATAAAAATAGCGTTCATCATCTAGATTAAACGGATGATCCTCAAAATTGATAGTTCCAGACTCATCTCGATGAATGGTAGAAAAAAGGATTTGGACCTGATAAATTTCAGGTTCAGCCAGTACTTTTTGAAGGGTAGGATAAGTATCAGGAATATCCTGAAAGGGCTCGATTACTTGAGGACTGTTACATTGGATAAAAATAGGTAACAACAAAAGTAGTGATAGCCTTTTCATAACTTTATATTTTAATGGTATTGGAGTTTTTGATTTTTAGTAAGGCTTTACCCAATAAACTAAGATCGCCTTTAGTATGATATGCAGCAATTACAATTCTATTGATCCACGGGTCTGTAGGAGAAGGATAAGGGAAAGAAGAGACAATGATACGTGCATCTTCCAGTTTTTTTACCCATTTATTATCCTCAAATACAAAAATTGGGAAATTATTGGTGTATTGAAGCACTTCTAAATTGGCAGCAATGGACTGGAAGTATTGAATATTCTCCAATAATTTATTACGCTGCACTTCATATAATAATTGAGATTTGACAAAAGCCTGAAGGAAAGCAGGAGGGGGGGGAGATGCCCCACGAAAGACGCGCTGATTGGCTATGTCAATAATAGGAAAGGTCAAGCCCAATGAAATACCACCTGGAATTCCTAAGCCTTTTGCTAGGGAACCAGTAACGAACAATTCAACAGGCAAATATTTCCATTTGGAGTAGTTACCATATATTCCAGACCCCGTCACACCGAAAGCATGACTATCATCCAACAGCAACTTATATTCATGCTTTCTAGGCAAATGACCGACCCATGAGAAATCATAAACTTCAGGCCTGAGTGGATTAACAGAATTTGATAAAATCAGGATTTTTTGAGGCTTCAGCT
Organism: Mongoliitalea sp.; assembly: GCF_054166905.1. NCBI lineage: Bacteria > Pseudomonadati > Bacteroidota > Cytophagia > Cytophagales > Cyclobacteriaceae > Mongoliitalea > Mongoliitalea sp. The sequence goes on along the minus strand of NZ_JBSZCK010000026.1, from coordinate 84,411 downwards.
GTTCACAGGTTTCAATCACTTCTCGTTGCCATTCAGCGAATGACTGCTTGGGTTTAGGATGCAACTCCTCCGGAAGAATAGCGGGATGGGTGTCTGGTGAAATAAAAATATAGTCCGTAGATTCCAGAAGATAAGAAAGTGTTGCCTGTCCTGCCAAGTAACCACTACTCCAAACCAAGGCTTTTTCAGCACCGGCACCTAAGGCAAACTGATTTTCAAATTCTTCAAAAATGGTCATTCGAACATTATTGATCCTACTAAGCCCGTGATTCATTCCTAATTCGGAAAACCCTTCCACTACCAAGGCTTGAAAGTCCGGGTGCGCACTTAACCCCAAGTAATCTGTACCACTGAAATACAGAAATTCCTTGTTATCAAGCGTAATAACACGACCTAATTTACTTTTCAAATAAAATAAACTCATACTAGGATAGCATCGGGTGGAGTGACAATTTTTCAAATGCTAATCGGAAAGTAAGCTATTAAATAGTACTTTTCAAAGGATTGAAGACGTAATTTTTAAAAGCATATAGCTTGATTAACTCTAATAAAGTGGAAAAAGTTATTGTTCAATAGTTTCTAACAAAAAAAGCCCCCATTTCTGGAGGCTTTTTTGATATATTAAGATTGATTAGTTAAAGCTATATCTGATACCAACTTGCATTCTCCACAAGCTACCAATACCATTCGTAGGCCTGAATGTTTCGTTAACCAAATCAGAAGTACCTGGGTTAGTAGCAAGTCTAAATACTGGCTCACCTGCAGCATTTGTACCTCTATAACTCAAGATATTTTGTTGCCAAGGGAAGAATGGAACACCCCACTCAGGATTCAACAAGTTACCAAAGTTCATGAAGTCAAATCTTGCTTCCAATTTGTTTTTCTTATCATTCGTGATATTGATTCTTTGTGCAAAGCTCAAGTCAAATGTATGCACCCAAGGCTGAACACCTTCATTTCTTCCAAATACTCTACCTCTAGCATTTCTCAAGAATCTATCTTGATCGATAAATGCATCGAACGCAGCAGCTTGTTCAGCAGCAGTAACAGTTCTACCAGCTAGTGTAAATGGCTGCCAGTTTAACTCATTCGCATTGTTTGGAACATAGATCAAACGAGCTTGTCCATCACCTACGTTCAACAAAGTATTCAAACCACCACCGTTAGCCATTGTGTAGCTGAATCTTCCATTAGGTCCACCTTCATAGAATAAGGAGATGGTTGTATTTTCCGTAGTGTAAGAAATATTGGAAATGATTCTGTGAGGCTGATCAAAACCAGCAAAGCTCAACTCAGGCTTATTTCTTTGCTCAGTAACTACAGTAGGAACCAATGACTGTGCCTGAGAACCACCTGTAGCATCCAAATCTCTCGCTCTAGAAATGGTGTAAGCAGCCATGATGTCCAAACCGTTATTGAAAGATCTGTTCAAAGTAAGCGTACCAGAAACATAATCAGGGTTTTGGTCAGCATTCGTCAACCAGAATACTTGTCTAAAGAATGGATCACTTGAAGGACCAAAAAATCCATCTTGAGGAATCCAGATAGGACGTTGGTCAGGTCCATTCCAATTCGTGTCAGGCTGTCTGAAAACAATATTCTGTGCTAAAGGGGCAGAAAGATCTCTTGAATAGATAAAGTCAAAGGAACCAATGATACCACCTGGTAATCTGAAGTCAGAACCTAAAGTGGTTCTCCAAGTCTGAGGCAACTTAAAGTTAGGATCAGTCAACGCTAATTCTGTACCTAGAGTTTGGCTAGGATTTGAAGGGTTCCAAGCAGTCACATCAGGACTGAAAGTAATTCCCTGATTGACAACTTCTTGACCTTCAAAGCCGAAGATACCTCTTACCACACCAGAACCATTTACTTGGTTAGACAACCAAACGAATGGAAGACGACCGGAAAATACACCAGTACCACCACGCAACACAAATGATCTATCACCTTTTACATCATAGTTGAAACCAACTCTTGGTGACCACAATGGGTTAACAGTAGGGAATACAGATACATCAGGTACAATTGTTTGGCCATTTGGTAAGGTAAATGTTGTACCTCTTTCAGCCAACAATTGATTTTGAGGCAATTCGATAGGATAGTAAGGAAGGTCAATTCTCAAACCTGCAGTTACTTTCAAACGAGAGTTTACTTGATACTCATTTTGAGAGTACAAACCTAGCTGTCCAAATCTTGTTCTATCCGTTGGAGGCGTATTGGAGCCATCCAAAGCAAAGCTTTTTGCAAATGCATCCGGGAATACATTTGGGTTTCTGTTGATCACAGCATCAACAAATCGCTCATAACTCAAGAATCTGTAGTGACCGTTGAATACTGGGTTGAAAGCGTTATCGAACGTAAAGAATTCAAAGTTACCACCGAATGTCCAAGTACTCTTTCCTTTAAATAAAGTAAAGTTGTTCGTGATGTTGAAAATATTGTTCTCCAACAAGTTACCTACAGAGAACAATTCATTACCCATAGACATGAAATATTCCAACTGACCTTGAGGATTTGGCTCCAACACTTCGATGAATGGGAACGCTTGTCCACCTGGAATACCTCTTCTAGGGTCAGCAATGGAAGTATATCCAATATTCAACTGATTGGAAGCGTTGTTACCGATTCTGGTATTCAATTCAGCGGCAATTGTTTCTACCAAACGATCGTTAGTATAGTTCGCATTTCTGAAGTTTATAGCCTCAGGTCCGATACGTGAAGTGTTATTAAACACTGACATATTTCTTGTAGAGCGAACGTTGGTTGGTACATCAGAGAAAGAAGAGAATCTGTTGTAACGAACAAACAATTTGTTGTTTTGATTGATGTTGTAATCCAAACGGATATTTAAACGTGTCTGCTCAGACGCGAATGGATAAGAATCAGGAGCACCGGTATCATAACCATAGATATCCAATAAGCTCTGTCTAACAAAGTTTGCATCTTCAATAGATACTCGAGAGATAAACTGACCATCAGGAGTTTCTCCTGGTCTTCTTGCTCTTCTCAAGATAGAAGGTGTATCTTCTTGCTCTTCTTCATAATTCACAAAGAAGAATAATTTGTTTTTAATGATTGGACCTCCCAAACGGAAACCCATAATTTCATTTCTAGCATTATTCTGAGGTACAAAATTGTCAACAATTCTAGTAGCTCTCATTTGGTCTGTTCTTAAAAAATAGTAAGCAGAACCCTTGAAGGTATTGTCACCAGATCTTGTAACCGCATTCACACCGGCACCGGTAAATCCACCTTGTCTTACATCATAAGGAGCCAAGTTTACTTGGATCTCTTCGATTGCATCGATGGAAATAGGGTTTCCACCAGCGAGCTGCGCAGTACCTAAACCAAAGTTGTTGTTCAAGATGTTACCATCCAAAGTAAAGTTGTTGAAACGAGAACTTGTTCCCGCAAAAGAGTTACCATTAGATTGAGGAGTCAAACGGGTAAAGTCATTCACACTTCTGTTGACAGTAGGTAAAGCATTTACTTTGTCTGCACCCACGTTCAAGCCAGCACCAGTTCTATCCGCATCAAAGATACCTCCTCTAGAGCCGACAACTTCAACTACTTCTAGGTTAACACCATCTGTCATGACTGCATTGATGTTGAAGTTCTGACCAAGCGCAAGATTAATACCTTCAATCACTTGATCTTCAAAACCAACGAAGCTGATGGTTACTTGGTAAGGACCACCTACCCTTACGTTAGGGATGATGAAACGACCTTCCAAATTGGAAACCGCTCCATATCGTGTACCGGATGGCATGTGGACCGCAACAATGTTAGCACCTGGAAGCGTCTCTCCAGAACGGTCTGTCACCAAACCTTGCATACTTGATGTAGTCACCCCTTGCGAGAATGCAGAAGTTGATACGAAAATCAACATTACTGCCGCAAAAAGACTCTTAAGTAATGATTGCCTCATAATATTTGTTTTTTGTGGAAATAAATTTAGTTTAGGAATAGTTTTTTTCCGCTACAAATGTAGCCCTCATATCCAAGTTATTTTTTTTCGAATTGTTAAATTTTAACATTTATTCACATGCAAACTTAACAATTCCTTAACATTGGAAAAGAACGATATTTCCTAATGCTGGAATTAATCTATTTCAATCGGTTGAGATATTTCAAATTAACTTAAAAAAACAAATTTCCTTCGTTTCACTCATGGGTTGTTAAGAAATCTTTAACCAAATGTTAACTTCAGCAAAATCTTATTTTTACCAAATAAAAGTGAGAGGTTTGCTTATATTTGAAGACGAACGAGTTTCCAGCGATGAAAAAGAAAAATATACTTTGGCTTTATTTGTTTCTGTTGATATCTATCCTAGATATCTTCCTGACAGCCAATGGGCAACAAGAAGAAAGATTGTACACGAAAACATTGATTATTCCATTTTTGGCCATTTATTTTTGGCAAGTAAGTATCGCATTGAAAGGTACTTATATTCGCAAGGCCATGATTGGTGCCCTGATATTCTCTTGGCTTGGGGATACTCTTTTATTATGGCAGCCTTTTTTCCTTTATGGACTAGGAGCGTTTTTGATGGCCCATATTTGTTACATCATAGCCTTTAAGATTAGTCAACGTCAGCCTTTCCGCGTGGGAACGGTAAATTTCCTCCAGCTATTTTTTTATAACTTACCAATCTATCTACTAGCAGCATTTGTTTACTTCCTAGTAAACCCCGGATTAGGTAGCATGAAAATCCCTGTGGTTGTCTACATTATCATCATTGTCATGATGGCCACTACCGCAAGAGAACGGTTCAAAGAAACCTCCCCAGAAAGTTTTTGGCAGGTATTCATTGGAGCATTTTTATTTATGATTTCCGACAGCATGATCGCCATCAACATGTTTTTCAAACCCTTCCCCGAAGCATCCGTCCTTATCATGGGAACCTATGTGCTTGCACAATTGCTAATTGTTAGGGGGATACAGGCGCATTATCAGTGAGAGAAATGAAGGATGAAGGATGAGGGATGAAGGATGAAGGATGTTTAGAGACAAGATACAAGAACCAAGAATCAAGACAGGGTTGTGGTGAGGACCTGCAATTTCCGTAAATAAAAAGGACCACGAATTGCGCTAATTGCACTAATACTTTTTAATTTCAACCGAGCTCGAAAAAGACGTTAGATATGAGACATTAGACTCGATTGTGGTGAGCACATACAATTTCCTGCAGGAAAAAACTGTGGAAATCTGCGGAAATCCATATTCAAATCTGTGTTTTAAAATTTTTTCCGCGTTTTCTGCACTTTCTGCGAGAAACCCATTCGTGAAATTCGCTGAGCTTTGCGAATAAATTGTAGAGAGAGGCTAGAGAAGAAAACATCAAAAGCCTGATCCATCAAGCTAATACTTACTTCGTGTAATTTGTGTCATTCGTGGACAGTTTGAGACATAAGACGTTAGACATTAGACATTAGACTGGTTTTCTAGTCAGGACCTGAAATTTCCGCCAGAAAAAAACTGTGAACTCTAAAGAAAAGCAATAGGGAGAAAATCATAAGGATGAAAACTTTGGGGTTATCACCAAAAACTCTACCTACTACTTCAAAAAATATACTCTTGATAGTCAAATAAATAAACCACATAAACGGAATTTTTTGGCTTTCAATGGAAATCTATAATTTATTTTTCTAACTTATTCGACAGAATTGTACCACTAACAGCTTTCAAACCATGCCAAGAGCAAAAACCAACCAAGACCGTAAAATTTTTGTGTTAGATACCTCGGTCATCCTATACGCCCACAACTCCATCATGAATTTTGCCGAACATGATGTGGTCATTCCGATTACTGTTTTGGAAGAGTTGGATCAGTTCAAAAAAGGAAATGACACCAAAAACTTCGAGGCTAGGGAATTCATCAGACTTTTGGATACCCTCTCTAAAGATCAGATGATCCATAACTGGACTCCACTGAATGGCAAAACCAAAGGGAATTTTAAGATCCACATGAATCCTGATAGCAGCATCAATGCTAATATGATTTTTGGGGAAGAAAAAAATGACCATAAAATTCTCAATTCAGCCCTACATCTCAAGCAGACCGAAAAAAACCGCCGGGTAATCCTCGTCAGTAAGGATATCAACCTCCGTCTCAAAGCCAAATCACTCGACATCCATGCCGAAGATTACGAAACAGGTAAAATCAAAAACCTTTCGGAAATCGAAAATACGGGTAAGTTTATATTAGATGGTATAGCACCTGAAGTAATTAACACACTTTACGATCAGCACTCAGTGGAAGCGAAGCATATTTTGGGCACGCGCAAGCGCAAATCCAATGCTTTCTATATCCTCAAAAGTGAAAAAAATTCAGTTTTAAGCTATTACAATGCCGAAGACAACCGAATCGAACGGGTAGATAAGCGATTGGCCTACAATATCAAACCAAAAAATGCAGAGCAAACATTTGCGCTCCATGCCATTTTAAATCCACGTATCAAACTGGTGTCCATTCAAGGGGTAGCTGGAACAGGAAAAACCCTATTAGCTTTGGCTGGAGCTTTAGAGCAACGGAGGGATTATAAACAAATATTCCTAGCGAGACCAATTGTTCCTTTAAGCAATAAAGATATTGGTTACTTACCGGGAGATATCAAATCCAAATTGAATCCTTATATGGAGCCACTTTGGGACAATCTAAAATTTATTCAAAACCAATTCAAAGAATCCGACAAAGAATACCAAAAAATCACCGAATTGGTCAACCAAGAAAAGTTGGTCATTCAACCATTAGCCTATATCCGAGGACGCTCCTTATCCAACATTTTCTTTATCATCGACGAGGCACAAAACCTTACGCCTCACGAAATCAAAACCATCATCAGTAGAGCCGGAGAAAACACGAAAATCATTTTCACGGGAGATATTTTCCAAATTGACACACCATATCTAGACAGCCAGAGTAATGGCTTGTCATACCTCATAGACCGAGTCAAGGACCATCCACTCTATGCCCATATCAAACTGGAAAAAGGAGAACGCTCAGAGCTGGCAAATTTGGCGAACGAGCTATTGTAAAAGGAATGAGGATAGGTGTTTTGGATTTTAGATTTTAGAAGGTGGATTTGATTTCGTTAAGTTTAGCATAAATTTCCAAAGTTCTATTTGCAGGTTCAGATTGATTGTCTTCTAATTAAACTTTGGAAAAGTTTCAATTCAACATCTTGCATTCTTGTCTAAAGGACATTAAGGGTTGATTTTACATTAAGAATTCTACCTCCTTTTTGATGATTGAGATCTTTTCTTTGCGCCTTTGTGGCTCAAAACACCGCGACTTTGCGTGAACCCTAATCCGTTTTTTCAGAATATTATTTTTCTGAAATAGCCAATAAATGATATTTTCAAACCATTAGCCATCATATTTTTTGAAAACAAAATTATCTACTGAAAAAAATTTTTAGAAATCTGAAACCTTTTCATCAACTCTGCTGTATATACTATGCTTTCGACAACGAACGAAGGTCAAAATTTCGAAATAAATAAAGGTTAATATACGGTTATGAAAAAGATGATTCTATTTACAGCGAGCTTTTTGTTGGGAAGCCAATTATTATTTGCTTCTACACATGAGGGAAGTAAAGCGGTAGCATTGGAGGAAATGGCAAAAGATCTTAAGATCGAAATCCTGGAACCTGCTACTAAAAAAACACCCTCCATCGTTTTTATCAACAAGTGCGGTGAGATTGTAGCTGAATTGTACGGAAACAGCAATGAACTGAATGAAAAATTTCAGGAGATGATTCAAAAAGGACATTTGATGTCGAAATCATCCAACTTATCAGTGTACTTAGTACAGTAGAAAAGTAAAAAGCTGATCAAATGATCAGCTTTTTTTGTTTTAACTTTCTGTAATGGTATTCAATTTAGCTAGGAAACTGTTATAGTACTGTCTCCCCACTTGGACAACATCCCCTGTTTTCAAAGTAATATCCCGGGTATTGAAACTTTCAATTTGATTCAATTGCACAATAAAGGATTTTTGAACCCGGAGGAACATCGATGGTGGTAATTTATCCTCCATATCCTTCATAGACTTACGGATGGTGTAATTTTTGGCTTTCGTGAAGATGGTAACCATGTTGCCATTAGCCTCCACGTAATAAATATTATCGTAAGGTACTCGCTCAAATGCATTATCTGACTTGATAAATACCGCATCTGTAACCAAATAGGGGCTTTCGTCCGCAGTTTTTACACTGACAGATTCTACAGAAGGTTTTACACGCTTATTATAGAGTACAATCTCTACTATAGCATGAATGTCATTTGTGTTGAAAGGCTTTACAATAAATCCTGCAGGATTGATACGTTTAGCACGCTCAATGATGGTAGGGTCAGAGTAAGAAGTCACGAATACTATCGGAACATCAACCATTTGATGTACAATTTCACCTAGCTCAATCCCATCTTTATCACCTTTCAACTTGATATCCATAAATACCAAATCAGGTTTATATTTCTTGATAATTTTGACGGCTTGATTAGCTGAATTGGCAATATCAATATTGATATACCCTAACAATTCCAATATCTCTTCGATATTCTCCGCGATGTTTACATCATCTTCAACAATAAGGATTCTTTCCTCTTTCATAAGTCCATTTGGGTTTGGCTAACCTAAAACTGATTGTACAAACAAGATTTTTATGTATACAAGAATAATATGCCTGTATATTTACGAAATTTTAAAACCTAAATCAACTAATCGGAGAAATATTCGAATAAATGATGGATTAAAGACTCATCATGTCTTTAAATCTTGCGGCTTGTCTTCGGCTGACTTCAATACGGTCTCCTCCTTTGAGTGTCACTACCAAGCCTCCATTAAACCAAGGCTCAATACCCTCTACCCAACTCAGATTGATGATATGCTTGCGACTTGCACGGAAAAAAGACTTTTCATCCAAACGCTCATCCAAGGCATTCAAAGACTTGTGAATCATGGGTTTAAAATTATCAAAATATACTTTGATGTAATTCCCATCTGACTCAAACAAGCGAACATTGGAAAGACGAACAAACCAGCAGCGATCCCCATCTTTTACAAAAACCTGATCGTTGAGAGTAAGTTTTTTACCAGTAGACTCGCTCACTTCTTGGGTGGATTTCTCAGCGTTTTCCTGTAATTTTTTTTGCAGTCGCTCGATAGTTTCGGCCAATCTTTTTGGCTCAATCGGCTTCAATAAATAATCCAAAGCATTCACTTGAAAAGCTTTGATCGCATACTCATCGTAAGCAGTCGTAAAAATCACATACGGCACGTTGTCCAATTCTTCCAATAAATCAAATCCCGTTTTCTCAGGCATTTGAATATCCAAAAAGACTACATCAGGCGATAGGGCTTCGATTTTCTCTTTGGCATCGTCCACGTTGTTGGCTTCACCGACAACTTCTACCTGCTCAAATTGGGAAAGGAGATTAATCAACTCTTTTCTTGCTAATCGTTCATCATCTATGACAAGTGCTTGCATGGTTTTTGTTAATTTTTAACCTAAGGTAAGGTTTTGTTTTGGAATTTTTATTTCAGTGATGACAAAATCACTTCCAGAATTGTATATTTTAAAGGAAGCGCGTTGCCCATATATTAATTTCAATCGTTGAATAGTATTGGTAATCCCATGGCCTTCTCCATTCTTTCGCTTAGGATTCACTGTGTTTTTTAACTGTCCTGAGTTTTTGACCTGAATAACCAAATCATCTGTAATGCCTTCAAAACATTTGATTTCAATAAGCCCTCCTTTCACCCGATTGGATATGCCATGCTTGATGGCATTCTCCACGATGGTCTGCAACATCATGGGAGGTATTTTGTAATCATAAGCTTCTGCCTCAATCAGGTAACTAACCTGCAATCGCTCCTCAAATCGGATAGTTTCCAAATTCAGGTAATCCTTGACAGTATTCAGCTCATTTTCAAAATCAATGACCCGTTTTTTGTCCATCATCAGGGAAAACCGCAAAATATTGGACAGTTGTGTGATAGCGATTTTGGCTTTTTTAGGATCTTCATCCACCAAAGCTCGTACTGAATTCAAAGCATTGAATATAAAATGCGGATTCAATTGACTCTTCAGATGATTCAGTTGAATCTCATTGATCTTAGCTTGGTACTTTAGTGTCTGATTGTAATTATCCAAAAAGTGGAACAAAAAGTACAACATAGCCCATAAGGCATAAAACAAGAAACTCACAAATGTATTGACTGCAATCAGCAGGGGTCTTAAATCCTCCTCCGGCTTCAATGTACCAAAGATGATGTTTAGAATAATCTGAGCTACCGTATTACCAAGGGACAACACGGTCAAGGCAATCAAGGTGTACGTTAGCAGGCGGCTAAACTCCAAATTGAACCAGCCATACTTTTTCACTACATGTCTGAGAAGATGTGTAGAGAACAAATAAACTGCTGCTAACGCCAAAAAGGCCCATACTTGAACACTTGTCAAACCCCTATCCAAGGATGCAAAAAATAAGTTGATCATCGCATAGCTAGACCATCCGAGTATTTGTAAGATCCAGTAGAGTTTGATTTTGTTCATAGTGCTTCAAATATACCTTGAGCTATGGAGTCTAAAAAGACCAATTTACAAAAGGGTACTGAATCGTAGATAACAGGTTATATGCTCATTCAAGCAAGTTCGGCACGTAGAAATTTGGCTGTATAACTCTTTGGATGCTGGGCTACCACCTCAGGTGTTCCTTGCACCAGAATGCTGCCGCCTCCATTACCACCTTCCGGTCCAAGATCTACCACATAATCCGCTACCTTGATAATATCCAAATTGTGCTCAATGATCAACACCGTATTGCCTTTGTCCACCAACTTTTGAAGTACCTGCAATAAGTGTTCAATATCCTGGAAATGTAGTCCCGTCGTGGGCTCGTCTAAGATGTAGAAAGTATTTCCGGTGTCCTTTTTGGATAATTCAGTAGCTAACTTCACCCGTTGGGCCTCACCACCAGATAAGGTGGTGGCGTGTTGTCCCAAGGTAATGTAACCCAAACCAACATCATTGAGGGTTTTGATTTTTCGGAGGATTTTCGGTTGATTTTCAAAAAACTCAACTGCCTGCTCCACGGTCATATCCAAGACATCGGAAATGGATTTTCCTTTGAAACGCACTTCCAAGGTCTCTCGATTGTAGCGTTTGCCTTTGCAGGTTTCACATGGGATATGTACATCCGGCAAGAAGTCCATCTCAATCAATTTCATCCCCGCACCTTCACAGTCCTCACATCTACCACCTTTAACATTGAAACTGAATCTGCCTGGCTTATACCCACGGATTTTTGCTTCCGGCAACTCCGTGAAAAGGGTTCTGATATCTGAAAATACTCCTGTATAGGTTGCAGGATTGGATCGTGGGGTCCTTCCAATGGGAGATTGATCTACTTCTATGACCTTATCTAATTGTTTCAACCCATCAATGGATTTATAAGGTAAAGGCTCCTTTTTGGAATTGTAAAAATGCTGATTGAGAATAGGATACAAGGTCTCATGAATCAATGTACTTTTTCCACTTCCAGAAACTCCTGTTACACAGATCATGGTACCCAAGGGCAATTTTAAATCCACATCCTGCAGGTTATTTCCAGAGGCTCCCTTCAACGTTAAAAAATGTCCATTTCCAGTCCTTCTTTGGGCAGGGATTTCAATTTTCAGGTCACCTGACAAGTACTTGGCTGTGGTACTTTTCTTCTGCAGGATTTCCTGAGGAGTGCCTGCTGCTACAATCTGACCACCATGCCTTCCTGCTCCGGGCCCTATGTCTACCACATAGTCGGCATCCAGCATCATGTCCTTATCATGCTCCACTACCAATACCGTGTTGCCCAGATCACGTAAATCTTGCAGGGCTTTGATCAACTTAACATTGTCCCGCTGATGCAGTCCAATGCTGGGTTCGTCCAAGATATATAAAACACCGACAAGTTGGGTGCCAATCTGGGTAGCCAAACGGATCCGCTGCGCCTCACCTCCGGAGAGGGTTCTCAAAGGTCTATTCAAGGACAAATAGTCCAAGCCAATATCCAATAAAAAGCCAATTCTTTTCCTGATTTCTTTCAAAACCTCTTTGGCAATGACATTTTGCCGGTCAGACAAACGCTCCTCCAGATTCTCAAACCAGTTGCCCAACGTCTGAATATCCATCATAGCCAATTCCCCGATGTGTTTATCGGCGATTTTGAAATGCAAAGCTTCTTTTTTAAGACGATACCCGTCACAATCCGGGCAGGTTTTGGTAATGGTAAATTCGCTGACCCATTGCTGTATTTTGTCGGAACCACCTTCCTGATACTTTTGAAGAAAATTGACAATTCCTTCAAAAGTAGTATTCCATTGCGTACCTGGGTACTTCACGGAATCTACAGCCACCTCAATTTTGTCCCCATACAATAGGACATTTAACACCTCTTCCGGTAATTTACCGATCGGAGTGCTCATGCTGCATTTAAAATGTTTAAGGATGGCTTCAATTTTTTTGAAAATCCAGATATCTCTATATTCTCCTAAGGGAGCGATCCCACCACGGGTGATACTCAAACTAGGATCTGGAATGATGCTTTCTTTGGTAATTTCCTCTGTCACTCCCAGGCCATTACAAGTTGGACAGGCACCATAAGGACTGTTGAAAGAGAAGGTATTGGGAGCAGGTTCATCATAGGATAAACCTGTGGTTGGGTCCATCAAATATTTGGAAAAATGATGGATAGCGCCCGATTCATCGCGCAGCATGATCACACCTTTCCCCAAATTCAAGGCAGTTTTTAAGGATTGGGAAATCCGGAAACGGTCCTCCTCCTCTGCTACTATGCGATCCACCACAATTTCAATATCATGGATTTTGTATCGGTCTACCTGCATTTTGGGTACCATCTCCATCACCACACCATCTACACGAACTTTGGAGTAACCCATTTTGCGTATTTGCTCGAATAATTCTCGGTAATGGCCTTTTCTACCTTTGACTACTGGAGCAAGGATGTATAACTTTTTTCCAGAAAAATTTTCAAATAATTGTTCGATGATTTGGTCTTCCGTCTGCCGGATCATTTTGATACCGGAAAGGTAAGAGTATGCTTCACCTGCCCGGGCATACAACAGACGCATAAAATCATAGATTTCTGTCACTGTACCTACGGTAGAGCGGGGATTTTTAGAGGTAGTCTTTTGCTCAATGGAAATCACCGGTGAGAGACCATTGATTTTATCTACATCGGGACGCTCCATACCTCCCAAAAATGAACGGGCATAGGCAGAGAAACTTTCCATATAGCGGCGTTGACCTTCTGCGTAGATGGTGTCAAATGCAAGAGAACTTTTTCCACTTCCACTCAGACCAGTAATGACCACCAATTTGTTGCGGGGAATGGAAAGGTCTATGTTTTTGAGGTTATGTTCACGAGCTCCAAAGATCTCGATATATTCTTGTTTTTGCTCCGTCAGGGTGTCTGTATCAGGCATGTAGGATTGTTGCATGGGATTCAAATGACAAAAATACGCATTATAAACTGCACATCACAGGGGATGCTAAAAGTAAAACTTGGAAAGGAAGACAAAGTTTGGATAGATGATTTAAAAATGGAATAAAGCAGAAGATCTATTCTTTCGTATTGGATTAGTCATGGAAGCCGCCTTATATCCTGCCATCCAATGATGTCCATAATTTCAACATTAAAGTCACTTTCAAAAATTCTAAAACAAACAGTTGTCACGACCTGATTTTTCTTGACACTTTTTTAAGAAGAATTATCTTATTTAAATGCCACCAAATATATCTCCGAACCTGTCTACCTCAGGTAGAGGTATATTTCAACTTTATTTCGCGCACTTTTGCTGAGCTTGTCGAAGCAAGCATATTTCAGGACATGTCAAACGTCTCCTGTCTCTTGATTCTTGTTTCTTGGTTCTTGGTTCTTGGTTCTTGTCTCTTGGTTCTTGTTTCTAAACTCTCGTCTCTCGCTTCTCGTCTCCTGCTTGCAGCAGGCAAGTCTCGCTTCCTCATACTTGGTACATGGTACTTAGTACTTGGTACAACTCAACTTACACTAATCCCAAACACCACCACGTTCCTCCTGAAATCAACCCCAGCAATCCATAGTACTTCAATACCATCATTCGGTTCATCCGATCGAGAAACCATAGAACTAAGACCGGTTTATACAATCCTGCTAGGATAGAAATCAAACTCCATCCAAGTAGTATCAAACAAAAATATCTAACTGCTTCTATCATCTTAGAATTGAAAAGGCATAAAAAAAGGAGCTCGAAGGCTCCTTTTATTTGATCAATTATTTTTTCCTTTTGATTTCCTGCATCATGTAGCCCTCAATGATATCGTCGATTTGGATATTATTGAAGTTTTTGATAGAAATACCGCATTCATAACCAGCCTTCACTTCAGCAACATCGTCTTTGAATCGCTTCAGCTGATCGATTTCTCCATCGTGGATGACGATACCATCACGGATAATGCGGATCTTATTTTTACGGGTAACATAACCATCAGTCACATAGGAACCTGCAACGGTACCAATCTTGGAGATTTTAAATACCTCACGAACTTGTACGTTACCTGTGATGATCTCCTCAAATTCAGGCTCCAACATACCCTCGATCGCATCCTTGATTTGATTGATCGCATCGTAGATGATGGAATAATGTCTGATTTCAATCTCCTCGTTTTCAGCAAGTTTCTTCGCATTTGAAGACGGTCTCACATTAAATCCAATAATGATTGCATCAGAAGCTGAGGCCAACAATACATCGGACTCAGAGATCTGACCTACCGCTTTATGGATGATATTTACAGAAACTTCTGCTTTGGATAGTTTCAATAAGGAGTCAGAAAGAGCCTCTACAGAACCATCCACATCACCTTTGATAATGATATTCAATTCTTTGAATGAACCGATAGCCAATCGACGACCAATCTCATCCAAAGTAATATGTTTCTTGGTACGCAAAGACTGCTCTCTCAAGATTTGCTCTCTTGAGTTGGCGATGTCTCTTGCTTCACGCTCATTGTCATAAACTTTGAAGGTATCACCTGCCTGAGGGGCACCACCCAAACCTAATACCTGTACAGGAGTAGATGGGCCTGCTTCCTTCATACGCTTGCCTTTGTGATCAAACATGGCTTTCACACGACCATAGTGAGGTCCAGCTAGCATGACGTCACCTATTTTCAAGGTACCCATTTGTACCATGACAGTAGCAACATATCCTCTCCCTTTATCCAAGGAGGCTTCGATTACTGTTCCGGAGGCATTTCTGTTCGGATTAGCTGTCAATTCAAGAATTTCAGCTTCCAACAATACTTTCTCCAAAAGCTCATCTACACCCAAACCTGTTTTTGCGGAGATATCTTGAGACTGATATTTACCTCCCCAGTCTTCCACCAATAAGTTCATATTAGCCAATTCTTCCTTAATTTTCTCAGGGTTTGCGTTTGGCTTATCCACTTTATTGATCGCAAAGATCATCGGTACACCCGCTACTTGCGCATGGTTGATTGCTTCTTTGGTTTGAGGCATGATACTATCATCCGCCGCAATTACGATAATCGCAACGTCTGTAATTTTCGCACCACGGGCCCGCATCGCTGTAAAGGCTTCGTGACCTGGTGTATCCAAAAATGCAATTTTATCACCATTGGTAGTAGTTACATCGTAAGCACCAATGTGCTGCGTAATACCTCCGGCCTCATCAGCAGTTACTTTCGACCTTCGAATATAATCGAGCAAGGATGTTTTACCATGGTCTACGTGACCCATGATGGTGACAATCGGTGCTCTATGCACCAACTCTTCTTCACTATCGATTTGTTCTACCTCATCAATTTCTTCATCTGGTTTGGAGAATTCTACTTCGTATCCAAATTCATCAGTGATGATAGTTATGGCTTCCGCATCCAATCGTTGATTGATGGAAACGAACATACCCAGAGACAAGCAGGTAGAAATCACCTCATTGACCGATACATCCATCAAAGATGCCAAATCGTTAGCTGAGATAAATTCGGTTACTCTTAGGATTTTGCTTTCCTCTTCGCCCTCCATCTCCTCGCGCTGACGCTCAGCACGTTTATCTCTTCTCTTAGATTTTCCGCCAGATTTGCCTCCACCTTGCAAGCGTGCAAGTGTCTGCTTGATCTGATCTTGGATTTCCTTTTGTGTAGGTTCTGCTTTTTGTACTCGGTTGGTGTTTGGAGCAGGACGCTGATTTCCACGTCCGCCTTGTTGAGGTCTTCTATCTCCAGGTCTTTGACCACCTTGTCCACCTGGTCTTGGACCACCTTGACCTTGACCAGCAGGTCTTTGGCCTTGACCCTGTCCTTGTGCAGGCTTATTGGCATCTCCTCCAGCTGCTGCCGGACGATCCCCTTGACCTGGTTTTTTATCAATTCTCTTACGAGGTCTTTTCTTTTTGTTGTCTTTGTTCTTCTCATCAGAAGACGCCACAGGCTTGCCACCTTTTTTCTTAGAGCGTTCATCAGGAAGTACAATTTTACCTAAGACTGTCAAACCTTTCAATGCATCAGCTTTGGCTGAAATCAGCTCCGTAGGAACATTTTCTTCCGCAGCAGGAGTAGTTGGAGCTACAACAGGCTTCTGCTCTACAACAGGTTTTGCTGGCTCAGCCGCTGGGGCTGTTTCCGCTTTTGCAGGAGCTGGCTTCTGAGAGGCAGTCGGTTGAACAGGAGTTTCTTTTACGCGAGTGTCAGGAGACTGAGGCTTCACAGCCTGAGGTTGAGGTGCAGCTTTTTCCTCCGAACTAGCAGTTTTTTGTTCAGGGGCTGGGCTTGGTGATGGAGCAGGAGCCGGTATTGGCTTGCTCGCTTCAGGTGCAGGAGCCGATTTGGGAGGCTCCACCTTTGCTTGAACTGGCTCAGGTGCAGGTTGCTCTTTTTTAGGATTCAAATCGATTTTTCCCAAAACCTTAATTCCTTGTAGCTTAGGTGCATCTACTGCAACTTTTTCCTTTTCTGGCTCAGGAGCTTTCTCTTCTTTCGCCACAGGAGCTACTGGAGCCGGCTTTGGTGCAGGCTTTGGTTCTGGTGTTGGCTCAGGTTTTTTCTCTTCCTTCGCCTCAGATTCTGCCTCTATGGTGAAATTTTCGTGATGACGCTTCCCAATATGCAAATGGGATGCTTCTTCTTTCTCCATAGCGGAAGATTTGAATTCCTTGGCCAACATATTAAACTGCTCTATGTTGATTTTAGAATTCGGGTTGTTTTCTACATCGAAGCCTTTTTTGCCCAAAGAATCTACCAATGTGGAAATCCCCACATTGAGTTTTCTGGCTACTTGGCCCAATCGCATAGTTTTATCTTCTGACATACGCTAAAAACTCTCTCTCTTAATTTTTGACAAATATAACCCAATAATTGGGGAATATTTTTTTATTACTGTTCAAATTCCTGTCTGAGGATTCTAAAGACCTCCTCAATGGTCTCTTCTTCCAACTCTGTTCTTCTTAACAAATCATCCTTAGTCAAAGTCAAGACACTCTTTGCAGTATCCAAACCTGTCTTCTTAAATTCGTCGATAATCCAGTGTTCGATTTCGTCTGCAAACTCTTCCAAATCCACATCTTCGTCTTCTAACTCACCCAACTCTCTAAATACATCAATTTCGTATCCGACTAAGCGGGAAGCCAAACGAATATTGAATCCTCCCTTACCAATAGCCATAGATACTTGGTCAGGCTTTAAGAATACGGAGATTCGCAATTTCTCTTTATCAACGTTGATTGAAGTCACTTTTGCAGGACTCAAGGCGCGTTGAACATACAATTCAAGGTTATCTGTGTAGTTGATGACGTCTATATTCTCGTTTTGCAATTCACGTACAATGGCGTGGATTCTGCTCCCTTTCATACCTACGCAAGCACCTACTGGATCGATTCTATCATCATAGGATTCTACAGCTACTTTAGCGCGCTCTCCCGGTTCTCTTACGATCTTTTTGATGGTAATCAATCCGTCAAATACTTCCGGAACCTCATTCTCAAACAAACGTTCCAAGAAAATCGGAGAGGTTCTAGATAAAATGATCTTTGGGTTTCCATTGACCATTTCTACTTTATGTACAATAGCACGGGCGCTGTCCCCTTTTCTAAATCTATCTTTCGGGATTTGCTCACCTTTAGGAAGAATCAATTCATTGCCTTCTCCATCTATCAACAATACCTCTCTACCCAATACTTGGTAGACTTCTGCCGAAACAATTTCCCCTACAAGCTCCTCGTATTGATTGAATAACAGGTCTTTTTCCAAATCCTTAATTTTTTGGATCAAGGTCTGTCTCGCCATCTGTACTGCCCTTCTACCGAAGGCTTCCAACTCGATTTTCTCGTACACTTCTTCACCAACTTCGAAATCGGGCTCAATTTGTCTCGCTTCTGTTAGAGAGATTTTATCTAAATCCCAAATGTCTTCAGAGTTATCATCGACGATTTCTCTAATTCTAAGGATTTCCAAGTCTCCCTTATCAGCGTTGATGGTCACATCAAAGTTTTCATCGTTCTCATACTTCTTGCGAATCATCGCTCTGAAGACATCTTCCAGAATACGGATCATGGTAGGGCGATCCACATTTTTAGATCTTGCAAACTCTGCAAAGGAATCTATTAGAACTTTAGCATCCATCTTTGTTATTTAAATGAGACTAATACAATTGATTTTTTTATCTGCTCAAATGGAAGAGTCATTTCCTCCTCCACTGCTTTCTTTCCTTTTTCTTTTATTTTCACCTTTAGCTGAAGACCAAAAGTCTCCACCCCCATCAATTCTCCTTCAATCTCCTTGCCATCTTCTAAGGTGACTTTCAGGGATCTTCCAATATTTTTTACATATTGCCTTTTGGAATTTAGCGGAAAATCCAAGCCGGGTGAGGACACTTCTAAGATATATGCATCACTCAAAATCTCTTTGGCCTCTATTTCCTCGCCGACTGCTCTACTCACAATAGCACAGGTGTCAATATTTAGTCCTTGATCTGCATCGATTAATATCTTGACCGATGTCTTTGAGGACTTTTGCAGTACTTGAACATCTACCACAAAATGAGATTCATCCGGTAAATGCTTCAATACTATTTCTTCTATACTTTCCTTGACATTCATAACATTTCAATCCTAACAAATGAAAGAGGGGACTCAAGTCCCCTCATGCATTCGGATATTACTTCACAAAGGTAAGAAAAATATTCCCACAAAAAAAAACAGCATTCTTGTAAGAAATTGGGAATTAGATAATAATTTTGCCGACCCACGGGGAATATTTGGCATTAATAATGCTAAATTAGCGCCACAAACAAGACAAAATTTAACAACAGAATGGGTTTATTCGACTTTTTTTCAAGCGACATTGCCATAGATTTAGGAACTGCCAATACACTGATCATACATAAAGATAAAATTGTTGTAGACGAGCCTTCCATCATTGCTATTGACAGATCCTCCAATAGGGTCCTGGCAGTAGGGAGGGATGCGATGAACATGCATGAAAAAACGCATGAGAACATCAAAACCATCCGTCCATTGAAAGATGGGGTGATTGCAGACTTCTATGCTGCAGAACAAATGATCCGAGGAATGATCAAAATGATTCCGGGTCATAACAAAGGGATGTTTCCTAAATCCCACCGAATGGTAATCTGTATTCCTTCCGGGATTACAGAAGTAGAAAAAAGAGCTGTACGTGACTCCGCAGAACATGCAGGAGCCAAAGAAGTGTATATGATCTACGAACCGATTGCAGCAGCTATCGGTATCGGTATCGATATTGAAAAACCGATGGGTTCCATGATCGTGGACATCGGAGGAGGTACTACGGAGATTGCTTTGATAGCCTTATCCGGGATCGTGGCTGACCAATCTATCCGTGTGGCGGGCGATACCTTCACAAAGGATATCTTGGACTACATGCGTAGACAGCACAACCTTTTGATAGGTGAGCGCTCTGCTGAAAAAGTAAAAATTGCTATCGGCTCTGCATTGACTGAATTAGACGATGCTCCGGAAGATTATGAAATCAGAGGGAGAGATTTGATGACAGGGATTCCTAAAGTCATCAAAGTTTCCTATTCTGAAATTGCTTTCGCTTTGGACAAATCTGTATCCAAAATCGAGGAAGCGGTATTGAAAGCCTTGGAAATTGCTCCACCTGAACTCTCTGCTGATATCTATGACAACGGTATTCACTTGACCGGTGGTGGTGCTTTATTGAAGGGTTTGGATAAACGATTGCATCAAAAAACAAAGCTACCTATACACATTGCCGAAGATCCATTGAGAGCAGTGGTAAGAGGTACAGGTACAGCTTTGAAAAATATTCATAACTTCAGGACAGTTTTGATGACTTAATGAAGAATGCAGCGGATTTTCCTATTCTTATATCGAATTCGGGCCTTTTTGCTATTCGTAGCATTAGAGGCCGTTGCTATTTTTCTGATAGTTTCCAATAATTCTCAGCAGGGATCAGCTGCACTCAATAGTGCCAACCAAATCAGTGGCTCTATCCTGAATACGCAATCCAACGTATTGGACTATTTCTCTTTGGCTACAGTCAATAAGGCTCTGGTAGATAAAAATGCCAACCTATTAGCGGAATTGGAGAAATTCAAAAAACCTGCGGACTCTGTGTATATGGAATTAGACAGTGTGCTGAGCGCAAGCTTTCAATTTAAGGGAGCAAAGGTCATCAACAATTCCATCCATCACAGCCAAAACTATCTGACCATCAATCGCGGATCGGCCCATGGAATCAAAGAAGGAATGGGAGTATTCAATGAAGAAGGTGTAGTAGGAAGGGTGAAAGCTGTGACCAAGAATTTCGCATCAGTCATTTCATTGCTTCATACCGATTTATTGGTTTCTTCCAAGGTTAAATCATCTGAAGTATTTGGATCTACCAAATGGGACGCAGCAGACCCTAAACGCGCCAAAATGCTCTATGTCCCTAGGCACGTATCCATACAAATCGGAGACGAAATCGTAACCTCCGGATACAATGCGGTCTTTCCTGAAGGAATTTCTATAGGAAAAGTCATCGATGTACAACCAGGAAAAGAAACCAACTACTTGGACATTACTTTGGAATTATCTACCGATTTTACAAAAATTTCTTACGTGTACCTAGTAGAAAACAATCAGGAACAGGAGTTGGATGAGTTATACGAATCAAGTGGAATAGTCAATGAATAGCAGAAAGATTTTCTATCTCGTCCTTAGCTTTTTTATTTACCTCTTGGTTCAGGTGCTCCTGTTGAAAAACCTGGTGATCTTTGGGATGGGTTTTTGCTTTTTGTATGTGCTTTACCTGCTGCTACTTCCCCTAGAAATCAAAGTCATCTCTATGCTTTTGATTTCATTTATACTGGGGCTAAGTGTAGATATCTTTTATGACACCATGGGCATCCATACAGCAAGTTTGTTGGTGATTGGCTTCATTCGCAATCAATGGATTAAAGTATTGACTCCTACGGGGGGATATGATGAAGACCTTCAGCCGAGCTTTTTGAATATGGGCTTCGGATGGTTTTTGACCTATAGCTTGCCCCTATTTATTATTCATCACCTCATCTTTTTTTTAATTGAATACTTGGGTACAGATTTGTTTATGCCTGTCGTTCAAAAAACAGTATTCAGTGCTATTTTTGTATTTATAATCAGTATAATTGTTCAACTGTTATTCTACAGGAGAAGAAGGGGTGTTTAATGAATGAACAAAGACCTATCATCCTCAGCATAGTCATCATCTTGGTGGGGTTGGTAATTGTGACAAGATTATTCTCAATTCAGGTATTGGACGACAGCTTTTTGAAAAGAGCTGAGCGGAATGCTATTCAGCGAGTGGTAGACCACCCGTATAGAGGCTTGGTATACGACCGTACAGGCAAAATCTTGGTGTACAACAATCCTATTTTTGACTTGATGGTCATTCCACGGGAATTTACCGTAAAAGATACCGTCCGATTTTGCGAAATTTTTCAGATCAGTAAAGAGCAGTTAATTGAAAATTATACCGCTGCACGGAAATATTCGAGTGTAAAACCATCTCCCTTGGTCCGGCAAATCTCTACTACGGATTTTGCCAGAATCCAAGATTACCTGATAGATTATCCGGGACTCTTTGTCATGACTCGCTCGGTGCGATCTTATCCTCAGCCTGCTGCGGCCAATGCTTTGGGATATATTGGGGAGATTTCTGCTGGGCAACTCGAACGGGATACTGCACGGTATTATCGACAAGGGGATTATGTAGGCCTCAGTGGAATTGAAGGGTATTACGAAAAAACCCTGCGAGGTGTAAAAGGGGTGAAATACAAAATGGTAAATGTCAGGGGAGTTGACAAAGGTCCTTTCAAGGCTGGAGAGTATGATACTGCTTCGGTGGCAGGTCACAATATTACCTCGACCATTGATTTGGCTTTACAAGAATATGGAGAGCTTCTGATGGCTGGAAAGCGTGGCTCCGTAGTAGCTATTGAACCGAAAACAGGGGAGATTCTCGCCATGATTTCCGCACCTACTTATGATCCAAATTTATTGACAGGTGCCAAGTTTGGTTCTAATTATTTGTTGCTCAACAGGGATGAAAGCAAGCCTTTATTTAACAGGCCCATCATGGCCATGTATCCTCCAGGCTCTATCTTTAAAGTTGTTCAATCCCTCATTGGTCTACAAATGGGTGTATTAAACCCCAATACGACCCTTTCCTGTAACCGTTCGCTTGTCGCATGCCACAATCACCCCAATCCGGTAAATCTTTTTGGTGCAATCAAGTATTCTTGCAATCCCTACTACCATCAGGCTTATCGGATGATGATCAACCGGGAAGTATCCAGAAATACTTTTAAGGATACAGAAATCGGCTTAAACGAATGGAGAGAAAAAGTCATGAAATTTGGCTTAGGTGGGCCTTTAGGAATTGATTTATACAATGAAAAAGGCGGATCCATTCCTTCCAGTAAATTATATGACCGCGTCTACGGTCCTAACCGTTGGAAGTATTCTACCATTTACTCACTTTCGATCGGACAGGGCGAAATGCTTGTGACACCACTTCAAATGGCAAACTTAGCCGCAATTTTCGCGAACAAAGGCTATTACTATACCCCTCATTTGATCAAGGCTATCGATGGGGACCCTACCAAAATCGATATCAAATACCGCACAAAAATAGAGGTGGGAGTCGACGCCCATCACTTTGATATGGTGCAGGATGCCATGGCGGAAGCTATCTATGGAACTGCTGCCAGAGCTGCGATCAAAGATATCACTGTAGCAGGCAAGACGGGTACTGCCCAAAATCCGCAGGGTGAAGATCACTCTGTATTTGTAGCCTTTGCCCCTAAAGAAGATCCTAAAATCGCTATAGCCGTGTATGTAGAAAATGCAGGCTGGGGTGGACGTGCAGCTGCAAGTACAGCAAGTTTAATGATTGAAAAATACATCCGCGGCTATATTACCCGAGAAGCTTTGGAAGAATATGTGCTGGTAGGAAAATTTATGTAAGGTGAGAAACAAGGACGAACTATATTTAAATAAAATCGATTGGTTGACGGTCAGTATCTATGCCTGCTTGGTCATTTTTGGCTGGTTTAATATCTATGCAGCGGTATATGATGAGCAAGCTGCCAAAAGTATTTTTGATTTCTCTATCAATTCCGGTAAGCAGCTTGTCTGGATCGGTACTGCAATTCTTTTGATCACCATCATCATGGTGGCTGATTATCGGCTGTTTGAAAACCTGGCAATCCCCTTATACCTTATCTTTTTAGGATTTTTGATCATTACGCCATTCTTTGGAAAACTGGTCAATGGACAGCGGGCATGGTTTGAAATTGGGGCATTTCGACTTCAACCGGCAGAGTTTGCCAAGTTTGCTACCGCTTTGATGTTGGCAAAGTTTATGGAGCGGCCCGCCTTTGACCTGAGTCAACCCAAGCATCAACTCCAAGCACTTGCCATTATTTTCCTTCCGGTTACCTTTATCATGCTGCAACCCGACACAGGTACAGCCATGGTATATTCAGCATTCTTTATCATGCTTTATAGAGAAGGTATGCCCCAAACCTATTATGTTCTGGGCTTGGGCTTTATCGCTATTTCACTTCTTGCATTGGGAATTGAAAATAATTTGTATCTGGTTGGCGGAGTATTTGCCATTATTGCCTTCCTGATTATAGCAGGAAAAAAACGAATCGGGAGAATCGTGACGTTGCTGGGAATAGGGATTTTCACGGTTGTTTACATTTACAGCTTAGACTATGTTGTATCCAAACTGCCCGAACACCAACAAAACCGGATCATGGTCTTATTTAATCCTGACCTAGATCCTTTAGGTGTTGGATGGAATGTTACTCAATCAAAAATCGCTATTGGTTCCGGTGGCTTTTGGGGAAAAGGGTATTTGGAAGGAACTCAAACCAAGTTTGATTTTGTGCCTGAACAGCATACGGATTTTATTTTTTGTACCCTAGGAGAGGAGTTTGGATGGATAGGCAGTACGGTTATGATATTCTTGTTCTGCACCTTGCTTATCCGACTGATTTACTTGGCGGAGCGGCAAAAAAACAGATTTTCCCGCATCTATGGGTATTGTGTGGTTTCCATTTTGTTGTTCCACTTCATGATAAATATTTCCATGACTATTGGACTTTTTCCGGTAGTTGGAATTCCACTTCCCTTCTTTAGCTATGGAGGATCCTCCCTTTGGTCCTTTACCATTTTGCTTTTCATCTTCATCAAACTTGACTCCCATAGGATACAGTTGTTGGGAAGGATGAATTAAATCAACCCCCTCGCTTTCAATTCCAAATACTTGTTGATAGTATTGATGCTGAGTTCTTGTGGTTTGGTTAAGATGGTTTGGATACCGTGACGGTTGAGTTCTTTGGCCATCAATCGCTTATCAAAAAGAAATTTACCTGCTATCGTTTGTTTGAACACATCTGAAATACGTTCCGATTGCTGGGATGCCACCAACTCAAGCAGCGTGTTTTCAAACATGACCACTACCAATAAGTGCTGCTTAGCAATCGCCTGCAAATACGGCATTTGCCGCTCCAATGCAGCATGATGCTCAAAATTGGTAAAGAGAATGACCATACTCCGTTGATTAACCTTGCGCTTCAGCCACGTGTACAATAACCCAAAGTCCGTATCCAAATAATCGGTCTTCAGGCCATAGAGCATTTCTAGTATACTCAATAGATGGGTTTTGCGATTACTCGCTGCAAGTGATTGATGGATGGTATGGGAAAATGTAATCACCCCTGCTTTATCTCCTTTTTTGATGGCAATATTGGAAAAAGCAAGGCAGCTATTGATCGCATAATCCAAAAGACTCAGGCCTTCAAATGGCATCTGCATGACTCTCCCCATATCTAAGATGGAATAAATCGGCTGTGACTTTTCATCCTGAAACTGATTCACCATCAGATTGGCTGCCTTCGCAGTTGCTTTCCAATTGATGGAACGTACATCATCCCCAAGCGCATACTCCTTGATCTGCTCAAATTCCAAGGTATGCCCGATTCTTCTGATCTTCTTCAAGCCCTGATCCACTCTTCTGGTATCATTGGCCAAAAAATCATACTGCTGCATTTGAACAAAGGAAGGATATACCTTGACCAATTGCCCCCGTTGGAAACTCACCCTTCGCTTGACCAAACCAAATTTGCTTTGCACAAATACATGCAAATCTCCAAAATAATACTCCCCTCTCTCCAGGGGAATAAGCTGATAGGATACTTGGTGTGTTGAGTTTGCAGGCAACACGCCCGTAAGCTCAAAATCTCTCTTTTGAAATTGCACAGGTATCTCATCGATGATGGTATACGCGATAGAAATGGCCAAATGATTATCCAATAACAACCGCACCTCATTCGCATCCGAGTTGGAAAACTTCTCTGGCAATAGACGCTGTGCTACCAATGCCTCTTGTTTGCGAAAAAGAATAATCGTATCCAACAGCACTAAAAAAGCAAGACTCCAAAGCAAGATAATGCCTATGGGAAACAACAAGGAAACCCAGTAGGAAAGCAAAAAAATCAAGCTCAAGCTAAGCAAGATCACATATAGCCTAGATCCTACAAACAATTGTTGGATAAACTTTTGAAACATCAGCGAGGGATTTCAACAGATTGAACGATTCCTTCGATGACGGTATCTGTGCTTAGCCCTTCCATTTCCCGCTCAGGACTTAGCAGGATTCTGTGTCGCAGCACAGGAGTTACCACTTTTTTAATATCCTCCGGAATCACAAAGTCCCTTCCATCAATAGCGGCCACCCCTTTGGAGGCATTCATAATCGCCAAACTGGCACGAGGAGAACCTCCTAGGTATAAACTTGGATGATTCCTTGTACGCACGACAATTTCAGAAATATATCTTAAAATCTTTTCCTCCACACTCACTGCTGCTGTCAATTCTTGATAGGCTATCAAGGCCTCAGGCTTCAAAACAGACTGAATCTGGTCCATGGCATTTGCCGATTTCCTGGCATGATGGCTTTTGAGGATCTCCAACTCTTGATCTACATCCGGGTAATCCAAGGTGATTTTAAATAGAAATCTATCCAACTGGGCTTCGGGAAGATTGTAGGTCCCTTCTTGCTCGATCGGGTTTTGTGTTGCCAATACCATGAATGGAGCTTCCATCGTATACCGAGTTCCATCCATGGTCACCTGCCGCTCTTCCATTACCTCAAACAAAGCCGATTGAGTCTTTGCAGGGGCTCGATTGATCTCGTCAATAAGAACCAAATTGGAAAAAATTGGCCCCTTCTTAAACTCAAAGCTTCCTTTTTGCATATTCAGAATTGAAGTACCTAATACATCACTGGGCATCAGGTCAGGTGTAAACTGAATTCTGCTAAAACCAACTTCCAAGCTTTTGGCAAAAAGTTTGGAAGTAATAGTCTTGGCAATGCCAGGCACCCCTTCTATCAGTACGTGTCCCTTGGCCAACATACCCACCAAAAGCAGATCCACCAACTCATCCTGTCCGATAATTACCTTTCTGATTTCTGCCTTGATTGCAGTTACGGCACTGCGCAACTCCTGAAGTGGCAACCTGCTTTCAAAAGCTATTTCACCTGAATCCTGTTCTTTATTTTCTTCCATGTTGAACCAGTTTAAACTCGTTGATTTTTTTATGTAATGCAATCACATCTGCTTGTGTGCTATCTTTTTTGTGTTCTAGGATAGCCACATAGGCAAATAACTCTCTCGTTTTTTCCAAAGGATAGCCGGATCTCGCGGCGATTTTTTGAATGACTTCCTCATCGATTTCCTCGGTAGAAACCCTGAAGGT
Source organism: Mongoliitalea sp. (assembly GCF_054166905.1). Lineage (NCBI taxonomy): Bacteria > Pseudomonadati > Bacteroidota > Cytophagia > Cytophagales > Cyclobacteriaceae > Mongoliitalea > Mongoliitalea sp. The sequence continues at coordinate 57,061 of NZ_JBSZCK010000026.1, read as the reverse complement.
AGTTCTGCAATACTCCAAAAAGAGTGTGATTTGTTGCAGGATATTCTCATGATACGCCTTTTTCTCCAAATACATGGAGGCTATTGTCTCCGCAAAACCTACCGTCTGATTCTCTAAGGGCTTGATTACAGGAATACTTCGCTGCTTCCGCCTACCCTCAAATATAATCCAGCAAAGAAGCATTCCAACGATGGAGTAATAGGCCCATTTCAAGTGCTGATTGGAAAGAAACAAGTACAAGGGTGAAGCAAAAATAGACTTCCCATTTTTAACGTAATGATCATAAAAAATCGGTTGATCCAGCGGCAAGTATCCAAGAATAGCCTCCGTGTACGCTTTATTTTCTTTGTCCAGCAAGAAATAATTACTAAAAGCCAATGGAAACAAATGCAAAATCACTAGGCCCTTTCCATATGGTAATTGAATAAAATTTGGCAAAGCGTCCTTGGTAGAATCTGTAAACTTGTTGCTTCCCAAGACTTGAATCGGCAAGGAATCCGCAAAGGAAAAATAAGTAAGTGGAGTGATTCGCTCAAAGCGAAACTCCTTATTTTTTGACAAATCCTCACCTGTTAAATAGATGCTTGAATGCTCTCGGAAATTTTCAATTTCAATGATTGATTGGATTTTTATTCCTAAGGAATCCAAAAATCGCTCCTCCATATATCGCGCAGAAATAAAGGCTGTATTTCCTCCTTCTATCCACTCCAAAAGCCTTTTGGAAGTTTCCTTATCGGAAAAAAATGAGCTGTTGAATACCAACAAAGTCCCATTTCCTGGCTCTGAGCGAAGCCACTCATACGTAGAAACATGGATCTCTTTAACAAGAGTCGGGCTTACTGCTTTCATAAATTGCTCATAAAAGACCCTTCCTCCATAAGGGGACTTGTCCATGCGATCATAACTTTCCATCCAATTGAGGGGAGGCTTGGCAGTTGCCTGTAGGATTAAAATAAGGAGGACAAGAGCCAATAAAACTCCTACCAACACCTGTTGCTGCGTTACCTTCATAGTTCCTTTTCTACTTGGTGGAAGCTCCTCAACACTGCATCAAAGCCCGAACGATCCAATTCAAAGCCCCCGTACCAAATGTAATCGTACACCCTTGTGACTTGAGCAAAACCTGCTTTTAATCCGCCATCAGGAAGTTCTGCTACATACTCATGATTGGTCTTTTGAATTTTCCAATCAATGAGGGTTTGCTCCTTCATTTTCTTCAAAATTTGCAAATACGAATACCGAACGGCCGAGCGATAATCCCCTTTTGCTACTGCCGCTTCTATCAACTGCTGAATATCCGACCGTTCCATAATCGCTTGATCGTCGGATATGCCAACTTGGACAGGGGAAAGTTTTTTGTCTCCACCAGGATACATTTCGTATTTGCTGACCAACCAAATTAAAAGCCCTGAAAGCACAAGAATTGCGATATAGGGTAAGGCCTGAAAAATAAATTCTGCCACATGTTCAAACCTTCCATCTCCTAAAAGCCAGCCAAAAAACCTACTGATCACCTGCCTGACCTTTCGTTTCAACTTCTCAAACCAGTTTTCCCCATCATTCAATTCTTGGTAATTGTAGTCGGGATTGGCAAGGTATTCATCGATGTACGTGTCCCCAAGGCTCAAAGGCTTGCTGATCGCGGATTCACTAACAGGTGCAGCAAAGCCACCCACACAAATAAGTATGGATATCATGTACATCAAAAAAACTACCTTTCTCAACATATCAACGATCCAGCTCTTCAATTTTTTGTCTGAGCCCTGTTCGGTTCTTTTCTTCATCCAAATCATAATAGATGAATGCCAAGGCCACTAATAATACAATAGATAAAAGATTGCTGGCAGCCGTACCCAGTGCATTCAGCACTAAAAAAATAAAATCTCCTCTTCCTGCTTCCGCAAATGTCATTTCAGATGAATTAAGGATAAACTTCACCATGTTGTACAGGAGGGCAGGTACTGAAAAAGCAAAAGACATCACGGCAATCACAATAATCAACACGATGATGGTACCAAAAGTAACCCACCAATAGCCAGAGATTAATTGAAAGCTTTGTTTGACCGCAGCAAAAACAGTGGTGTTTCTCAAGACCATCAAAGGAAATACAACTGCCAAAGGAACCAAAAAATAAAAACCTGGAATCAAAAAGAACATAAACCCAACAACTAACATCACGTAGGTCACCAAATACAAACCAATCATGGAGGCAATTTTACTTTTTGCTTCAAGCACCACTTGATCCAAATTTACCTCTGTAGATTGTCCTAAGTCGTAATGCCGGATAAAGCTAAAAACGGTAGATCCAGCGGTCGCATAAAACAGTAAACTAGCCAATAACAGCCCACCAAGTCCTAAGGCAATATCTGTACCGCTATTTGCCAACAGGTCGATAGAAAGGTATTGATAATAGACCGATGCCAAGACTAACAAAATCAATGGAATCAAGGATGTACGGACCAATGCCTGAAACAACTGCTTGTAAGTACTCCTTACAAAAGCAAAGGTGTCAGACAGGATCTCTCCCAACTCTCGGCGTTTCTTAAATTGAATGTACGGTTGTGTCATGTGTAGATTGGTTGTGGATACGAATAGGATAAAGAATATAATAATAGCAAATCAATGCCAATGAACCCAGTATAATGCTGAGATTGAATACGTCGGGAAAATGTGTGATTCGGGTAATAAATCCTTCTAAAAATCCTGCAAGAATAAAGAAAGGAATGGTACTGATGAGAATTTTTAGACCATCTTTTGCTCCTCTCTGAAAGGAAGCCAAGCGTGTATATGTTTTGGGGAACAAAATACTGTTGCCCAAAACAATTCCGGCTGCTCCTGCGACGATGATCACGGCAATTTCAATGGTTCCATGAATCCAAATGGTACGGGCAGAGTCCCATAATAGCCCCTGATCATAAAAGAAATATTGGAATGAACCAAGCATAATGGCATTTTGCATCAAGATGAAAAACGTCCCTATTCCCAATAAAATCCCTGCGGAAAAAGCTAAAAGGGCCACCCGGATATTGTTGATAGTGATACCCAAAAACATATCCACCTCATTCATTTCCTTGTATACAGCCATAGGGTCCCCTCGCTCGATATTCTCCAAGGTCATGTTGACATATCCATCGCCCAAGATGCTTCTGACAAAAGCCCCATCCGTAGCTGCCGAGTAAGCTCCAATCAGTGAAAAAATCAAAAATATCAGAAATGAGGCTCCTAACTGGGGAAGATATTGGTAAAACATCGCCGGAAACTCATGCAGATAAAAATTTATAAACCTTCCCTTGGATTCCTTCTTGGTTTTATAGATTTTTTGGTGAGCTTTAGCTGCAAGTTGGTTGAGGTAGAGATGCGTATTGCTATTGGGGTAAAATGTCTGTGCATAGCTCAGATGGTCCGTAACCTCTATGTACAAGTCTCCTAATTCAGCAGGGGAGATGGCCATATCGGTCATCAGGACATTTTCAAACCTTGTCCATTTATCCTTATTACGCTTAATGAAAGTGGCTTCCCTCATCTATTAATTCGACTTTATCAAAGAAACTAATAAATGAAAGAATTTCAAATTAAGACTGCCCAAAATATTAGTATTAATCAAAATACTGCCAATGTAGGCACTCGGATTTTGGCTTATCTCTTGGATGGGGCTATCATGGTTTTTTATGTGATTTTCATATTCTACATAGGAAGGGAAGCCTTATTTACTTGGTCAGTGTATTCCTTATTGTTTTTACCTGTGTTACTCTATCATTTACTCTTTGAGTCCTTCATGGATGGACAGTCTCCGGGAAAAAAGGTAATGAATATCCGGGTGGTGCGTCTAGATGGCTCCAAACCTACCTTGAGCAATTATTTGATCCGATGGCTCTTGCGCTTTGTAGATATTTCCTTAACAAGTGGTGGAGTGGCTATTATCACCATTTTGATTACCGGAAAGGGACAGCGAGTAGGTGATGTAGCCGCAGGAACTACTGTAGTGTCTGAAAAATTCAGCATAGGTCTGCATGAAACGTTACTGCAAGAAATTCCCGAAGATTATGTCCCCAAATACCCACAAGTGATGAATCTCAGTGATCAACAAATCCAACAAATCAAGCAGATCAAAAGTGAAGCCCTGAAATCCGGAGATTTTACCCTTATCAAACAATTAGCTGAAAAAACCGCCGCTCTCTTACAGCTAAACCCTGAGGAAAAGAGCCTGGCGTTTTTGGAGCATATCATCCAAGATTACAATTACTATGCGCAAAGGGGATAAATAAGGCTGAGTAATTGAAATACTAAAGCTGTTATTAGAATCCGAAAGAGCCTAGCATCAAACACAAAAATAGCCTGCTGTTACAAGTTCAGCAGGCTATTTCTATTCAATGTGTGCAAGGTATGAATCGCTTATCATAAAGAGCAACTCATAAACTACTTATACAAATTATTGAACAACATCTTAAATGTGCCATGGGATTGCGCTCTATAGGTAATTTCAGGACCATAAGCTACCAAGCTACCTTTTCCGACTGGAGCAGAGAAAGCAGTAATGCCATCTTCCAAGTAGGATTGACCCCAAGCCCAGCCAGACTTCAAAGGTGTTTTGGTATCAAACCAAGATAAAATCTGGAAGCCTTGTAATTTAGCCTCAGGCTTGAGTTTGAACACAGGGCTATTATTGAATAGCACATCAGAATATCCTTTCAAGCCCCAGTTTAAAGGAAGGGAAGTATCCACCCGTGTCATGAGTACAGATCCTGGAACAAAGTATTTTTCTCCCGGAAGTGTACGTTCTGTCCCATCAGGCTGTATTTCCACCAAGGCATTTCTCACTGGAAGGTCCAAATGATAGGCTAATGCAGTAGCAGAACCTACCGTCACCACCTTACCGCCCTGCTCCATAAACTTCTTCAATTGAGGAATGGATTTATCCACGGAAATACTACCAATCATATGCTGATACTCCGCAGGAATCGATGCTGCATCCATCCCAAAGCCTCCACCTCTACTACCCATCGGTGGAATACCGCCAGAGATAAAGAGGATGACATCATATTTTTTGTTCAAATCTCCCGCATCAACCTCCTTAGGGAAGATGAGCTGAAAATCAAAATTGTATTGCTCCAAAATCCATCTCACCCATCCGCTTGGCATAGAACCTCCATATTGGTCAAACAAAGCAATCCGTGTCGGCTGAATAGGTGTCACTTGGGTAGGCTGTCTGCGGGCAGAAGCCACCGAAATACCATATTGCTGGACTAAAGGAGCCAATCTGCGCTCTGCACTGGAAGGGATGTAGAAAGATCCAGCAGGAATTTCTCCTTCCGCATTTTGGGTACGAGAGACTTTTACACCTTGCTTAAGCAGTTGATTGACCACTGGAAAAGCATCATTTTGCACAGCGCTGATCAAGTAACCATTCCCCGAAGAAGCCAAAGTTCTTGTCGGTGGTGCAACCAATTCTCCATATGGTAAAGTTTCAAAAGGCCCTTCAAATGAATCTAACACTCTGTCAAACTGAATACCCATCTGATACGCTAAGGTCCAGCCTGCTGCGTCGTACGGACGTATCGGAGGTCCTCCAGGATATTGGAAATCATTTGGATAATCTTGCGGCTCAAACATATCCAAGACATGAGGTCTAAATGCCTGATTGGTTTTGACTACAAATGACCCCGCAGGATATGTTTTCCCTTGGAGGCTGTAAGGAGCCGTGGTACGCTCAATACGGATACCTGTTTTAACCAATGCATTGATAAATTTCACTACTGTAGCCGGGTCATCTTGATTGGCTGGAATGATAAATCCTCTTGGGTCCCGCTGATCCGCTGCTTCGTATACCTCCTCATAAAACTCAGAAGGAATCGCCCCGCCTCTTCTACTAAAAGGATTGGATGAAAGTTGATATTTGTCCTTATTGGCTTCGTAGGCAGTTTTGATGGCCTCAATTTTTCGTGGATACGGGGTCCAAAAATCTGCCGAACCTCTGTCTATTGATCGCTGACCCATATTGTACATATTGTACAGCAAATGATCACTGTTTCTCGCCGCATAATCCAAGACCGCAAAGTTCATGGAAACAGAATAGTCAATGGACTGCTGAAAATACCAGGTTTTTTGAGGAGTGACCGGAAAAGGAGTATTGCTGTTCGGTAATAAGCGATCTGGAACCAACGGTACTTCCTCTGGATTTGGACCACCGATGATTTCTGTCAAGATTCCGATGATGTTGTGAAAGTGCGTAGTCGTACGCAAACCTCCATTATACCAAGTGGAGAATACCGAGCCATTCATCCGTGTGAAGCCAGGCTTGTTCTCTGCATTCAGGCGGTTGTACATAGCCGCACCCACTGCATCAATCCCAGTCACCATCATGGGGTCAAATACATGGTTGAACGGATCACGGTAAGGGGGGCCTGCCAATACTGAACCAGCCGGTCCTCTTTGGTGGTGATTGTACATGACCTGAGGAATCCACTCTACAAACAATTGGTAGCCTAGATTGGTAGATTCCTTCATATTTTGAATGTAGAAATCCCGGTTATTATCATGACCGATGTACTTTTGGTACAAGACAGGCAGACCGGACAAACTCCTTTTTTCAGGGGTAGCTTCACGCATGTACCAATCCCCGATTTTTTCATGTCCATCTGGGTTAGCATGTACGAAAAGGATCACCACATTTTCCAAGATTCGCTTGGTCTCATCGTCTTCTCTTGTCAGGACTTGATAGATCGTTTCAGTCAGTTGGTGGATTCCCACCGTTTCTGTGGAGTGCAATCCCCCATCGATCCAAACGACCGCCTTACCTTCTTTTGCCAAGGCTTTGGCTTCTGCATCAGTAATGCCCTCTGCTCGGGCCATTTTAGTGGAGATTTCCCTCAATCGGTTTAAACGAGCATGATTTTCGGGGGAAGTTACGATCATCATGTATTGCTCTCTTCCCTCCTCGGTTTTACCGATAGAGACCAATTTAGCTTTATCACTAGCCTCAGCCAATTTCTTAAAATAAGCCTCTGTCTGGGTATAGTTGCTCAACATGTAGTTATCTCCCATGCCAAAGCCAAAGTGGTCTTGAGGCGAGGGGATGGTTTGGGCAAAGGATAGGAATGTCCAACAGAACATGGCCAGCAAAGCCATGAGTTTGATTCGCTTCATAGTATTCGAATGTTTTGATTCAATCTACTATGCTACTAAAAAAAAATTACACCTAAAGATGGATTTACAGAAGCGGTCGAATTGACAAAAAAAAGGGGAATTACCCCCTCTTATCAAACTTTCGAAATATCAATTGTAAAAACTCATCCAAGGCTTCCGAGTGGATGTCCCATTTCAATTCATCCACATAGCGCAAGTTGAGCAGGTTGATGGCTTCTGTAAAATTTCCGCACTGATCTATGGATTTCAGCGCATGCCTCAATAAATCTGGATTTCCATCAAATAACTCTTTGGTAAACATAAATCGCTGATTGATGCCAATGCTTTCCGATAATTCCTGAATACTCATTTTCATAATGCTGTATTCCTCTGACTCAAATCGGGACCAAATCCCGTTAGGATCCAACTTCCCTTCTTTCAAAGCTGCTGGGGCAGAGTTCGGTGTTTTCGGGTTTTCAACCGCTACAGCAACTTCTTTTACTTCCACCTCCACACTGTACGAAGCCACTTCTTGCTTGGTCTCTACGATCGGTGTAAACAAGGAACTGCGCTTAACTTCCGGTTCTGCTACCTTTTCTTCTACATCAGGGGAAGCTTCCTCTGCTATTTTTTCTGTTTCCTCACCCAACAACAAGTCTGAAAAATCAATCTCCCGTGTTTCAGCTAGAATTTTCAATAACTCCTCCGCACTGGCTAAGGTCTTTGCTTGTTGCTCATAATTGTTTCTCAAGGCTGCACTAAAGGCCTTATGGGAGAATCCCAAGGCAGCGCGGTCAATCAAATTTTCAATCAAGGACCGATGCCATTTGAAATACCGCAGGTTTTCCTTGAAATAGGTATTCAATTGCTCCTCTGCTGTCTTTTCAATTTCGGCAATAAAATAAGCCTGAGGATCGATAGCCAGCAAAATCGCATCACGGGTTGCAGTCTTCAATAAAGGCTCAAAATTTTCCCGATCTATCTTGATTGTTCGGGACAAAACGTTCATAAAATCCTTCAAAGCATCATGCACCGCCTTATCTCTGTAGTCGAAGTACGGATTGGATTTGAGCTTTTCGAGTTCTTGTTGCCAAGCCTCAAACAGGGCCTTGATCACAAACAAATTCACCTGGTCCGAAGGTGTCAATTGAACAATCTGAGGGCCGGTTATGTATTTATACTGCTGAAAGTAGGCGTCACAAACCTGAGATGTGAAGGCATTTACGTAATTTTCTAGATATGTTTGATTTAATTTGGCAGTCATAGTCAATGTCATGCTAGTATTAACGAGAGCTTAGAATCTTTATGATGAAAATAATCATTGAAAATTTAGACAATCATGAAATTATTTTTGAAGACTCTGGTCGTAAAGTTATTGAATTAATTCATGAAAACTACATTGATTGGATGCATGCCTGCGGAAAAAAGGGCAGATGCACCACCTGTAAAATGATTGTGATGAAAGGACTGGAAAATCTAGAAGAACTTACCGACAGGGAAGAATTTTTCAAATCCAAAGGTCGATTAAAAGCCAATGAACGCTTAACTTGCCAAACCAAAATCAAGCAGGGGGATTTGATTATTCGTGTAGCAGAAGAAAACAAGTTTCCACACATCTCATACTCAGATTAATATATGTTTATCGAGCCTGTTATAGGTAAATTTCACTCCAAAGAACGAAAAGGACAGCTGGAAGTCATTTGCGGATCCATGTTTTCCGGCAAAACGGAAGAACTGATCCGAAGACTCAACCGTGCACTGATTGCCAAACAGAAGGTGGAGATTTTCAAGCCCTCCATTGATAAGCGCTACCATGATGAGGACGTGGTATCTCATAATGAAACAGCCATCCGATCCACTCCTGTGAATTTTGCCGAGGACATCTTGTTGCTAGCTGGAGATTGCGATGTGGTGGGAATCGATGAAGTACAGTTTTTTGATAATCGAATCGTTCACGTAGCCACAGTACTAGCCAATTCCGGCAAGCGGGTCATCATGGCCGGTTTGGATATGGATTTTGAGGGGAAACCTTTTGAGCCTATGCCCCATCTGATGGCCATCGCAGAATATGTAACCAAGGTGCATGCCATCTGCATGAAATGTGGAGACTTGGCTGCTTATTCCTTTAGACTCATCGAACAAAAAGACAAGGTGGTCTTGGGAGAAAAGGAAAGCTACGAAGCGCGTTGCCGTAAATGTTTCAATGAAGGCAACTCCTAATGCTGGTCAAAACTCAAGGCTTGGTAATCTCATACATCCGGTTTAAGGATACTTCTATTATTGTAAAAATTTTTACCAGGGAACTAGGGCTAAAAAGCTATATTGTCAATGGTGTTCGCTCGAGCACTGCAAAAAGCAAAATGGCAGTATACCAGCCCATGACCTTGTTAGACTTGGTCGTCTACTTCAAAGAAAGCAGTGCCATCAACCGTATCAACGAAGTAAAACTCCTGCATGCTTATCAGCGGATTCCCTTTGATTTCAAACGTTCGGGTATCGTCATGTTTATGGCCGAGGTGCTAAGCAAAAGCATTTACGAAGACTACCAAAATGACAGTCTATTTGACTTTCTACATGAGTCACTTCGCTTACTGGATAGCAATGATGTGAAACTGGCACACTTTCCTATCGCATTTTTGCTGGAAAACTCCAAGTACCTGGGCTTTGCTCCCGAAACGTCCGAATCCTTTTTTGAAGAAATGAATTTGGACTGGGCTTCTATCCGGGATTTTCAAACAGAAGCCGCTTATCTGGAGGACATGCTTGCGCATGCATTTGACTTTGAAGGACTGGTTCCGGGGATGGCGCGGAGAAACCTTTTGGATATGTTATTAAGCTTTTACACGAGGCACTTGGAGCAGGAAAAAGAATGGAAATCCATCAAAATACTGCGGCAAATCATGCAGGAATGATAAAATTTCTGCTTTTTGAGTAGAGAAAAAACGTAAAAACTTGTGTAATCCAAAGTCTTGGCTTATTATTGTGCCGTTACAGTATCCCAAAATCCTCTCCCCGTGGATTTTATACTAGCCTGAATACCTTTTTCATTCAGTTCAGTAATACTCAATACACATTCAAATTATCAATTACAACATTATCTAATTTCATAAGCTTTTTATGTATAACATAGAAGAACTAAGGATCAGACTTCTCTCTGAATTGAAGGAGATTGCTGAGGAGTTGGGTGTCAAAAACTTTAAGACACTCAAAAAAGATGACTTGATTTATGCCATTTTGGACCAACAAGCGATCACCCCCGAATCAGCCCTCCCCAAAAAGAAACCTTCCGTCGTAGAAGTAGAAGAGAAAAAATCACCCGAACCAGCCGCTGAAAAAGCACCCAAAAAAGAAGACAAACCTGCCGAGGCTCCTGCAAAGCCAAAATTCAAACGAGAAAATGTAGGTGTTATCCCTCAAGAAGAGCCAAAGGCAGAAGCCAAAACTCCACAAAAAGAGCGCGAAAGAGCTCCTAAAAAAGAAGAAAAAGCAGAAGCACCTGCGCCTAAGCCAGCGAATACGGTTGCAACTCCTGAGGAAGAAAAACCAAAATTTATCAGACCTCGCAGAAAAGTAGTTGAGATAGAGCCTTCTTTGGATCCTGTGGCCTCCTCCGATACCGTAGAGGAAAAAGCTGCTCCGGAAGTTAAAAAGAAAGCTGTGGAACAGTTCGAACCAAAGCCAGAAGCAGAGGTGGAACTCCCAAGAAGAAAGAATTTCCGTGACATAGAAGAAGCACATATACCAACTGCTGAGGTAATTCCTTCCAAGAAAAAACCTTATGTAAGCCCACGAGAATTTGAGGGAATCATCGAAAATGAAGGGGTATTGGAAATCATGTCTGAAGGCTATGGGTTTCTACGCTCATTGGATTATAACTACTTAGCATCTCCGGATGATATTTATGTATCACCTTCTCAGATCAAACTTTTTGGTCTAAAAACCGGTGACCACATCAAAGGTACCATCCGTCCACCCAAAGAAGGCGAAAAATACTTTGCTCTATTAAAAGTGATTACTGTCAATGGTAAGACTACCGAAGAAATCAGAGACCGTATTCCTTTTGAATATCTGACTCCACTTTTCCCAGAGGAGCGCTTGAACCTTTCTACCAAGCATGACAACTACTCTACCCGAATCTTGGATCTATTTGCTCCAATCGGTAAAGGTCAGCGTGGGATGATTGTAGCGCAGCCCAAGACTGGTAAAACTGTATTATTACAACAGATTGCCAACGCCATTGCTGAAAACCATCCGGAGGTACACTTAATGGTCTTGTTGATCGATGAGCGTCCGGAAGAAGTAACTGACATGGCACGTTCCGTGAAAGGTGAAGTAATTTCCTCCACTTTTGACGAACAAGCAGAAAGACACGTGAAGGTTGCCACCATCGTATTGGAAAAAGCCAAGCGTATGGTAGAATGCGGTCACGATGTAGTAATCCTATTGGATTCCATTACCCGATTAGCAAGAGCTTATAACACGGTGGTACCTTCCTCAGGAAAAATCCTTTCCGGTGGTGTAGATGCAAACGCTCTGCATAAACCAAAAAGATTCTTTGGAGCGGCAAGAAATGTGGAAAACGGTGGGTCTTTGACCATCATCGCTACTGCTTTGGTGGAGACAGGTTCCAAGATGGATGAAGTCATCTTCGAAGAATTCAAAGGTACGGGTAACATGGAGTTGGCTTTGGATAGAAAACTATCCAACAGACGAATCTATCCTGCCATCGATGTACCAAGTTCCGGTACCAGAAGAGAAGACTTATTGATGGACAAAGAAGAGATGCAACGTGTATGGATTCTCCGCAAGCTCATGTCCGATATGACTTCTCAAGAAGCGATGGAATTCCTCTTGCAGCGTATGCGCGGCACGCGGGATAACATCGAGTTTTTGATCAGTATGAACAGCTAAGAAAAAAGCCTAAAAATAGACAAACTCCAGTTGGAAACAGCTGGAGTTTTTTTGTAATCAGAAAATTGCATATTGTATGTATTTATCTGTTTTACAAAATTTTATTTGGTTAAATGGCAGATTTTTTATAAATTCACTTCCATTTAAGCGAGTAAACCGTCATGAAAAATCACCTAAAAACCCAGCTCTTAGGGTATTCAACAGCAATGTTGCGGGGCTTGGGTTTTTTATTTTTTGTGATGCTAATGATGGCATCACATCCGCACTATGTCCATGGAGAAGGTTCTGGTACTTGGGGGACGGATCCCAATAGGCAGAGTATGTTGTGGGTGCCGGGGTCTGGAACAGGCGTGTCCAGCTTGGCAGTCAGAGGTTCGATGATGGTTCCTACTGGAACAACTGGATATAACCCTGGCCATAGATTATATGTCTATGTCAGAAATGGAGAAACAGTTTTTTGGGGATTCAGAGGTGTATTTACCAACAACACTACAATTAGGGTTCGATGGTTTTACGATGCCAATTCATCAGGCTTTTATCCACAAGGAACAGCAGGAGCCAGTAGGACCCAGCATTCATCGTTTGATTACGTTTCAAATGCGGCTGGTGGAGCGGAGGCAAGACCAGCTGATGCCATGGCAGCCCATTTAGGTCCTTCCCAAATCACAGGACAAGGATATTTAGGGAGATCATTTACCAATAACACTGGGGCCGATCGAGCATTTTGGGTAGAAATAAGTAATACTAGCAATACTATTATTGGGGGTGGATTTAACATCAACTTTTGGGACATAACAGTAGCCTCAGGTTCACCGGGAAGTTATGTGGAACAAACAGGAAGAGTTTACTGTAGATTTTGGAGTGTTGCTAATTCCAGAGCAAATATTACGGTAAACAATTTGACAATTGTAGAAAAAGGTCAGCCAGATGCCTACTCCTTCCACGAGGATTTTGGATTCTTTGTACCAATAGATAATACCTTCACTTCGGATACAGACGATTACTTTGTCAAAAGAATTCGTTTCCCGGGCTCATCCGGAGGTTGGACTAACTTCTTTGCTAACCAAGATGGCCCCAGAAATACCTTAAGTTTTGAAGAAAATAGAAGATCTATAGAAACCACTTCAACCAATGCCTTCCAATATCCTTTATTTCTCAATGATCCTGACCCCAGCATTTGGAGAACAACCACACCTCCCTCAGCAACCTTGGATATAGTTTACAGAGAAAAGACACCTCCTGCTACCGGAGGAGAAGCCAATGTGAATATCTCCATTGACTTACCTGCTATTGTAGATATATTGATTGATGTCAATGGGAATGAGGAATATGATCCAGCAACAGATATTCTCATTTCACAAATTTATGAAAGTCCTGGTGATTACACGATTTACTGGAATGGCCAAGATGCAAGTGGTGTAGAACTCCCAAGCGGAGGCGAACTGAAGTTTATTGCCACAGTGGCCTTTTTTCCTGTACATTTTCCTATTTACGACTTAGAACAATGTTTAGGTATTTTGGTGGATAATGTCAGACCAGGTGACCCCGAAAGAGACTTTATATTTTGGGACGATTCATTGATTCCAAGAACAGGAATTACTCCTTCTGACAGTCCTCAATCGATTCCAGTAAATGTTACAGGGGTGTTGAGCCCAGACCATATTTGGTGGGCTACTGGAGATAATGGATTTAGTAATAACAAAACCATCAACACCTGGACAGCTTCCTCGTTCTCCATTGTACGACGCATCAGCGGATTTACCTTCCTAACCATTTCAGGAAATGTGTTGGAAGATTTGGATAGAAATGGAATTGTGGAGGGAGAAGGTGTTGATCTTGCAAATTTGTATGCTGTATTGGTTGATGAATTTGGGAATGTAGTCAGTTTTGCCACTGTACAGAGTGATGGTTCATTTACCATAATAGATGTTCCAAACGGAGAATTTAGTATTTTATTGACCACGGAAGTTCCGGTAAATGGAATGTTAGCACCTCCTGTAATCCTTCCCAATTTTTATGAAAGCACAGAAGAATTCTTGGGAACAGGTTCCGGAACGGATGGCATTCCTAACAGCATCCTGACCAATATCGAGGTAAACAATGTTTCTATAACCGATGCTAACTTCGGGATTCGTCCGATAGACTATGATTTGATAGCCTTGAAATCAGTTGATAATAATCGTCCTGAGGTAGGCGATCTGATTGAATTTTTGATCATTGTGGAAAATCGAGGAAGAAGTGATATAACTCAGGTGTTTTTAGATGAACTCATGCCTACTGGCTACAAATATATCAGCCATACAGCCGACAGAGGAATCTTCGATCCTTTATCTGATCCCATGCGTTGGGATATAGGGATGATGGCAAGTAATGACATAATTGAGCTAAGTATTATCGTAGAAGTACTCGCTGACGGAGAGTTTACCAACACCGTCAATGTCTACAGTACTACAGGAATTCCAGATAGTAACCCTAACAACAACGAAGCAACAGAAGAAACCATTATCCAATTACCGGTCACTTGGCTTCACTTTCATGGAAGGGCACATGAAAAACGAGTTGCCTTGGAATGGGCTACGGTACAGGAGAAGAACAATGATTTCTTTGGCGTTATGCGCTCTTCTAATGGCAGGGACTGGCAGGAAATTTCCCGAATCAAAGCGGTTGGAACTACCCAAGACATTTCCTTTTACCAAACATGGGACGATAACCCCATAAGAGGAATGAACTTCTACCGTATCCGACAGCAGGATGAAGATGGTCAGGCAAGTTATACGCAAGTCATCCGAATCGACTTTGTAGGAGAAGACAACTTATCTATTTATCCTAATCCCCATGCGCATAGCTTTACTGTGGAGTTTGCTGATTTAGCGCAATACGACATTAGCCTTCTAGATGCTATGGGTAAACCCGTCTTCATACAGTTAATCGACCGTCAGCAGCATGCTGCCAAAATCAGCACCGAACACTTACCTAAAGGCATATACTTCCTTCGCATCAGCAGTGCCGGGTTCTTGAAAGTTCGAAAGCTCGTAAAAGGAAATTAGCAAATACACAAACCAACATATACTTACCACAACAGAAACAATCAAATCGTATGTAGCCCCCTAGACCACATGAGTTCTAGGGGGCTTTTCTGTTTTATTGATTATCGTATCCTAATATCCGAGCTTTTATTGATACCCCAAAGGCATTTAAACTCATTAAAAACTTGAGTGCTATTCAGGTAACTGGCTACATTTTAAAACTTCATAAAAGTCAAATTACACTTAAAAATATGCAAATTTTGCTTTGTGCTGAAAAATAAAAATGCAGGCCCTCATCACTTCCATTATTGGCTTTTTATAGCATTTAATCGGTCAATCATTACTATGATCTCGAAAAATTTCTAAAATTTTTTTAGTTAAGACGTTTTTTCAAACATCGCAAATTGCATTTTGTAAAGTCGAAAAAACTGATTGCATCGGAATAGTGATTTAATTACCTAAATTTTTGTTTTGTGTTTTTTTTAGATCCAAATTTAATAATCATTAATAAATACAAATAACACCAAAGATGCCGTCACCTATCGAAAAGCTGTTATTAAAAAAGTACAATTGTAGTCAAAAACCAGCTGAAATTATTTGGGTAATTTCCCTTCTCATGGCTATGCTTTTACTTGGTAATTCTGCGCTAGTACATGCACAATCTTGCAATACTTGCGATTTTACATTTAATTCAACAGGAGGACCTACCATTCCCAATAATGCCAATGGAATTCGGGTATGTATAGCAGCCAATAGAACGGCTGCCATTATTTTTAATAATGCTCAAAATGTAATCATCTGCATCGAACAGGGAGTCACAGTGGATGCCGCTTTCAATAACATTTCAAGTTTATCAACTATCAATAATTTTGGAAATTTTACCGCTAGAAACAATTATAATGGAAACTGGACCATCAATAATACAGGAACATTAACTGTCAATTTTGACAACCTCAACTCAGGTCGCACAATCAACAGTACAGGAACTTTTATTCGCAATGGAGATTTTACCATCAATGGATCGCTTAATCTTTCGGGTACCTCCTCGGTCACGGGAAACTTTACAGTCAACGAAGGGGCACAGTTAACTAACTCAGGAAGTTTTAGTGTGGGAGGAAACTACCAAAGCAATGGACAGACCAACTCTTCCGCTGGTACGATCAACATAGGCGGAAGCCTTACCAACAATGGTGGTGGAAGTTTCAGTATTGGATCTGGTACTATCGGTGGAAATGTGCAAAACGACGGAAACATCAACATTCATGGATTTTTAGATATTAGTGGCAATCTTACTATGAACGGAGGTTCTAATATTTCTGCCGGAGACAATAATCAACCCAATTATTTAAACGTGGGTGGCAATATCACAGGAGCAGGGTGCTTAAATGGAAATAATGGAATTCTGTTTTCTAATAAGTTTCAGTCTTCCGGAGGATCTTGTAGAAATGGTGAAGTTTTTATTGGTGAACGGATAGGCTGTTTGGAAATAATCGAATTACCTACCATTTCCTCCAGCACGGAACAGGTTTTTGAAAGAATATATATTTTCAGATGCAGCACCGGCTGGACAGTGCCGACACTTACCGAAGATGAAGAACCTTTTGATGAGGCCGAAATCCTTGTGGTAGCAGGCGGTGGCGGTGGAGGTAGAGGAACAAGTGCCGGTGGCGGTGGTGCAGGGGGATTAATCTATAACCCTTCCGTAACCTTAACACCGGGACAAGTAATTCCTATCATAGTGGGAACAGGAGGAGCAGGCTCGACTTCAACTGAATTCCGCGGAGAAAATGGAGCCAATTCAAGTTTTTTAAACTTTGTTGCCAACGGAGGTGGTGGTGGTGGATCAACTAATTCGAATGTAAGAACCGGTAATCCTGGAGGTTCTGGTGGTGGTGGAGCAGCATCAAACAATATACAAAATGACTCTAATGCTGGAGGATCAGCATTGGGAGGTACAAATTTAAACCTTACACCTGGGTTAGGAAGAAATGGAGGGACAGGAAATCGACAAGGAAATAGTAACAATAGAGCTGGAGGTGGTGGTGGTGGTGCAAATACTGCTGGAGGAAATGGTGGTGGAAATCAAGGAGCTAATGGAGGTAATGGGTTTTTAAGCACTATATCAGGACTAAATGTTGTTTATGCAGCTGGAGGTGGCGGTGTTGGAAATAATAGCCAAGGACAAGGAGGTTCATCAGGAGTTGGTGGCACAGCTAATGGAAGTGGAACCTCAAGAAACGGAAATCCAAATACTGGTTCTGGTGGAGGCGCCACATCAAGTGGTAATGGTGGAAATGGGGCAGATGGCATCGTAATTATTAGAAAACGATTTGTCATCACACCCGTAGAATTCCTATTCTTTAATGGATCATTCAATACCGCAAAGCATTCTGTAAACCTACAATGGTCCACTGCCAAGGAATGGGAAAACTCCCATTTCGAAATTGAGCGTGCCATCAATCAGGTTCAAAACTTCAGCAATATAGGAGAAGTGTCCGGTGCAGGCTTTTCGGATAGTCCCGTGTCCTACAGCTTTGTAGATGAGCGGCTGCCAATGGCAGGAGGCATGGCATATTATCGATTGAAGCAAGTGGATTTTGATGGAACATTCGCTTACAGTGATGTGGTGGGAATACGTGTCACCTCTCGTGAATCCACAGGCCAAACCTGGAAGGCTTATCCCAATCCTACCAATGGTTCAGATTTCACCTTAGATCTACTCAATCGCAATAATTATCAAGATGAACCATTGACGCTCAAATTGACCTCTACTGCAGGTAAACAAATGATTTTTACCGGAAATACCAAGGAGCAACTCACGCGTCAAGTTCAAAAAGCCCTTCAGGAGGCTACAAAGGGCATTTTTGTGCTAGAAATCATTTGGGGACAACAAGTGGAATACCATAAAATCCTGAAAAACTAAGTGCGTAAAATCACCCACAAACAGGTTTGTAATACTTTTTTTATGGTATGAAATACATTTTTTTACTTTTTACTTGTTTGGTAATGACTTGTATCGGATATTTGTGGTATGATAAATACAGAAAATCACCCACTTGATTTCTCGACAATGAAAAAAGTTGTTTATGCAATGAGCTTTCTAATTTGGGTATTGAGCATCGTAAGTGTAAATGGATATGCTCAAACTAGCAACCAAGTAGTTACGATTTTTAGAATAACAGAACCAACGACTTTTATATTACCTCCTCACCCCAATCCACCTTTGCTGGCAGATGATGAACAAATTGATGTCGAAGTAAAGGTTTATATAATTGGCGCAGGTGGCGGTGGTGGTAGAGGTGAAGGTGCTGGTGGTGGCGGTGGTGGAGCTGTTGATTCAATAACATATACTAATCCAACTATTAAGGTTGGAGATAGATTTATAATTAATCCTGGAACTGGTGGAGCGCCTGGCACTCCAAATGGTGGGAAAGGTGGAAATACAACTTTTCAAATTGAAAACCTACCTGGAACCTTGATTACAACTGCAGGTGGTGAAGGAGGACAAGGCGGGAATAGTGGGAGAGGTGGGAATTCTGGTAATGGTAATGTTGGTGGGAATTCTCCTGCTCCCCAAGGAAATGGCGGAAATATCAGAAGGGCTGGGGGAGGTGGAGCTGGTGCTAGCAAAAGCACGGAAGGAAATATCGAAGGGAATGGACAAAACGGGCAAATTACTAATACACTAGGAATAGGGGGAAATGGTGGTGCTGGAATTATAATTGCAGGTTTTGAATATGCTGGAGGTGGAGGTGCAACGGCAAGAGGAAATGGAAATTTAGAAAACAGTGGCAACTCAACAGTAGGGAATGGAAGTATTAACCGCTCAGGAAATAGTAAAAGTGCAGGAAATGGATCACTTTCAAATGGAGAAAATGGCGTTCGTGGCGGTGGTGGAGGCGGCGGACAGAACAGCGGTGGAAATGGTGGAAATGGTGAAGTAGTCATTATTGTAACATATAGAATTGGAATAGGCCTTCCGGTAGAATTCCAAAATTTTGAAGCAAGTTTCGATGCTCAAAACAGATTGTCAATTTTAAATTGGGCCACAGCTAAAGAATGGGAAAACTCTCATTTCGAAATCGAGCGTGCCATCGATCAAGTAAAATCCTTTGAAACTATCGGCGAGACAGCAGGTGTTGGATTTTCAGATGAAGTAGTAAATTATTCTTTCGAAGATAAGCACTTACCATTGGCTGGAGGAATGGCTTATTACAGACTAAAGCAGGTGGATTTTGATGGAACTCACGTTTATAGCGATGTGGTAGGGGTAAAAATCCCAGCTTCAACCCAAAAGGGAAGCAATGCATGGAAAGCCTTCCCAAATCCTAACAAGGGCGGAGAGCGCTTCAACTTGGAATTAGTAAACCGTAGCGCTTATGCCGATGAAATGGTAATTGTGAAATTAGTATCTCCTGTAGGCAAACAAGAAGTGTTCTCAGGAAAAGACGTCAGACAGCTATCGGATAGCATCAGTCAAGCTTTCCAAAAATCCACCAATGGACTATACATCGTGGAAGTAGCGTGGGGATCTCAAAAAGAGCAGATGAAAATAATGAAGCAATAATCACTAAGACATTACTAGGGACTAACGTTGAGCAGCCATTGGATGGCTGCTTTTTTTTATGCCTATCCTTTGAATATTTGTTCCATTCCTACCGTTTCTCCTCGTACCAAGATTTATGCACAATCTTCCATTGTCCATCCATCTTCAATAAGGTCAAGTAATCATAATAATATACCCCCGGCCAGAATAATTCTGTGGTGGCAAGGGCCATATAGCCTCTGAACTCAATGTTGATTAGGCGATTGTCAAAGTCAGCTGGATTGCGAGGTGCTCCTTGAGCAGTGCCCGAGGCCCACTGTTCATACGGGGTTACGGTAAAATTCTCTCCCCGAAAACCAATTAGTCGGGCATTCGCATCAAAAGCCTGATCCAACTTGCTCCGATCCCGCTCCACCATGCCGTCAAAATACAATTGCACGGTCGCCACTATCGCCTCCCGCTCTTCCGCTTCCGTCTGCGAAAAAACAGAAGGGGCAATCATCAACAGGAACAAAGTCCAAACTCCAATTTTTTTCATATAATACCATTTATAGTTCTCCGAAAAGGGGATCACGCAGCGACCGCAAAGTACTCCGCCACGCTCGCCACGATTACTTTTGCCAGGAAACTACTTGCAGTAGGTGATTCCCAATTCATCCTTCCTCCCTCCACCTTCATCCTTTTTCCCAACTTAAATTTTGTTTATTAACTCTCTTCTAGAAGTCTAACTGTCTTGGTACATCGTACTTGGTACAATTAACCGCCAAGATGCCAAGATCACGCAAAGTTCCCAAAGTCTCTCCGAGCTCTTTGCGTCAACCTCTGCGACCTCTGCGGTTTCTTTTGCTACAAGCTAATTTTAGAATTCTCCTTTCTACTTCCAATTCGTGCTTAAAACCTACCCTACAACCTGGCCCCTCGCTAAAAGCTATTAAGATAGCTTTTCATAACGCTCGGTCCTCCTTCAATCTATTTTACAGTCAGGACAAGTTCACGCAGCGAACGCAACGATATTCGCAACGCTCGCCACGGTATTTTTTGTCTCGCCCCTTGCTTGCAGTAAGGAAATCCAAATTCATCCTTCATCCCTCATACTTCCTCCTTTTTTCCCCTTATATATTATTTTATTTCCTCTCAACTAGTAGTCTGACTGTCTTGTGGTACATTGTACTTGGTACTTGGTACAATTAACCGCAAAGATGCCAAGGTCACGCAAAGTTCCCAAAGTCTCTCCGGGCTCTTTGCGCCAACCTTTGCAACCTCTGCGGTTTCTTTAGCCACGATGGAACCGATATTCACTTATATCAATCAATATCCCTACCCCTTATTTCAATTTATTTCTACCTTATTTCCACCTTATTTCAAACAGCGAGCTCACCAATATCTAATTTCAACAAATATCTATCGATATCCAATCCCCATATTATACAACCCAAACGCAAAAATATCCGCCACTTCCGCTATCTGCATAGCCGTTGGTTTACCGGCACCGTGACCTGCATTGGTTTCTATACGAATAAGAACTGGATTTTTGCCTTGATGGGCATCTTGTAAGGTTGCTGCAAATTTGAAAGAATGGGCAGGGACTACCCGATCATCGTGATCAGCAGTGGTTACCAAGGTAGCAGGATAGGCAGCTGGTCTCAAGTTGTGCAAGGGAGAATAGCCTTTCAGATATCGGTACATTTCTTCGCTGTCATCCGCCGTACCATAATCATACGCCCAACCCGCACCTGCGGTGAACTGATGGTAACGCAACATATCCAAGACCCCCACAGCAGGGAACGCAACTTTAGCCAAGTCCGGTCGCTGCGTCATCACAGCCCCCACCAATAAGCCACCATTGCTGCCTCCACGTAAGGCCAGATAGTCAGAGGAAGTATATCCTTCAGCAATCAAGTACTCCGCAGCCGCAATGAAATCATCAAACACATTTTGCTTCTTCATTTTGGTACCGGCCAAATGCCAGGTTTCTCCATACTCTCCTCCTCCTCTCAAGTTTGGTACCGCATACACCCCGCCATTTTCCAACCAAACGGTATTGGCAATGCTGAATGATGGAGTCAAGCTCACGCCAAAACCTCCATATCCATATAAAATGGTTGGATTTTTCCCATTCAACTCCAATCCCTTTTTGTGGGTGATGATCATGGGAACACGGGTACCATCTTTGGAGGTATAGAATACCTGATTGCTTTCGTATTGGGAGGGATCAAACTGAATCTTCGGAGCATTGTACAAGATCGACGCTCCTGAAGCAATATCATATCGATACGATGAACCCGGTGTGATGTAAGAAGTGAAGGTGTAGTACACATACTCCGCGTCATTTTTCCCTGAAAATCCGCCAGCTGTCCCTACTCCTGGCAATTCGATCACGCGTTCTTCCGTTCCACTATAATCAAACTGGCGAACTTCTGAGATGGCATCTTTTAGATAGGAAGCAAAAAACTTTCCTCCTGCTTTGGAAATGCTCATCACATCCTCTGTTTCAGGAATCACATCAGTCCATGCTGTAGGAGCAAAGTTTTTGACAGAAGCCTTCACCAATTTATTGTTGGGCGCACCAAGGTTGGTGAAAATAAACAACGCTCCATCCGCATGATCCACCACATAGTGAGTATTGTCCATATTGCTCACGATGGGAATAATCGGAGAATAGGCACTTGTCAAATCCTGCATATACAATTCATTCCCGGTAGTACTGTTGGCAGCGGTAATGATCAGATATTTCCCATCTTCGGTCACACTTGCCCCTACATATCTTCTAGGATTCTTATCATCTCCAAAAACCAATACATCTTGGCTCTGATCGGTCCCCAGTTGGTGGTAATAGAGTTTATGGTTATTGGTAAAAGCAGATAACTTCGAACCTCCCGGCTTGTCATAGGTAGAATAGAAAAATCCCTCATTCCCCTTCCAAGCTATTCCTGTAAACTTAGCATCCAACACTTGATCCTCCAACTTCTCTTTTGTCGCCGCATTCATCACATAAATATCTCTCCAATCCGAACCAGCAACAGAGACCGCATAGGCAAATAAGGAACCATCCGAAGTAAAAGCAGCACCTCCTAAAGAGCTTGTACCATCTTCTGATAGTTTGTTTGGGTCTAAAAAGAGTTCCTCTGCCCCTCCTTCGTATGGTCTACGGTATAGGATAGACTGATTTTGCAAGCCATTATTTTTATAGAAATATTCAAATTCCCCATTTTTGGAAGGGGCAGATATACGTTCGTAATTCCAAACTTCTTCCAAGCGTTGGCGAATGGCTTCTCTAAATGGAATTTGCGCGAGATAGCCAAAGGTTACTTCATTTTGGGCTTGCACCCATGCCTTCGTTTCTTCAGCATAATCATCTTCCATCCATCGGTAGGGATCCGCTACGGATTCTCCCCAATAGGTATCAACATGGTCGGATTTTTTGGATTCTGGATAGTTCACGTCTATAGTAGGAAATTTTTCTTGCGATTGACAGGCTATCGTAACTAGCCCCGCCGCTGCAACATACAGGATACTTTTGGTGTTCATAGATGTAAGTTTATGGGTTTATATGCAAAAGCGTCGTTAATTTAAGAATGTTTAGCGATGTATTCCTTAAATTTGCAAGATTGATTATAAGGTAGGTAGCTAAACAATGGCAAAAAAGAGAGGCATAGCCCTTGAAGAACACGAAAAACGAAAGCTCAACAAACAGAGTCTGAGTCAACTGGGGGGGATATTTAAGTTTGTATGGCCGTATCGGTTCTCTTTTTTCTTGGGAATGGTCTTCTTACTGTTTTCAAGTTTGACACTCCTGACATTCCCATTTGTCGCAGGAAAATTAATTGATACTGCTTCGGGAGAATCTTGGTTGGTGGATGATATCAATCTGATTGCCTTAATGTTGGTGGGTATTCTTTTGATCCAGAGTATATTTTCTTTCTTTCGGGTTTGGCTATTTGCCAAGGTCAATGAGCGCAGCATGCGAGATATCCGCAAGGCATTGTACTCTAAGTTAGTACAGCTACCGATGACCTTTTTCGACAAGCGAAGAACCGGGGAACTCATCAGTCGCATCACATCCGATGTGAGTATGTTGCAGGAGGCTTTCTCTACTACCCTAGCCGAGCTCTTCCGCCAACTCATCACCCTTTTAGCCGGTGTGGCGTTTTTGTTTTTCACCACGCCCAAGTTGACCGTATTTATGGTCGCTACCTTTCCGATCTTGGTGATCTTTGCGATGGTTTTTGGAAGGTTTATCCGCAAGCTCTCCAAGCAAACCCAAGATGAATTGGCGGCAGCCAATGTCATCGTGGAAGAAACCATGCAATCCATTATGACTGTCAAGTCTTTTGTTGGGGAGGATTTTGAGTCCAAACGATACGAAAATGGCCTCAACAAAGTAGTCAAGGTAGCCTTGAAGGCAGCGGGTTTTAGAGGTGCCTTTATTTCCTTTATCATCTTTGCCTTATTTGGAGGCATTGTAGCCGTCATGTGGTATGGAGCTACCTTAGTGGCGTCTGGAGAAATGAGTGTAGGTGATCTAGTCTCGTTTGTATTGTACACGACGTTTATTGGAGGTTCGATTGCCGGTTTGGGTGATATTTATGGACAAATCCAAAAGGCGATTGGCTCATCCGAACGCGTTTTAGAGATATTGGATGAAGAGGCAGAGGTTTCTACCGCAGACTACCAAAATGTACCAGTGTATGGTGCGATTCAATTCAACCATGTCACCTTCGCTTATCCAACCCGTGTAGAGGTGGATGTGCTCCAGAATCTGAATTTTGAAGTAGCGGCTGGCCAAAAAGTTGCCCTAGCAGGGCATAGTGGTGCGGGTAAATCTACCATCATCCAATTGTTATTGAAATTTTACGATGTCAGCCAAGGTGAAATATTGGTTGATAACAAGCCTCTTCAAGACTGGAATCTCAAGCAATTGCGATCCAATATTGGGATTGTTCCGCAAGAAGTTTTATTGTTTGGAGGAAGTATCCGGGAAAATATTGCCTATGCCAAGCCAGATGCTACGGAAGAAGAAATCATCGAAGCAGCTAGGAAGGCCAATGCATGGCAGTTTATCACCAAGCTACCGGAAGGCTTAGACACCTTAGTGGGTGAGCGTGGCATCAAGCTCTCTGGAGGTCAACGTCAACGAGTAGCAATTGCACGGGCAATCTTGAAAGATCCGGCTATTTTGGTTTTGGATGAAGCTACCTCTTCCTTGGATGCAGAGTCTGAGTCTCTGGTGCAGGAGGCTTTGGATGAGTTGATGAAAAACAGAACCACCATCATCATTGCCCACCGACTCGCTACTATCCGAAAAGTGGATAAAATTTACGTGCTTTCCGAGGGTAAAATTGTGGAAGAAGGTTCTCATGAATCATTGGCTTCACAAGAAGAAGGGTTTTATGCCAATTTGGTGCGATTGCAATTTGCAGAGTGATTTTTTGACACAGATTACAAACAGATTTCGCTGATTGACACGGTTTAAATCTTAGCAAAACTTGTCTAAAATAAGTCAAGAAAACTCCCTGTGATCAAACTTTTTTGATTGAATTTGCATTCTTAAATCGAATCAAACTCGCAATAACGATCATGGAAAGACCTGATTTCAACATAGCAGAAGTAAACAAAATCATTCGCGGCAGGCGCTCGATGTTTGTGGCACAGTTTAAGGAAAATGACCCGGTGGACGATGCCATCATTGAGGAGATCCTCACCAATGCCACATGGGCACCTACCCATAAACTGACCGAGCCTTGGGAATTTACCGTGTTTTCTGGTGAAGGCTTGAAGCGCTTTTCGGAATTCCAATCCGGACTATATAAGGAGCGCGCTGAAAAGGCAGGTAATTTCATCGAGGCCACTTACCAAAAGCTGAAAGAAAACCCGTTGAAGGCTTCCCATATTATTGCCATTCAGATGAAGCGTGACTTGCGTGCCAACCTACCTGTAATGGAAGAGATCGCTGCCGTTGCCATGGCTGTTCAGAATATGTACCTGACGGCCTCAGCCCATGGCTTAGCTGCATACTGGGGAACAGGTGGACCTACCTTTTGGCCAGAAGCCAAAGAATGGTTTGGGTTAGGTGAAGAAGATATGTTAATGGGCTTTTTCTACGTAGCCAAACCCGCTACCGACAGATGGCCTGCGGGAAGGAGAAAGCCAGTGGAGGAGAAGGTGAATTGGGTAAGGGGGTGATGAATTTGGAATGTGGAATGTGCAGTGGGAAGTGAACAGTGAGCAGTGAGAAAATTGAGGGGAAAGGTAATAGGGAGGATACGCTTAGAATCTAACGCCTGCGTTTTTTAGTGAAAGACCTGGCAGGTTTTTAAAACCTGCCAGGTCTAGATGATGGTTTTAGCAGTAAAGTTTCCTTAGCAAAAATCCCTCAAGCATTTCATCAACCCGTAGCGAGCGTGGCGTGAAAAAAGTTCCTATGATAGATTTTTCCGCAAGTCTGAAGACTTGAAAGTAAATGGTCCAAGTCTATAGACTTGAACCAATTCAGTCCCATGTTGCGAACGTGGTGTGAAATCTTTGCGAGCGTGGCGTGAAAAAAAAGTTTCTACGATAGATCTCTGCAAGTCTGAAGACTTGAAAGAGGATGGTCCAAGTCTGAAGACTTGAACCAAAACATCTGAAGACTTGAACCAAACCGTGGTCCGTCGACCGTTAAATTGTCGACCTCTCCTACATTCCGCTGAATCTTGGAGGCTCGATACCATTCGCTCTGATATAGGAAATGGCAGCACCTCTGTGGTGGGTAGTATGGTCATCGATCAAGGCTAGTACTTGTCTACGACTAGCTGTACTTCCGAAGATTTCCACATTTTCCGCAAACTGTGCAGCAGTCAGTCCACTGGCAGTGACCTTCACATAATCATAACTCGCCGCTACCAATGCTTTCAGCTCTTCTTTTGTCGTAGGCTTTACACTCGGATCGAAGGATGGATCTGCTCCCATCATAAAATTTTTGGCAATCATCACCATTGCACCGGACAGGTGGGTCACCTGCTCATTGAAACTCATCGCGGATGCATGAGGCTTGTAATCGAGTAGGTTATCCGGCATCTTATCTACCACATCAAGGGTAAACTGCTTGCCATTGTCCCACTTGGCAACGAACTCTTCGATCGTTGTCTGCGCGGATACAGTAAATGCTGAAAATAGCATCAACATACTCAGTACTGAACCGAAAATTACATGGCTCTTTTTCATCGTTTTATTGTTTTATACGTTTGAATGATAAATCCTTTTGTTCAAAGTACTACCTTTGACCTATGCATAACAGAATACTTTGCACGCTTGTTTCCATTTGCTTCCTTTTCTCTTGTGGACAGGATTATTTACCCAAACCCAATGGTTACAATCGCATCGATCTACCTGAGCGGGCATTTGATGTGCTTAGCATGCCCCAGCCATATGTTTTTCAACATTCAGCACATGCGCAAGTCGAGCCTGATTCCTTCAATTTGGCAGAAAAAACTTGGATTAATCTGAATTATCAGGATCTTGGTGCCAAAGTACACCTCACCTACCTTCCCCTAGAATCCAAAGGCAAAGACATCAAAATGGTCTTAAACGATGCTATCAACCTGACAGCCAAACACCAAATTAAAGCCTATGGAATTGAGGAATCTATTTTACTGACACCCAAAGGCTACACAGGCGTAGTAGCTGAGTTGACGGGTGAAGTACCCACCCAATTCCAGTTTTTTGTCACGGATTCTACCGAAAACTTCCTTCGGGGGGCTCTATACTTCAATACAGCGATGAAAAATGACTCTCTCTCCCCTGTGATTGAATATATCAAGGTAGATTTAATCCACTTGATCAATACCCTGGAGTTTAAGAAGCTGTGACATTCAGCAATACAAACCTCTAAACACTTTTAAACGTCCATTCAACGGACTTCACAAAAGGAATTACCTTCCATACTGGGGAAAGAAAAAGGAATTTGCTATCTTAGTAAACCAACCTAACCCCTTCCCGCTATGACCTTAGAAGCTGTATTTGCCATGGCAAGCACCTTGGCATTCTTTGCCTGGATAGGCTTGTTTATCTTTTATGCACAATCTTGGATTTACAGTACTTTGTTTTCGGGTGTCCTGATTCTGTTGGGAGGTACCTATGTTTTTTACCTCATCTACGGTATCAGTTCGGGAGATATGGAAGGCGCAGGGTTTGGAAGCTTAGCTGAAGTAAAGGCTTTGATGGGCTCGGACGAAGCTTTATTAGCTGGTTGGATTCATTATTTGGCATTTGATTTATTCGTGGGCATGTGGATTGCCCATGATGCTTGGAAAAAAGACATCAATAGGTGGCTTTTATTACTGGCCCTAGTGGGCACATTTATGGCAGGGCCTTTCGGTTTAATGCTTTACTTTATCATCCGAGCGGGTAAAACTGGGAAGTTGGTCCAATCTACGATTGACTAGCAAGGGCTAGAGACCAAATTTTATTTTAATTCGGACAGATATTTTTGGTTAAACTTTAAATAATTTTGAAATAGCCTTGAGCCACAATGGAAAATGTTTGTATCTTTGACGGGCAAATAGGGTTACCTAACCACATTTGCCATGAACAGAAATTCAGATAAATTCCTCTACGAAGCACTCACCTACGACGATGTGCTTTTGGTTCCCGGATACTCAGAAGTATTGCCGAGAGATACCAACACCTCCACTCAACTTACGAAAAACATCCGATTGAACATTCCGCTTGTATCCGCTGCAATGGATACCGTTACGGAATCGGATTTGGCGATTGCAATTGCCTTAGAAGGTGGTCTTGGTTTCATCCATAAGAATATGTCCATTGAGAAGCAAGCGGCGCAAGTTCGCAAAGTGAAGCGTTCTCAGGCGGGGATGATTTTGGATCCGATTACTTTAGACATTGATGCGAAAGTAAAACATGCAGAGGCCATCATGCGAGAGTATTCTATTGGTGGTATCCCCGTAGTAGATGAAAATCGTACATTGAAAGGAATTATTACCAACCGTGACCTCCGCTTTATCAAAGATCCCAATGTCAACATCAAAGATATCATGACGGTGGAAGGCTTGATTACAGCTAAAGCAGGAGTCTCCCTTGAACAAGCAGAAGAAATCCTTCAAGAATACAAAATCGAAAAACTTCCGATAGTAGATGAAGAAAATCGATTGACCGGATTGATCACTTATAAGGATATCCTGAAAAGAAAAGACAAGCCACATGCCTGTAAAGATGAATATGGCCGTCTAAGAGTTGGCGCGGCTGTCGGTGTGACGGCTGATATCGTGGAGCGTGTAGAGGCTTTAAAAAATGCAGGTGTAGATGTTGTTTCCATCGATACTGCACACGGACACTCCAAAGGTGTGATCGATACCTGTAGAAAAATCAAAGAAGCATTCCCTGATTTAGATGTTATCGTGGGGAATATTGCAACTCCTGAAGCGGCCATTGCCCTGGCTGACGCAGGTGCTGATGCAGTCAAAGTAGGGGTTGGCCCAGGATCTATCTGTACTACCCGTGTGATTGCAGGTGTGGGTGTACCGCAATTATCCGCTGTGTTTGAGTGTGCCGAGGCATTGAAAGGTAGAAATGTACCTGTAATCGCAGATGGTGGTATCCGGTATTCAGGAGATTTGGTGAAAGCAATTGCTGCAGGTGCTGCATCGATTATGATCGGTTCATTATTGGCAGGCACCGAGGAAGCCCCTGGGGAAATGATCATCTACGAAGGAAGAAAATTTAAAACCTATAGAGGTATGGGTTCGCTGGAAGCCATGGAGTCAGGGTCCAAAGACCGTTACTTCCAGGATGCCGAAGATAATATCAAAAAACTGGTACCTGAAGGCATCGTCGGAAGAGTTGCTTACAAAGGTCAGGTTGCCGAAGTATTGTACCAACTAGTAGGTGGACTGCAAGCTGGTATGGGCTACTGCGGAACAGCTAGCATAGAAGACTTGCAGCGCGACGGCAAATTTGTCAAAATCACTGCTGCCGGTGTAAAAGAATCTCACCCACACGACGTGAGTATTACGAGAGAAGCTCCGAATTATTCGGCGAAGATGTAATCGTCAAATGAACAAATAAAAAAAGGGTCGAATTCGACCCTTTTTTTTGCTATTTCTAATTTAGTTTTCTCAAATAGCGAAAAAATTCACTATCTGTCGACAAGACCAAACTGGTATTTTCATCCAGAGATTTTTCAAAGCTTTCCATAGTTCGTAGAAACTTATATAAGTCCACTGCCTGACGGTTGCGGTTGTAGGCTGTTGCATAAATATTGGTTGCCTCAGCATCTGCTCTACCCTTGATTTCTTCAGCTAATTTAAAAGCCTCTGATTGTATCTGAGCCAAGTCTCTTTCTTTGTTACCTTCAATTTTTCTGGCTTCACCCTGACCTTCAGATTTAAATTGGTCAGCTATTCGTACACGCTCGGAAATCATTCGGTCATACACACGATCCCTAACCTCGTCTACATAATTCATCCGCTTGAACCTAAAGTCCAAGATTCGAACACCCAAGTCAGTTGTCCGCTCATTCGCTTTCTCCAAAATGATTTTTTCAATTTGAGCACGACCCACAGAGATATCTTCCAAAATTTCAATTTCCTCCATAAAATCCTCCGTTACCTCCGGATCTCTATTGGTAGAGCGTACCAAATCCAATAGGTCATGACTAGCGACGGCATTTCTGGTCTCCCCATCCAAAATATCATCCAATCGTGACTGGGCTGAGCGCTCATCCCGAAGACGAATAAAGAACTGCAAGGGATTGGTGATCTCCCAACGGGCATAAGAATCCACGAAGATAAATTTCTTGTCTTTGGTAGGAACCTGATTTCTATCTCCATCCCATTCTAGGTAACGTTTGTCAAAAAACTGTACCTTATGTAAGAAAGGAACCTTCAGGTTAATTCCTGGCTCTGTTCGAGGGTCCCCAACAGGCTTACCAAATTGGGTTACAATCGCCTGTTTGGTTTCATCCAAGATATATACACTATTCCACAAAAGTATTGCAGCAATAGCTCCAACGATGATCAATACTGTTCCTTTCGTATTCATGGTGTATTTGTCTTTACTTTATCAATATTCAACAAAGGCAATACATTATTACCTTTTTCATCCACGATAATCTTATTACCGATTTTGGGTAGCACACGCTCCATGGTCTCCAAGTAAATCCGTTGCTTGGTAACCTCTGGTGCTTTGACATAAGCATCAAACAACGATGTAAAACGCTCCGCTTCCCCCTTCGCTCTATTGACACGGTTCAAGGCATAGGCTTCTGCCAATTGGATG
Source organism: Mongoliitalea sp. (assembly GCF_054166905.1). Classification (NCBI taxonomy): domain Bacteria; kingdom Pseudomonadati; phylum Bacteroidota; class Cytophagia; order Cytophagales; family Cyclobacteriaceae; genus Mongoliitalea; species Mongoliitalea sp. Next base: position 26,182 of record NZ_JBSZCK010000026.1, on the reverse strand, counting down.
GTTTCTTCTGCTTCACCTCTTGCACGAGGGATAACTCGGTTATATTCTGCTTCAGCTTGGTTGATCAAGGTTTCACGCTCCTGCTGTGCTTGGTTTACAGCATTAAAGGAAGGTTTTACCGGCTCAGGTGGATTCACATCCTGCAATACTACTTGGTCAATGCGAATACCGTTTTCATACTCATCACACATTTTCTGTAAAAGCACCTCCACAGAACTCGCCACTTCCTGTCTTCCAACCGTCAATACTTCATTCACTGTACGGTCACCTACAATTTTACGCATGGCTGCCTCAGACATATCTCGCAGGGTTTTCTCCGCATTTCGTACGCGGAACAAATAGCGGTAAGAATCTACGATTCTGTACTGCACGACCCATTCCACATCAGACAGATTCAGGTCACCTGTCAACATCATACTCTCATCTCCATAAGAGCTTTTGGTATATTGGGTTGGAGCACCTGAACTATCGGTTGATCTAAACCCAAATTCTTGTTTCAATTGACGTTGCACAGGAATTTTAAACATACGCTCCACGCCAAATGGAACAATGAAATTTAATCCCGGATCCACCGTACGATTATATTTGCCCAGTTGAATCACAACACCCTCTTCCTCAGGACCCACCGTCTTGACTCCCGTAACCACAGCAGCTAACAAAATGAACCCACCGATGATTCTGGGAGCAAATTTCTTGATCCAATCCGGATCAATATTCACTTCGTAATTTTTATCTTCCATTAGTTTCTTTGGTTTCAGCTTCTAATTTACGGGTTAAAGTTTAGAAAGTTGGGAAAAATGGATATTTATGGATATTGGATGTTGGTTATAACGATGACTGAAATATGGTGGGTATAAAGGATGAGGGATGAAGGAGGACCGAGCGTTATGAAAAGCTATTTTTATAGCTTTTTAGCGAGGGGCCAGATTGTAGGGTAGGTTTTAAGCGAGAATTGGAGACAGGAAAGGAGAATCCTAAAATTAGTTTGTGGCTAAAGAAACCGCAGAGGTTGCTGAGGTTGGCGCTGAGGACGCAGAGTTGAGAGAAACTTTGGGATCTTTGCGCGACCTTGGCATCTTGGCGGTTAATTGCACCAAGACAATCAGACCATTAGTTGAGAGGTAACAAAAAATACCGTGGCGAGCGTTGCGAATATCGTTGCGGTCGTAGCGTGAACTTATTTTGAATGAAATAAGATTGAAATAATGGACGGCATATTACAAATCAACGAAGATTTTTGTAAATTGATTTTTGTACAGGAAATAGCGATGGATGTGCACTTGAAGCATACTGTTCTTGCCTAGAACCTTTTGAAATGGAACCATTATCACCTGCAAAACTTGTCGAGTCCTATATCGAATACTACAATGAGATGAATGTATGGGGCATGCTCAGTTGCTTACACGATGATATTGTATTTGAAAATTATTCGAAGGGTGTATTGATGCTTCGTTTAGAGGGAATTCAGGCTTTTGAAATACAAGCAGAAAAAGCCTGTACCTTTTTCAATTGGAGAAAACAGACCATCTTGAATTGGCAGATCTCCGAGAATGAAATCGTTATTACCATTGATTACCATGCACAGTTAGCCATGGATTTTTCCAGTAGGATGAAAGCTGGGGATGAATTGAAACTCACAGGAACTTCTACCTTCCACTTCAAAGATGGATTGATCAGCTCTATCAAGGATGAAAGTTAAAAGCCAGTAAGGCTTGTAGCAAACACATGTGGTTTTTAGCCCTGTGCCGGTTTTGTTCTTCGTATTGGATCGAATAATAAATATTACCATTGAGATAATCCGCCAAAAAACGGAAGCCCATGATACAGGTCATCATTTGTCCTCCAAATACCAACGAAGCCTTCTCATCGTCTGTCAAGACTTGATTTCCACCAGCTAGGAAACCCTCCCAAAGTGCCCGATACTTTATAGGATCCACACCAATGGCCTGCCAATCGGTAGAGGACTCCGGTTGGGTACAGGCAACCGTACGCACCAAGTCTCCGAAATCATAAAAAGCATACCCTGCCATGATGGTATCCAAGTCAATCACAGCTATCACTTGTTGTCTATCCTTGGAATAGATCAGATTATTGATTTTCGTATCGTTGTGCGTCACACGCTGAGGTACACGTTGAATCCATGACTTATATTCCTGAACCAAAGCCGTTTGCCCCAAATAAAAATCTATCAATTCCTGAAGTTCGTCATCAATTGCTCGCCGGGTGGTTCCAACTGCATCTAGTAATTGTTGAAAACGTAATTCTAAATCATTGAATCCGGGAATGATTGCTTCAAAAATGACTGTCTCCATGGAAGCACATGCCGCTATAAGGCCTGCAAAAGCTTCTGCTGCCAAAAAAGCCTCAGTTGTATGGTTTATTTCTTCCAAACAGACCCCATCTACAAAAGGACTAAGCCGAAAGAGCGATCCCTCCACGTTAGTAAAAAGTTCCCCATTTTGGTTAGGTATAGGCAAGGGCAATTCAAAGGGTAAATCTTTTCCTTTCAAGCCCTCCTTCACCAAGGCGTGATTATGGGAAATTTTCTGCGGATTGGTGAAAACCTGCACATTCAATTGCTGCAAAACATACCTGCCTTCGTTTGAAGTAATCTTATAAGTCTGATGAATATGACCAAAACCCAAAGGTTGTACAGAATCAATACTACACTTATAAGCATCCTGAATAGGTTTGAGCCAAGAATATGCCTGCATGAGAATTAAATTGAATCCAAAAGTATAGATTGTTGAAGAAATAACCGCATTTTTGATTTCCTGAAAATTTTTAGCCTGCAAAAGAGTTGTTCCATTTGCAGGTACTGGTAAAATTCTTACATTAGTGAAATTTATTATAAAAGTTTGGGTTTGAATTATAAAATTTTAAACAAACTTTAACCCCATACCTGTTACACTATGAATATTTCCATCATTGATTGGGCCATCATTGCTGCCTTTTTTGTGATTTCCATGCTCATCGGAATCTACACCTCCAAGCAAGCAGGAAAATCCGCCAAAGATTTTTTCTTATCCGGGAGGAACATGCCTTGGTGGTTGTTAGGTGTTTCCATGGTAGCTACTACATTTTCGGCTGACACTCCGAATCTAGTTACAGACATTGTCCGAAAAAATGGAGTTTCTGGCAACTGGGTATGGTGGGCGTTTTTGCTGACAGGGATGTTGACAGTATTTGTTTATGCCAAATTATGGAGACGATCGGAGGTTACTACCGACTTGGAGTTTTATGAAATGCGCTATGGAGGTAAACCCGCTGCCTTTTTACGGGCATTTAGGGCCATTTACCTTGGAGTATTCTTCAATGTGGCTATTATGGCAACGGTTTCCTTGGCCGCTATCAAAATCGGTGGGGTGATGCTTGGTTTAGAGGCATGGGAAACTTTATTATTAGCATCTATTGTAACCGTTATTTACAGTTCCTTGGGGGGATTGAAAGGAGTATTGCTCACAGATTTCTTTCAGTTTTTCATTGCAATGGCAGGCGCCATTGGAGCTGCATATTACATCATTGATCTCCCGCAAATCGGAAGCCTCGATGCATTGCTTACACACCCCAATGTATCAGACAAACTGAATATCCTACCAGATTTCAGTGATATGAACTTGGTCATTCCTTTACTCATCATGCCGTTGGCCATCCAATGGTGGGCTACATGGTATCCAGGAGCAGAACCTGGAGGAGGAGGCTACATCGCCCAGCGGATGTTGTCAGCCAAAGATGAGAAAAATGCCATCGGAGCTACTCTCTTTTTCAACATTGCTCACTATGCTTTAAGACCTTGGCCTTGGATCATCATTGCCTTGGCATCTTTAATTGTTTTTCCACAAATCTCAGACTTAAAGGAAGCATTTCCTGCCATTGCTGATGATAAATTAGGAGATGATTTGGCCTATTCGGCCATGCTGACCTTTCTGCCAACAGGATTGATTGGAATTGTGTTAGCCTCTTTGATTGCCGCAGTTATGTCCACCCTTTCCACCCATCTCAATTGGGGTTCCTCTTACATCGTGAATGACTTCTATCTGCGTTTCTGGAAACCTGAGGCCACAGACAAAGAATTGGTGTTGGTGGGTCGGGTATCCACCGTTTTGTTGATGGTGCTTGCCGCTATTTTTGCACTTGCACTTTCCAATGCTCTGCAGGCATTTCAGGTGTTGCTTCAAATTGGAGCAGGTACAGGCTTGATATTTATCCTCCGATGGTTTTGGTGGAGAATCAATGCCTACACCGAAATCTCTGCTATGGTGATATCTTTTGCCATTGCCTTATACTTTGAATTTGTCAATCCCAAGGTAGGTTGGATAGACATTCCTGCTGATCAAGAATACCTTAAAATTTTATTCGGAGTTGGTATAACCACGATAGTTTGGGTAGCTGTTACGCTATTGACCCAACCCGAAGACGATACCATTTTACTCGCTTTCTACAGAAAAGTAAAACCAGCAGCTTTTGGTTGGAAAAAGCTGCTGGATAAATATCCACAAGAAAAACAGGAAACCGGTAGATTGCCAACAGAAATTGGCTTGATGCTCGTGGGTTCCATCATGGTCTATGCAGCGCTCTTTGGTGTAGGTTTTTGGATTTATGGAATGACCAACTTTGCAATCATAGCAAGCATGCTTGCTATGACCGGAGGTTTTATCATTATCAAAAGCTGGAAGAGCTTACGCTAATTTTCTTCGCAGCTTAGCGATATAAAACCCGTCAAATCCTGACTCTTGCGCCAATACCTTTTGGTCTTCAACCAATTCAAAATCTTTTCCCTTGTCGGACGCGAGAAACTTCTCCACCTGCAACTGATTTTCTACCGGTAGGATACTACAAGTAGCATACACCATTAATCCACCTGGCTTGAGCATTTGGGCATAACTTTGAAGAATGTCCTGCTGGATTTTCTGAACTTCTTCTACAGAGGTAGGAGTCAGTTTCCATTTGGTGTCCGGATTACGTTTAAGCACTCCCAATCCCGTACACGGAACATCCAATAGCACCCTATCGGCTGATTCTTTCAGTCGCTTGATGGTTTTATTTCCCTCAATCACTCGGGGTTCAATGATGGAAATCCCATTTCTTCGGGCCCTTAGTTTTGTGTTTTGTAATTTCCAACCATGGATATCCATGGATAAAATTCTACCCTTGTTTTCCATCAAGGCTGCTAAATGAAGGGATTTTCCTCCTGCACCCGCGCAAGCATCGATTACCCGCATCCCGGGCTCGACTTCCAAAGCTGCTGCTACCAATTGGGAGGAAGCATCCTGAACTTCAAATAAGCCTTCTTTAAATGCAGGGTTTCTGAATACATTTTGCCTCTTGGCCAATACCAAGGCGTCTTTATAACCTTTAGGAGCATAGGTTTCAATACCATCTTCACGCAAGCGCTTCATCAGTTGCTCTCGAGAAATTTTCAAAGTGTTGACACGAAGGACCACTTCAGCTTGTTGGTTGAGGGTATCGATTTCCTCATCCCATTTATCTCCCAGCAAAGAAGCGCCCAACTCATCCAACCAGTCGGGAATGGATTGTTTGACAGCTCTGCTATCAACTTTTGCATAAGCTTCTTTAATTTTGTTGGGATCTATGCCTTTGAATTCCTCCCAAGCAGGTAATTGATTCCCTTGAAGAAGCCAGTAGGTTCCAAACATATGATTCAAGTCTTTGGAAGGAGACAAGGTTTCTATCAAACGCTTCCAACGGACCATTTCATAAACGGTCTCTGCGATAAAACCACGATCGCGCGCACCCCATTTGGGGTTAGACTTTAGAATACGCTCAATGACTTTATCAGCATATCGTTCTTGGTAAAAAATCTCATCCAAAGCAGCAACTACTGCTCTCACTAAATTAGGGAATAACTTCATAGTGCAAAGATAGGTAATTGTACACGTCAATGAGAATTATGCCATCCATTTGTTAAATCTTCCGTACTTTTGGGTATGGGACAGAAAAAATGCCCGCATTGCGGAGAATGGTCTAGCTGGACTGTTAACATCAATGATGCTTGTGAACACTGTGGACAAGCATTGGGAGGAAGGGATTTGGAATACCATCAAAAAAGAGAGGCGGATACCAAAGCCAATCAAGAACAATGGATTTTCCATATCAAAGAAACGGACAATGATGCCGTGGTCCTTCTCAAAAAAGTAGGAAATTTCTTTTACACCATTTATATGGCCATCATCACCTTTTTGGCTTGGTTGGTTGCAGTACTTCCGGGCTAATGAGCGTACTGAAAAATCCTTTTTTTTGGATTGCAGGACTAGTCTTTGCGCTTAACCAGTACATTGAGCGTATCCTGAACATCCATATACCCTATATACATGCTTATTTGGACGATTTGTTAGCTATGCCTGTGATACTAGGTATTACTTTGCAAGTTTACCGCTGGATTCATCCTTTAAAAAATGCTTTTATATTCACTAAGGCTCAAACTTTTGTAGGTTTTGCTTACATTTCATTTATTTTTGAGTGGTTTCTTCCCCGATTTTCCGCTACCTATACAGCCGACCCTTGGGATGTGGCCTGCTATGGTATTGGAACGCTTGTATTTTATCATTTCATCAACAAAGCAGCAAACACATGAGTATTCGGTCGCTTTATCAACAGTACACAAATCAATTGTCTACAATTTACTCTGAACAAGAAGCAGGTGAATTAACCATTTGGCTGTTCGAGCACTTTCTGGGGTTCAAAAGAATAGATGTGCTGCAAAACTCCTTGCTAGAAGAAATTCCTCAAGCTATGGAAAAAGCCTTAGAGGAATTGATGCAGCAAAAGCCCATTCAATATATTTTAGGTAAGGCACCCTTTTACGGAAGGGAATTTCAAGTATCCCCTGCTGTCCTAATTCCCCGCAATGAAACGGAAGAATTGGTGCATTTAATTAGTAAAGAAAACACAATCCCGAACCCATCTATTTTGGACATCGGCACGGGTTCGGGCTGCATTCCCATTTCTTTAGCCTTGGAAATTCAAGGAGCAAATGTACATGCATTGGATATCTCAGAAGAAGCTTTGGCGGTAGCCAAGAACAATGCAAAGCATTTAAACGCCTCTGTGGCTTTCTATCGGATTGATATTTTGAATGAAGCAATTCCTGTGGATAACCTGGGTATCATCGTCAGCAATCCACCTTATGTCAAGCATTCTGAAAAAGAGCTGATGCAGCCCAATGTCCTAGCTCATGAGCCTCATTTAGCACTCTTTGTGTACGACGAAGATCCCTTACTGTTTTATCGGGTGATTGCACAAAAGGCAAAGAATTCTTTAAAATCAGGTGGCAAACTGTATTTTGAAATCAATGAAGCTTTGGGCAAAGAGACCGCCGAGTTACTTTCCAAAGAAGGTTATCAACAAATACAAATCCATCAAGACTTGAATGGAAAGGAGCGAATGATTTCTGCGGTTTTTACCGAAGCAAGGTAGAACGCTTGCTTCCAAATTCAAAAGAGCTGCATCTTTTAACAAGCTTATCCACAGTTTTCTAAAGAAATAAGTTTTTTTAAACAAACTCTCCCAACCAAAATAACTGATTAGATTTAAATTCTGTACTGCCTTCTTCCAACTCCAGCATGGTCGCATGCTTGATAACAATCAAATCCACTCCCTCCGGACCCTTTACTTCAACAAATGTACCTTCGGGTGCATGTATTTGGATTTGAGTGCCTTCAGCAAACCACTTTTTGAAATATCCAGACTTGATGGGAAAATAACGCAGTGGCGCATCCCAAATCACTATATCTAAAAACTCCATAAACGGGACCAAATCCTCCGCTTGCTGATGTGGATAACCGATAATGTTGACAGCACCATGTTTGGTAGCCATCAAGTATTGGAGACCTTCTTGGAGGAACTCCTGATTGTTGACTCCAATAAATTTTACCGGATATTGCTCCTCCAACAGGTGATAGTTGGCCTGTTGATAACCCATTTCAGCCAAAATTAAGTCTATTTTGATTCCCCAAGAAATGACCTGATCCACTTCTGTTTGAGCTACCAATACCGTAGGTACCCACTCCAATAAGGGAGCAACTTGATCAAAACTCAAACCTTTCGTGGAAAGGATGAGCAGGGCAGGTTCTTGCTGTTCTTTGACAAAATGATGAGAGGACATAGCTGCTTGATTATTGCCACAAATTACTAAAAAATTGACGAGCATTCCCATAAGCAAGCTTCTCCAATTGTTTTGTGGATAAATCCGTTTTTAATCGCTCCAAAATGGATGGATACTTACTAGCGTTTTCCACATTGGGAAAATAAAATGGCAGCCTCATTTGGTCGGGCCAATCTTTGGTATAAAAAAAATCTGCTCCAAAAGCCATCTGCTCTTCAGCCCCATTTTGAAAACCATAGATTAGATGTTCATATACTCGATCAGGATTTTCATCATCCAAAAAAGCTCGTAGAAAGTTGATTCCAATCAAGCCTTTTCTGTGGATAATTTCTTTGACAAATTCGTCCGTTAGATTCCGCTTATGATTCCACAACGAACGGAAGTTGGAGTGGGAGGCAATCACAGGAATATCTAAGCCATGGGCATCAATATGCTTCAAAATACCCTCTGCCAATAGGTCTGAGGTATGGGATAAATCAATGGCAATTGTTTTGCCCACAATATAATCAAGCAATCGCTTTCCATCATCCTTCAAGCCAACACCCTCCGTATAATTTCCTCCACCAAAACGGTTTTCTGTATGATGCGTCAAACTGATATAAGCAATTCTGCCCGTTAGTTTCAAAATATAATCCAGGGTCTCAAAAGCTTTGGAAATGGGCACAAGTTCTTCTGCCAGTCCTGCTGCATTTTCGATTGCTACTACGGTACCGATTTTTTGTTGGCAGGAAAAGTTATTCAAAAAATCTACATCAGCCCGCTGCAAGTCCTTAGCAAAAAACATCTGCATCTCCCGATATTTGAATGCCTGCTTAATCCCCAATTCCATACTACCTTTTCGGACATCCGTGTAAATGGCACAGACTTGCATCCGTACATTCCCTTCCTTTAACAAAGGGATGGCACAGGCAATATCTGATGCATTGGCAGGGTTTGCATGTGGCACATTGGCCAGGTAGGACAACATATCACAATGCAGATCAATAATGGGAAGATTCATATAAGGGTGATTATTTACCCACAAAGGTCCATGATTTTTAAGAGATAAAAAATTGGTTTAAACAAATACGGGGCTTTTCTTTGTTTAACGGAAAAAATAAGAAGCCAATGCCAATAGCTAAACCCATCAACTTTCATCAATGGATTGAAGACAACAGACACTTACTGAAGCCGCCTATCGGCAATCAGGTCATGTACCAGGGCAACGATGATTTCATTGTGATGGTCGTAGGCGGTCCAAATTCAAGAAAGGATTTTCACTACAACGAAGGAGAGGAGTTTTTTTACCAAGTGGAAGGTGATATCGTCCTGAAAATAGTGGAAGATGAACAGGTTCGGGATATTGAAATCAAAGCTGGAGAAATGTTCTTATTACCGGCTCGTACTCCTCACTCTCCGCGCAGACCAGCCAACACCATTGGCTTGGTCATGGAGCGCTATCGAAAGCCTGGAGAGAAAGATGGTTTTATCTGGCACTGCGAAAATTGCGGCAATAAGTTGTACGAAGAATATCAAGAAATCACCGACATTGTCAATCAGCTTCCACCCATCATGGAGCGCTTTTGGTCCAATCCGGCACATACGACCTGTGGAAAGTGTGGGACGGTGATGAACAAAGGATGAAGGAGGAGGGATGAAGAAGTGATGCGAGAGGCGAGAAGCGAGAGACGAGAAGCGAGAAGCGAGAGTTTAGAGACAAGAAACAAGAGGCAAGAAGCAAGACATTTTGATTTTAGATTTAAGAAGGTAGATTTTAGATTGGATAAAAAATGCAAAACACTGCGACTTTGCGCCATTGCGTGAAACCCTAGCGACCTTTGCGCAGAATCTTAGCGGTCGTTGCGAGAAAACCTCATCCGTGCAAATCTGTGGACCTTTTCTAATTTTAGTCCGTGTAGCTATATGTATCATAAAGTTGATTTTAAATTTTTGAACCTACATAGAAGCTAAGTTGTATATTTGTAATACATGAAAAGACTTTACATAATAGCTGGCTGTAATGGGGCAGGAAAAACCACAGCATCCTACACTATTCTACCTGAAATACTGTCATGTAAAGAGTTTGTAAATGCAGATGAAATCGCCAAAGGAATTTCTCCATTTCAACCTGAAAAAGCAGGAATTGAGGCAGGTAGATTGATGCTAAAAAGAATAAATAAATTATTAGAAGCTGGTGAAAATTTTGCTTTTGAAACCACTCTATCCACCAGGAGTTACGTAAATTTTGTTGAAAAGGCAAAAAGCTTCAATTATCATGTAACCTGTTTATTTTTCTATCTTGATTCCCCTGAATTAGCTATTTCAAGAGTAAAAACACGTGTTAATGAAGGTGGCCACAACATACCAGAAGATGTAATAAAAAGAAGATACAAAAGCGGAATAGAAAATTTCTTTTCCTTATTTATGAACAAAGTAGATAACTGGCTTTTTGTTAATAATTCAGGAGATTCCTATGAAATAATTGCCGAAGGTTCTGGAATTAAAGTTGCTGTGTATAACAATAAATTATGGGATAAACTAAAAAATCGATGATATGCTTACAGATGAAGAATTAAAAGAAGAAAGGGAGAAAATTATTAAAGGTCTTGAAGAGACTTATAGAAGAATGATTGAGTTTAAGAAAGCTAAAAACAGTCCTATTATAGTCGTCAGAGAAGGAAAAATTGTAGCCCTCGACCCATTTGATGTCCCAGCAACAACCACCTATAAAAGAAAAACAGAATAGACGATTTAAAAACTTCTTTATTATTATCTAAAACGATAAAGTCCCACGTTCTTTCCCTTTTTGCAGGATCAAGCTTTTTGGTCGGCTACCGACAAAGAAGTTGATGATATTTTGCTGTCCGGGGAATTGTTCGATTAGAATGTCGGATTGGATAATCACCTTTTTTGGAGCTGAAACCCGTTGAGCTTCCAGGTAAAACCAAGCAGCATCTTCCTCCACTTCATAACCTAAGTATACCAACTTTACCTGTTGATTATTGACGATAATCTGATTGTGCTTCAGCAAATACCCCTCAACCATTTGCTCCAATTGCTCTTGACTCTCAGGCTTTAAGAAATTTACTTTTGTTTGGTGTAATTCACCTAACGCCACTTCTAAGTCATCCCAAAAAATTTTCTGCGCGATCTCCAAAGTCTTCTGTCGCTCATTGTAGCGGATTTCCGTCAAGCTGATGTAAAAAGGATGCGACAACAGCTGAAAGGAAAATAAGAGAACGAAAATGAAATTTAGTGGCATTAGATTGGCTTTATTTATTTTCTTTGCAAGTTAATTAATATTCGGAAGCCGCAGCTTTCTAATTTTACAAAACAGCACATGAATCAGTTTCAGTTATACTTTCAATTAGGTATTCAGCATATTTTGGATTTGGACGGTTTTGACCACATCCTATTTGTCATTGCATTATGCGCCATTTACTTGGGTCGGGATTGGAAAAAGATTATCATCTTGGTGACAGCCTTTACCGTGGGACACTCTATTACCTTGGCTTTGGCTACTTTGAATGTGATCAAAGTAAATTCTGACTTAATTGAATTCCTAATACCAGTCACGATTGCTATTACGGCCGTCAGCAATATCCTCAAACCCAAACCTAGCAATGGCAGAGGTGTTCAAGTTAACTACTTCTTTGCCTTATTCTTTGGATTGGTCCATGGTTTAGGTTTCAGTAATTACTTGCGATCCTTACTAGGGAAAGAGGCTTCTATTTTTCAACCGCTATTGGCCTTCAACTTAGGGTTGGAAGTTGGACAATTAGTAATTGTGGGGATATTTTTGGTTGCGGCTATGCTTTTAGTGGGAGTTATCGGTATTAACCGCAAGGATTGGACTTTGGTGATTTCTTCCGTTGTATTGGGGATGGCCATTATGATGATACTGGACACTAAATTCTGGTAATCAAAAAAATCAGCCTTTTCTGTAAAAAACTACTCGATTCCAACATCTTGTAGTAACTTGCTGTTTCGATCAACGAAGCATTTACTAACCTATATGAAAAAACATGTACTCCTAGGAGCTTTGGCAGCTGTTATTTTTTCCCTGCCTGCACATGCCCAACGAACAGAGCAAAATCATGCAGAGCGGTTTGAACAGTTAGGAACCGAATTGCGCTCCCCTAATGTATACAGAACTGCTTCAGGTGCACCCGGTCACATGTACTGGCAGCAGCAAGCCAACCATGAGATTGAAGTGGAACTGAATGATGACAATCAATCCATCAAAGGCTGGCAAAAAATTACTTATATCAACAATTCCCCAGATGAATTGAAGTACCTCTGGATTCAGTTGGATCAAAATGAGCGGGATAAAGATTCCAATACTCCTAAAATTGCCGAGAGTCGAATCAACCCACGCATGAATTTGCGTCAGTTGGAAAGCATCTTGTGGCATGACATGGATTTGGGACTTAAAATCAATAACGTCAAAAATCTTGCAGGTGAGGACATTCCTGTTACGATCGTCAAAACGATGATGCGAGTAGATCTTCCTCAGCCATTGAAACCAGGCGAAACAACAGAATTCACCATGGACTGGAGCTTTAATATCCACGATAGAATGAGCTTCATTGGTGGCCGTCCAGGCTATGAGTTTTTCCCGAAAGACGGTAACTACCTTTATACCATGGCAGAGTGGTTCCCAAGAATGGCTGTTTATTCCGATTTTGAAGGCTGGCAGCACAAGGAGTTTGTGGGAAGAGGTGAATTTGCTTTGGTATTCGGAGATTACAAAGTAAAAATCACTGTACCTGCTGACCACATGGTAGGTGCTACAGGTGTACTCCAAAATCCAGAGCAAGTACTGAGCAGTACGGAACTTCAGCGGTGGGAACAAGCAAAAAAGACCTATGACAAACCAATTGTCATCCGTACCCAAGCGGAAGCCGAGCGCTTGGAAAAGCAGAAAGCGAGAGATAAAAAAACATGGGTTTTTCATGCTGAAAACGTAAGAGACTTTGCTTGGACTTCATCCAGAAAATTTATTTGGGATGCCATGGCCGTGAAGCAAGGCGGAAAAGACGTGATGGCTATGTCATACTATGGTAAAGAGGGGAATCCTCTTTGGGAACAATATTCCACACGAGTGGTAGCCCATACGCTTCAATCTTATTCTGCACGCACCTTTGATTATCCATACCCGGTAGCTATTTCTGTGGAAGGTTCCAATGGTATGGAGTATCCGATGATTTGCTTCAATTACGGCAGACCTGACGAAGACGGCACATACACTGATGCTGTTAAATATGGAATGATTTCCGTAATAATCCACGAGGTAGGCCACAATTACTTCCCGATGATTGTAAATTCGGATGAGAGACAATGGTCTTGGATGGATGAGGGCTTGAATACCTTCTTGCAATATTTAGCAGAGCAGGAGTGGGATAGAAATTACCCTTCCAGAAGAGGGCCGGCACATAAAATTGCCCCTTATATGGCTTCTGAAAAAAGATTATTGGAGCCTATCATGACCAATTCTGAAAACATTATCCAATTTGGACCCAATGCTTACGCAAAGCCTGCCACTGCTCTAAATATTCTTCGAGAAACCATTATGGGAAGAGAGCTATTCGATTTTGCGTTCAAAGAGTACGCTCAGCGTTGGATGTTTAAGCACCCAACCCCAGAAGATTTCTTCCGCACCATGGAAGATGCCTCTGGAATTGATTTAGATTGGTTTTGGAGAGGTTGGTTCTTTGGAACAGAGCCTGTGGATATTTCTATAGAGCAAGTTCGTTGGTTCAAATTGGACAACCGAACTCCAGCCCAAAAGAAAGCAGACGAACAAAAAGTAGCCGAACGTGAAGCCTATCACGTGGGTGTGGAGCGAAATGTAAAAGATATTCCTCAAACAGTGGTGGAAAGAGATCCTGCTACTCGAGATTTCTACAATAGCTATAATCCATTTACTGTCACACCTGATGATGAGAGGGCATACAAGGACTTTATGGATCGCCTAAGTCCGAAAGAAAAAGAGCTACTTAACTCTGGATTGAATTTCTACGAAATGACCTTCCGAAATGAAGGTGGTTTGGTAATGCCTTTGATTATTCAATTCAACTACACAGATGGCACTTCCGAAATTGAACGTATCCCAGCACAAATTTGGAGATTGAATGAAACTCAGGTGACCAAGGTCTTTGCTAAGAAAAAAGAAGTAAGCCATATCGTATTGGATCCTTTGCGAGAGACAGCAGATATTGACGAAAGTAATAACTACTGGCCGAGACAATTTGTGCCAAGCAGATTTGAAATGTTTAGAGGAGGAGGCGGTGCACGTGGCGTTTCCACTGGAGACAATCCAATGAGACGCGCTCGAAGCAGGAGATAAAATCTAAAAAAATCAAAAGCCCTGAAATTCAATTTTCAGGGCTTTTTTATTGTAAAGAAGTTTCACCCATTGGAACATAGCCAAATGGCATCAAATCAGCCACTCGCTCCCAAGCCATATATCCTTCGGTGTAAATACCTGAGGCAGGAAAATATCTCCCATCTTGTTCCAATCGGATTCTTTGTACCAATAAGATAAATTTGCTGATCTGATAAGGTGCACGAGCTTGACTGTAGCGCATACTAAAGGCAGTTTCTTCTGTTTCACGATTATATCGAACAAATATGGGTTTTCTGTAATGAAAGTACGCATTACCCTTTTCATCACGGAGCAATATGTCAGCAGCATGTACCTGCACATCTGAAACCTCTTCTCTGTAGAGCTGATCTTCTCCTTTTACCCTATTGACCAAAAAGACTTCAAAGCCTTCTCCTTCTAGTTTCTCCTGATACACCGCTTGCAAAAAATGCGTCATGCTGCCAAAGTATGCCCTATCCCGATTTTTGGATACCCGGCTCATCCTACGTGCTGGAACCTCTATTTCTTCAAAATAAGGGAATCCAAAGTAACTCCACCGCTCCTCTTTGGGGTTACACTCAAAGGATTGTAACACAAAACTAATCTGATACCCGAGATTGGAATTTTCTATGATAATCGGTTCTCTAGCAGAAACCAACAAATGACCTGGTTTAGTCTGATCATCCATAATCAGGACCTCTGTATTGAGGATCCTGCTGTTTTTCGCATTGATGCTAGAACCCAAAAAATAGTTTTCAAAAATCTTCAGATTAACATACCAAGATTTATCCCGTTTATCTTCCACCAGATTTTCCTTTAAATCAATCACTTCAGGGATCATGACAAGTTCCAACTGCAAAAGCTTTCCTTTCTCGACCAGTACCTGCTGTTGAAGGGTCTTGTATCCTAAAAAACTCACAATTAGTTCATACTCACCTGTAGGAATATTGGAAAGATTAAAGGCTCCTTGCAAATCAGTTACTGAGCCAAAAGTAGTATTGGAAAGAAAAACGGTTGCAAAAGGAAGCGGATCCTTCGTTTCTGCATCTATCAGCACACCTTTGATCTGCCCTTGTGCCTGTACCAGCACTGAAGTAAGCATGAAAAGAACTATGCAGCAACTAACCCGAATCATTCTTCTACACGGATAGTATGAATGCCAAAAATCGGTTGCCCTGTTTTGCTCATCCCCTCAACCATAATTTTAAGCTCTGTTTGTAAATCGTTTACTACGAATTCAAAATTACCCCTACCTTCAAAATCTGTTCCCAAATAAGGATTCCAATAGACTGTAGCATTCCAATTCGCCTTGAAAACATCTTTTTCGGGTCTTCCTTCTCCGACAATAGGAAATCTGAGAGATTCTTGATAGCCCCTAGCCAGAACTACATTTTCATTGGTGAAATTAGCTGTTGGATTAACTCTTCTAGTCAGGATATTGATTACTCCAGCTCCCTTTGTCTGAATACCCACAGCAGATTGGCTAGCGACAGAATTTAAAATATCTACCTGCTCAATATCTCTCATCATTATAGGAGCCACCATAAATCTATTGGCTACTACTCCATCAATGAGAAATAGCACTCCTGGGTTATTAGACTCATTTCTCATGGTAAACTGGGAACCTCTTAAGAAAATTAAAGGCGGATTTCCGATATCCATTGGATCCCCTACCATACTCATTCCAGGCACTCGACCCCTGATATATTGGAAAAAATTAAGATTTTCAAAACCTCTTTCGGGGATATCGAGTCGAATATCCGGCTGATTGGAGTAAAGAGATGTACGATCCGTAAAGCCAAATGTCCATGATTGTCTTTCTATGGTCATCGTATCCAAATCAATCACACGTTCATCCATCCTCGAATTTCGAAGCAATGCAAATCTTCGTACATCATCCAAACTTTGGGATTCTTCAACCCTCACAAAATTTGCTGAAAGTGTAGGCCCAGGTAAAGGTATCTGCTCTAAATCTACTTGAGAGGCCAGTAACATTTCTGCAGGGACTTTTTTGCCATCCATACCGATACGGCTAGCTACTACAGCAGCCTCACCTTGAAATAGTAACCCATCTAAGAAAAATCTTCCATTTTCTCCTACAACAGCAGAGGCCATTAATGAACTTCCTTGTTTTGGATAGATCAGGAACTCCAATTCTGTTCCTTTCTCCATATATCTCCCATCTTTTTTCTTGACAACACCACTCAATCTGATTCCCGGATTTTCATCCTGAATTGGCTCTGTTTGGGTGGAAAATCTTGATAAGGCCGTTAAACTCTGATTGGAAGCAATCAAATCATTCAATTCTTTGAGGGCGATATCAGAATCTTGTTCCAATAGCTGTTGAGAAAAGGAATATGGCGTATTCAATACTGACCCAATTTCCATCTCTGTCACAATGGTACTCATATCCTCCGGCCAACTGACCTGCTTGGAATCTACGACAGAAACAGAAAAATCAGCTTCCAAGCCTTCTCCGAATTCATCCAAAATAGTTAGCAATACCTGCACACGCTCTCGTGGCCGATAGGTTTCCTTATCTGTGGAAATCTTCAAAGTTGGAATCGCCTGTGGGTGAAAATACACCGGTCTCTCTGCAACAATATCCCCTTGCTCATTGAGGAGAGCAAAATCTGCCAAACCAGGCAAAAAGGATTCAGGGTCCAAGGTATGGACATTTTTCCCTTGCTCTAAAGATAAGATTTGCTCATAAACAGGCTTCCCATGTTGCAGACCAATTAACTGAAAGACAGCATTTGCTTGCTCTGCTGCCCGATCGATGATCAATTGATAATCACCATTGGAGGTATTCAGACCTATTCTTAGTCCGTTTTGATAGGGAAGTGGAAAAGATTTATTTTTGGCAATCGGTGTTCTGACCAAACTAACGGCACCTACTTCAGACACTCTGATGGGACGCTGAAAGGTATAATCAGACTCCCATGCACTCATAGACTCACTCTGTGCCAGCAATACATAATCCCCCTCAGGAATCTCTCCCAAGGCTATTTGCGCAGAACCCATCCCTTCATCCAACAATACGGCAGTTTGAAAAACGGATTCTCCGGTCTGTTGATTCTTGAACGCTAAATTTAATGTTTGACTAGTGGAAGGCTTCAACCCTTCCCTGGCCACCGCAGACCAAGCATAGGCCTTGATCCAAATAGTATCTTTTAAAAAGTAATGGGGTCGGTCGGTGTGTAAATACACCTTTTCAAAAGCAGGTGCATTGGGTATAGTGGTCGATTGCTCATCTTGTGCCCAAGCCTGAGCCTGTACAAACCAAGAAAAAACTAAAAAAACACAGAGATACTTCATATACCTGAGGATTAGAGATGTACCTTGCATTCACGAAAAAATTGGGTAAGAGGTTCTATTTTATATCATTTGCAAGATTATTGCAATTTTGAATTCTTTCATTAACCAACCCTCATTCAAATTCCTGACCAATTATGTAATCTATCAGCTCAGATAAAGGCCCCAATTCTTGCTGCGTAATTTCCCAAACAGCGCTTAACTTTATATTAAAATATTCATGAGCAACGAAATTCCGAAAAGACTTAATCTTATACCAAGGGTATGAATACTTTGTCAATATAGCTTCATCAATATGATTTATTGCTTCTCCAATTATTATAAATTGCATAAGGACTGCGTGGTGGATTAAATCATTTTTTTCAAAACTGTCTTTATCCACACCTTCCACAAATCTTCGAATAGTTCCTATGGCTTGTTGAATATGAAGTAGCCGAAGGCGACTAGTTAGCTTTCGGTCTTTCATAAATTAATTGTAAGTCTTTTTTGATTTCAGAAAGCAATTCAGGCTTTATTGTATCATAAAACCCTATATCCACTTTTCGCTTGAGGGATTCCTCCAATAGGTATTTAATCTCTGCTAAATCAAAATAAGAAAATTTATCATCAGTCTCAATTGCAATATCTATATCACTTGATGGCTTTAATTCATTTCTTGAAAATGAACCAAAAACCCAAGCTTCTTCGACTGCAGAAAAATTTTTCAGCACATCTGAGATAGAATCAATTGCTTTCAGTGATAATTCCATATACAAATAAATCAAAATTTCTCCATTACTCAACCTTAGAAAACTATATTAAAGTATTCTCTACCAGCTTGAAATTTTTTTCTGGTTTAGAAAATTTAGTTTTAGAAAATAATTCTTTCTTTCTAGAGCAAACCACTATTAGGTGAGTTTCTCTCTAACTGCCTCAACTCCCACATCCAATGCAATCTATGGAACTGTCCATAGGTTTTACTCCCTTGACGACCATTTCCAAATTATGAATCTTGTCACGGATATCCATATCGGTAAACATATCACCTGTCAAGCTATCCTTTAAACGTGCAATTTCTTGTTCTAAGCTAAGTTTTTGTTCTTCTGTCATTTTATTCGCAATTTTAACCTTACAAGGAGATTCTAATTTAAAAAGTTCTCACGATTTTCCACTGCCTTGAGGCAGAAGAAATTAAATTTTAGCACCCTATCCATGACTGATCCACAACTGCAAGAACTTATCCAGCTGCGAAAATACCTACACCAATACCCTGAAATCTCAGGTGAAGAGGAAAAGACAGCACAAAAAATACATGAGATTTTCCAGGAGATGGATGTGGATAAGTTCTACACACAACTTGGCAGCACAGGCTTAGCCTATGTTTTTGAAGGAGAACAAGCAGGACCTACTTCGCTGTTTCGATGCGAATTGGATGGCTTGCCCATTCTGGAAAACAATTCGAAAATCTCGCATAGCAGCAAGGTGAGCGGAAAGTCCCATGTCTGCGGACACGATGGACACATGGCTATCCTTACAGGTTTAGGGGCTTATCTCCAGGATAATAGGCCTACCAAGGGACGGGTTGTCTTGCTATTTCAGCCAGCAGAAGAAATAGGAGAAGGTGCTCAAGCTGTGTTGGAAGACCCTCGGTTCAAAGAAATTCACCCAGATTATGCCTTTGCACTTCATAATTTACCTGGCTATGATTTGCATCAGATGGTCATCAAAGAGGGAGCTTTTGCTGCCGCTTCTGTTGGAATGATTGTCAAATTTACCGGTTGGAATTCCCACTCAGCTCATCCAGAAGCGGGAAAATCTCCTGCTAAAGCACTTTCAGAATTGATTCTTGGACTGGAAAAACTACCCGAGGAATTTGAAAAATTCAGCCTCGTGACTGTCATCCACGCAAAGTTGGGAGAAGTAGCCTTTGGTACGACTCCAGGAGAGGCCGTGGTCATGGCTACCTTGAGGGGTTTTGAAAACGAGGTTCGGGATGCCTTGGTAGCAAAAGCTTCCGATCTTGCCCAGGCATTAGCATCTACCCATGGATTGAGTTGTGAGATGGAATTCACTGAAAGTTTCGCTGCAACACACAACGATGCGGAGGCAACCGCTTTAGGGGTTCAGGCAGCAGAAGCGCTCAACCTTTCTATCCTTCATGCCAGCCAACCCTTCCGATGGTCAGAGGATTTTGGCCTTTTTTCTACCCATACCAAAACCCTGCTATTCGGTCTAGGGTCCGGGACCAGTCAACCTCAATTGCATGAACCTAATTTTGATTTTCCAGATGAAATCATCCCCACGGGTGTAGGCATATTCAAAAAAATCATCGAGTTGATTCATGAATAATACCTGAGTTTGTTTGTAAATATTTTCTTACATTTCACCTGTGAAACTATTCAGCCAATTTTTTTTGCTTTATATACTCCTCATGATGGTCTTTCCTCCACATGCCATGGACCATTGTGAGCATGAAGAAACGCACACTGAAATAAACACACATCAACACGATACCCATGAGCATCCAGAAGGAAATTGCTGTCCTCCTTTTTCGCTCTGCAAGCATTGTTCCCTATTTGCACCGCTTACCATCTCCCCAAATTGGGCGATTGTCAGCAGCACTTTTACGATAGAAAATCATCCTACCATCCCATCGATTACCTTAAAAGAAAGAATTCACAACTTTTGGCATCCGCCCAAGTTTGCTTGATTTTTTAGCCCCCTTCCAACTACACGCCTGCCTCTTCCGCTACTGATCTAACGGTCGATGGATGGGAATGCATGTCGTTGGATAAACTCAACAATTTTCCAGCATAATCCTTTTTCCAAGCATGAAAAATTTATTCTTAAGCTTGTTGTTAGTAATGCTTTGCTCACTTACATGGGCGCAAACGGCAAACTTACAGCTTCAAATTATTGATGAACATACGGATACTCCCATTCCTGGGGTACTTGTTAAAATTACAGGCACCAACATCGGGGGTGTAACCGATAGTGAGGGAATGGTTTCCTTCCAAAACTTGGCAGCAGGCACCTACCAACTTCAGATTTCCTTGATCGGTTATGAACGAAAACGGATGTCGGTAACACTGCCTACTGAAACGGCTATCACCGTCATCCATTTACATGAAGAACATGGAGATATGGATGAGGTAGTGGTGCAATCTACCCGCTCTTCTCGAACAATTGCCGACATTCCAACGAGAATTGAACTGATAGCGGGGGAAGAATTGGAGGAAAAGGCCAATATGAAACCCGGAGATATCCGCCTCTTGCTCAGTGAAAGTACTGGCATTATGGTTCAGGTCACCTCACCCACATCTGCCAACGCCTCCATTCGAATCCAAGGCTTGGATGGCCGCTACACCCAATTGCTCAAAGATGGATTTCCGCTGTATTCAGGAGCTGCATCCGGTCTTTCCCTACTTCAAATTCCTCCATTGGATTTACAGCAAGTGGAAGTATTAAAAGGGTCTGCTTCTACCCTCTATGGAGGCGGAGCCATCGCTGGTTTGGTCAATTTAATTTCCAAACGTCCTACGGAGGAAGGGGAAACTTCCTTTCTCCTCAATGGCACCAATGCAGGAGGATTGGATATTTCGGGATTTCATGGAAAGCGAAATGGAAAATGGGGCAGCACCATCTTCGCTGCTTATAATGCCAATAGTCCTTTTGACCCAGCGGATATTGGGCTTTCAGCTATCCCAAAGTTTCAACGCTACACCTTCAACCCCCGCCTATTTTACTACCCAAGCAAACAAACGAGCGTTGAATTTGGGATCAACATGAACCAAGAAGACCGAAAGGGTGGAAATATGGCGCTGTTACGTAATCAGGATGCTCCTGCGAATGCATTCTTTGAGGAGAATAGGAGCTTTCGGATCAACTCTCAGTTTCAATTGAATCATGAGCTCAGCGAAAACAGGCGTTTGCAAGTAAAAAATGCCGTGAATTTCTTTGATCGAAGTTTGACCACCAACAATTACCTTTTTCAGGGACAGCAATGGTCCAGTTTCAGCGAGGTCAACTACCAAGTGAATAACAAACAGAGTGATTGGGTGATCGGTGCCAATGTGTACACGGAGCAATTCATCGATATGGATCAGGTACTCGACAGAAGCTATCATATCCAAACCTATGGGGTCTTTGCGCAAAACACCTGGACTATTCAGCCACAGTGGATATTGGAAAGTGGCTTACGAACAGATTACGTACCAGAATATGGTTGGGCTGTACTACCAAGAGTTGCCATGCTTTGGAAGGCCAATGCAAACTTTAGCAGCCGGTTTGGGGGAGGCTTGGGATACAAAGCACCTACGATCTTTACCGAGGAAACAGAGCGCTTGCAATACCAAAACGTGCTTCCGGTCGAACCCAATACAAACGTCTTGGAGCGCTCCTATGGACTCAATTGGGATGTGAATTACAAAACCGGTCTATTCGATGATGCTTTATTTTTAAGTATCAACCACTTGTTTTTCTACACCTACCTAGACAGGCCTTTGTTTTTGGAGCCGGTTGGAAGCAGCATCAATTCCTTTCAACTGCTAAATATTGATGGGCATGTAGATACCCGAGGCATGGAAACCAATGTCAAATGGGAATGGAGAGATTTCAAATGGATGATGGGCTATTCCTACACCGATGCTCGAATCATCCGTCAAGGTACCAGCAACACGTATCCATTAACCCCAAAGCACAGAATTAACTCGGTTCTGTTTTATGAAGTTCATGATGAAATCAGGAT
Source organism: Mongoliitalea sp. (assembly GCF_054166905.1). Classification (NCBI taxonomy): domain Bacteria; kingdom Pseudomonadati; phylum Bacteroidota; class Cytophagia; order Cytophagales; family Cyclobacteriaceae; genus Mongoliitalea; species Mongoliitalea sp. Next base: position 3,670 of record NZ_JBSZCK010000026.1, on the reverse strand, counting down.
AGGATGGGAGTCTTATTACTTCAGCCCTCAGCAATTGTCCGACGGAACTGTCGGGCAATCCTATTGGATTATGGGTTTCATGGCAGAAAAAATGTGGGAACGCTTTTCTGTGTACATCAACTTTGAAAACTTCCTAGACGCAAGACAAACCAGGTTTGATAGCATCTTCACTGGCACTATCAACAATCCCGTTTTCCGAGAAATTTATGCTCCTTTGGACGGATTCGTCATCAACGGAGGGGTAAAAATCAGGCTTTAACCAAAAAAGACTTGCAGATGCTCATCCCAAACATCTGCAAGTCTCTTTTTTACAATACCCTCATTTTATACAAGGCATTTGCGGGATTTTCCAAGTCTATGAGATAGCCATTGACAATGGCATAACGGAGTTTTCCAGACTCCTTAAGAAAGAAATTGGAATTCGCACCTGTTTTAAAAGCATTGCTGATACTTCCATTTTTCAAAACCTGAATGGGTAATTGATGCAATTCTTTGTCTAGTGCATTTTGAACCCTTACGGCTAAGTACCCTTCTTTTAAGAGTTCGAAGGCTTTTTCTGTTGTAATTTCAGAGAGATCCTTGAACGGGGTCTCATAGGTTTTGCCTTCCACTACTTTCAAGCCAGTCGCATCCAATTCATCGTATCCATAGAAAATGGACAAATCTCCTAAATCATCCACCACGGCATTGACGAAGTAATCTCCGTGGGCATCAGCCTCTCTTCTTCGAATACCCAGATCTACGGTATAGGTTTGTTCATCAAGTTCTAATGAAAGATTTCGAATGACCAAGTCCATCAAGCGCAAGGTATTGTCAGGAATCGCATAATACTCATCCAAGCTATAAGCCTCATAGGAGTTGTCCGCAATTTGTTCCAATGCGTGGAGCATGAGCATAAAATTATATTTTCGGATCACCTGCTTTTCGGGATCGTTAGGATAGCCACCAGATTCGATCAAAATCGTACTCGTTCCCCATTTTTGAATATTATCCCCAAATGCGCGTGGCTCAAAGGCATCATCGTATTTACCCACATGTCCTGGTTCAATTTGTTCCATCAAGGCATTCATTCCCACGATTACCTGCATGGCTCTTTTTCGCACGTCATTGACTTCCGTAGCATAATTATAAGCAGGTGCTAGGACAGATATGGTTGCAGGCTTACCTGTTTCCCCTACCGTGTAGTAGGTTTGCTGATCATGAAGATTAAACCCAAACATCGGTTCGAAGCTGTCACGTGCATTTTTCAAAATCGCGGCCTCGGGCGATGTCAGAGCCAATGCATCTCTGTTTAAGTCTATGTCAAAGGCATTTCTCCGAATCCACAAATCCATCCCATCTGGGTTGAGCATGGGGATAAATCGGAGGGTGAGCTTCGATTTTAATTTTGCCCGAAGTTCTTCGAAATCATCATTGGAACCTTCCAAAAAATTGAATAAATCAAACAAAGCCATGGTTGCTGTCGCTTCATTGCCGTGCATCTGAGACCACAAAAGAACCTTAGTAGGGCCAGTACCCATACTCATTTGATAAATGGACTTTCCAAGAATGGACTTTCCAACTTCTTCCACTTCAAATGCACCGCTTCTTCCTGTTACCAAATGAATAACATCCGCATATTTGAATCGACGATAATCCACAGAGGGCTCTTGATACTGTTCATACGCTTGCTCATAAACAGCAGCATCAATGGAAGGGGAGCTCAGCTTAGGTTCACAGGCAAAAATAGCCAAGGAAACGAACAAGAGTAGAAGGTTCGATTGATAGTAAATTTTCATAGCAGCCATAAGATTTTCCACCAAGGTAGAAACTTTCATAAAAAAATAAATTTACTTTTGTCTAAAACCCAAAAAATTCTCCATGAAACTCGAATTCTTTGTACGCGACCTTCCTTTAAAACACACCTTTACCATTGCCCATCAGAGTAGAGATGTGCAGGACACCATCATTGTCAGAATTTCAGATGGTGAGTTTTATGGATTAGGAGAGACCACTACCAATCCTTTTTATGGGATGACTGCTGAAAATATCTGCGAGCGATTGGAGGCAGCACGCGGACTTGTGGAAAGTGCTGTGTGGACAAGTCCGGAACATTTATGGGAATTGGGTCAGAAGATTTTTGTGGATAACCCTTTTGCGCAATGCGCCTTGGATTTGGCGGCATGGGATATCTTCACCAAAAAGCAGGGAAAGAAGCTCTATGAATATTTAGGTTTGCACCCTCAGCACATCCCCTTGACCAACTTCACGATTGGCATCGATACCATCGAAAAAATGGTTTCCAAGATGAAGGAAGTGGATTGGCCATTGTATAAAATTAAGCTAGGGACTGATCAAGATTTGGAAATCATCCGCGAACTCCGCAAGCATACCGCATCAACTTTCCGAATCGATGCCAATTGTGCATGGACGGCAGAACAAGCTATTCGCTATTCGGAGGAATTGGCTGCTTTGGGTGTGGAATTTATGGAGCAACCCTTGGGTAAGGATGACTTGGAGGGAATGAAAGAGGTGTACAAGTATTCCAAGTTGCCGGTGATTGCCGATGAAAGCTGCATTGTAGAGTCGGATGTAAAAAAATGCCACGGCCTTTTTCACGGGATCAATGTAAAATTAGTGAAGGCAGGCGGTATCACGCCCGGACTGCGAATGATTCATGAGGCAAAAAGTTTGGGAATGAAAACGATGGTAGGATGCATGACCGAGTCTTCTGTGGGCATCACAGCTATCGCGCACATAGCACCTTTACTAGATTATGTGGATATGGATGGAGCGATGTTGCTGGCAAAGGATATTGCCAAAGGAGTTCAGATCACCCCTACCTCCATCACCTTCCCTGATGGACCTGGAATCGGGGCGGAGTTATTAACTTAAATGTTTGAGTAAATATGAATGAAAACGAACTTGCAAAAAAGATTATTGGAATAGCAATTGAAGTTCATTCAGCTTTAGGGCCGGGATTATTGGAAAGTGCTTATCAACAATGTCTTTATTACAAAATAGCCAAATCTGGATTTAAAGTAGAAAAAGAAAAAGCAATGCCTCTTATTTTTGAAGAGGTAAAACTTGATTGTGGTTACAGAATAGATTTGTTAGTGGAGAACAAATTAGTAATTGAGTTAAAAAGTGTAGAAGCACTAACAGATGTTCACTTAGCTCAAACACTTACCTATATGAAATTGGGAGACTTTAAACTTGGTTTATTGATAAATTTCAATGTAACTCTTTTGAAAAATGGGATCCGAAGAGTTGTAAATGGGCTTGATGAAAAATAGCCTCATCCTATTTAACCGCAAAGATGCAAAGGTTGCGCAAAGAACTCAAAGAAAAACACAATTCCACCTCTACGAACGCTGCAGTTAACCTTCACAGCCAAGATCCAAAGGTTACCGAAAGAACTCTAAAAAAGACATAATTTAGCCTTTGCGAGCTCTGCGAAAAAACTTAGTGAACTCTGATGTTAATCTTCACTGCAAAAATGCAAAGGGTTACCAAAAGAACTCAAAGAAAGACAATAATTCCCCTTTGCGAACTCTGCGAAAAAACTTAGCGACCTCTGCGGTTAATCTTCACCGCAAAGATGCAAAGGTTGCGCAAAGAACTCTAAGAAAGACACAATTCCACCTCTGCGAACTCTCCGAAAAAACTTAGCGTACTCTGAGGTTTATCT
>NZ_JBSZCK010000025.1:0-1583 GCF_054166905.1 Mongoliitalea sp. | reverse complement strand
TTAATAGACGTACCCATTGCAGAACCTCAAGAGCCAGAAATTTTTGATCTGGTAGAAGATGCGCCCGAGTTTGTCGGTGGGATGGATGCCCTCAATGCCTTCCTTTCAGCCAACCTTAAGTATCCTCAGCAAGCAAAAGATTTGGGTATAGAGGGTACCGTCTATGTAATGTTTGAAGTCCATGCTGACGGTAAAGTCAAAAATCATGAATTACTTCGCGGTATCGGAGGAGGCTGCGATGAAGAAGCTTTACGGGTAGTACAGATGCTTCCAGACTGGATTCCAGGCAAACAAAAAGGCGAAGAAGTTGCTGTACGCATGCGACTTCCGATTAAGTTTAAGTTGAGTTCATAGGTAGGCAAGACTGCATAACCGTGCTGTTTTGTTTGTCAGCATTAAGATAATTGCCTTCAGTTGCTGAATGAAATCCCAATCCTGTGTGCTTGAAACATGGGGTTGGGATTTTTTTTGTTGAGGGAATGGAATGGAATTTTTCGAATTTTTTAAAACTTCGTTTAACGCTTATTTATAAAAATCGACACTTTTGGGCTTTCAAAGAGGCAATTATCAACGCCTTAGCCCATCGGGATTACTACAATAAGGGAGCCAAGATTACCATTGAGCTGTTCGATGATCGGGTAGAGATAAGTAATCCCGGAGGTTTAAAAAGTGCTATTACCCCAAGTGAGTTTGGTACAAAAAGCCATAGCAGAAACCCCTTAATATTTGGATTGTTTGTGCGCATTGATTTGGTAGAGCAGGTTGGTTCAGGTATAGGCCGAATGAAAGAAACGATGACAGCAACCGATCTTCCGGAACCTGTTTTCAAAACAGATGGGATTTTCACTGTGGTATTCAGAAGGACTGTGGAGAAAACTGTGGAAGAAACTGTGGAAGAAACTGTGGAAGAAACTGTGGAGAAAATTTTAAAAGCTATGAAAGAAAGACCAAAAATCACGGCAAAAGAATTACAGACTTTAACAGGCTTGTCTAGGAGAGGTGTTGAATATCAATTGGATAAGCTGAAAAATGAAAAAATTATTGAAAGGATTGGCCCTACTAAAGGTGGGGAATGGAAAGTCCTTACAACAAAATAAGTTGCCTGTGATAAATACTTGAACTTTGGTAAGATTAAAGGAAAATCGGAAAAAGTTCGGGAAAAAGTTCGGGTGCAGATTGGAAAAAAGTAAAGCTCAGGATCCAACAAAACTCAGAAACTAAACTAGGGAAAAGTGCCTTGAAGATTTTGGAAATGGTATATCATTCCTCAGATGTCACTATTCCGGAAATGGCCGCATCAATCAAAATTACAGAAAGAGCAATTGAAAAAAATATCCAGAAATTAAAAGAATTTGACTTGTTAGAAAGAAAAGAAGGAAAAAAGGGAGGGTTTTGGAAGTTGAAAATTGAAACTGATTAAAAATAAGCGCTTTAATAGTAATAAAGAGGAAGCCGTAGAAATAGTCGAATTAATAGACGTACCCATTGCAGAACCTCAAGAGCCAGAAATTTTTGATCTGGTAGAAGATGCGCCCGAGTTTGTCGGTGGGATGGATGCCCTCAATGCCTTCCTTTCAGCCAAC
>NZ_JBSZCK010000024.1:0-259824 GCF_054166905.1 Mongoliitalea sp. | reverse complement strand
TCGTCTGGAAAGCGATTGATGAAGTTTACAATATTCATGGTCAAAACCGTTTATTTTGACCTAATTTAGATACATTGAATGATCACAAATAGCAATTGTCACTAACTGTCATTATATATTTATTTGGCTACTGGTGTAATTGCGGATATACATAAAAAATATAAATGAGTAGAATCCCTTAGCACCCTATGAAATCTGGGAGCTGAACATTTCCCGAAGCAGTTATAAAGCCTTAGGTAAAACACCCCATCACCCATACCATATCGAAGATGGACATTATTTTGTAAAGTTAGAGACTGACAGGCGGGTAGATATTTTGCGCTTACCCATTTATTAAAAAGAGACACCTGTCAGGAGATGTATTCGCTGACAGGTGTATTTTTTTGCATTTAAAGCTTATCAAAAGCCTGCTGGAAATCTTCTTTGATATCTTCAATGTGCTCGATTCCCAACGATACCCGAAGCATGGTTGGAGTGACTCCGGCAGCAGTTTGTTCACCGGATTTATAAAAGAATCTTATTGAATTAATAAAAAAGATTCATGTTTAAATGCCACACCATTTATTGTTACTAATCTTTTTTTTTTCAAGTTGCAGTCCTAAAGTTTTGTGTCAAAGAACTTATGAAAAGCTGTAGTCGTATGATAAGACAATTTTGCCTGATAGTTATGAGATTTTATGCGGTAATACTCGTTGTGTTGTTTTCTTGTTCGGAAAAAAGTTCTGAAAGCCAGTTTGTTAAATATCTTGACAAGAGTCACTCTTCTACAGCCCTTGTTTTAGCACTTGACAGCTTGGGTGTGTTAGAATCTTTAAATTACGACGCTTTTATGAGCGGTGATTCCTCATATTTGGCAACCTTCAATGAGTCTTTGTATACAATTGATGTGTATAACCTAGACCAAGGTAGCTTACGTCAGCGGATATTTTTGGAAGAAGATGGCCCATTGGGCATACCCTCTGTTGAGTCTTTGGTCTATGGAGATGGGTACCTATATGTATTCGATGGATATTCAAAAAAAGCCTTGGAAATCGGATTAGATGGCTCTAGGAAACTCATCAACTTCCGAAATGTAGATTTTAAGGATGGGCGTTTGTCGACTGATATATTTTACAGTTTTACCCCTGAATTTGGTTCTTCTCCTATTTGGAAAGAAGGACAGTTTTATATTCCTGTAGCATCAGATGTAAATTATGAAAGCTTAGCGTATTACCAAAGTTTTCCGATCGGTCAATATGACATGCAATCAAACAGCGGAGTTCGCTCTTTTGGGGCTTGGGACAAAGTATATCAGCAAAAAGACGGATATTTTGGATTTTTGGGTGAGATATCTTTAAGTGAACATTCAGAAGGTGTAGCCCTATCTTTTCCAATGAGCCCTCGAGTTACTTTATTTGATACAGAAGGTAATTTTCTAAAAGAATTGTGGATAGCCACCAGTGATTTTCCTGTATTGGCCAAAGGGTTAAGTAGGTCCAATGAGGATTTACAAAAGGAACAGAATTTAGGTATTGTGGAGCCTTGGTTTTTGAAGACCATGTACCATCCTCAGTTAGATGCCATCATTCGTTTAAAGAAAAAACCACAGGCGCTTCAAAAAGCAGATGGGACCTTCAATACCAATCTTTTTGGTCAATGGCTGCTCTTGGTCGCGAAAGCTGAAACGGATTTCAAAACCATTGAAATTTTTGAATTAGATGCTGGCAATTTGATTTTACCTATCTCTTTTCCTTATAAAAATGGCGTATTAATCAAAAATCGGAGTGAAGAGGTAGAAAACAAAGCCACGTTTACATTTATAGTATTGGACTAAATTCATGAATTACTAACCACTAGTTGTTATGCGATTGATTCTTTTGATTGTTTTTCTTTTTGGGGTTTGTATCGTTCATTCGAAAGCCCAAACTGACTTTTATCTCTATGGCTGTGAAAACTGTACGCTGACAGAGCTGATTCCCTTTGGGGATTATAAGATCGTGAGCTATTTGGAAAAAAGGAATTCCAATAAATCTCGATTGATGCTTTTGGACAAGCAGAATTTGGGTATTGATACCTTGACAGGTTGGCTAGAAGGGTATAGGCGGATTATAAAGACCGAGGAAAACTCGTTTACTTCTATTGGTAATTCTTCCCTTGACTTTAGCATTCAAGATGGCAAAATAGTGATTGACAGGAGTATTGGAATGAGGTATTTTTTTGATGTCAAAGAAAACGGAATGTCAATAGATGACCCAATATTTTTTTGGGATAATTGGGTAATTACGCCATTTTTTCAGAAAAAAGAATCTTCCAAGAAGGGTAAAAATAAGGAAGGTTCGAAATTATTTGAACGGCAGTTTTTTGCCTTGCCTACAAAAGATCTAAGGTCAAATCCGGATATTACTTCTTCTAGAAAGGATTTTTATGGTGGGAGAGTACCAGTGGAATCTAACTTCATCATCGATGGCAAAGAAAAAAATCCCTGGTGGAAATTTCATCCTATAACGGAAAAAGTAATCTATGAGGATATTCCCTACAGAAATGTCACCTATGCAGTGAATGGTGGTCAATTGCTTATGCTTGAGCGAATGAACAATACTCTTTATCTCTTAAGCCAAACTACCGAACAAGTACATGCAAAGCAAATAAAGCTCGGGGTTGATACCAATAAATTTAGATTTTGGGAAGTGTTTTCTGATTTAAAATTTAAGCGGGATTATCTGTTGGTATGGAATATCCCTGAAAAACACTACGAAATTTGGGAACTGGACATTTCCCGTGCTAGCTATAAAGCTTTAGGAAAAACTCCCCATTACCCCTATCACATCGAAGATGGACATTACTTCGTCAAGTTAGAAACCGACAAACGGGTAGATATTTTGCGGTTACCCATATATTAGAAAGGTACACCTGTCAGGAGAAATATGCGCTGACAGGTGTATTTTTATGTGCTTAGAGCTTATCAAAAGCCTGCTGGAAATCTTCTTTGATATCATCGATATGCTCGATGCCCAAAGATACCCGAAGCATGGTTGGAGTGACTCCGGCAGCAGTTTGTTCTTCTTGACTTAGCTGTTGATGGGTGGTAGCGGATGGTTGGATAATCAAGGTTTTTGCATCGCCTACATTTGCTAAGTGAGAAACCAGTTTCAGTTCACTGATAAACTGACTGGTGCTTTCTTTATCGCCTTTCAACTCAAAACTCAACACCCCTCCAAAGCCATGCGTCAGGTATTTTTTACCAAATGCATGATGGGGAGAGGATGGGAGTCCGGGATAGTTTATTTTTTGGACTTTTGGATGGTTTTCCAGCCAAGTTGCCAAAGCCAAGGCATTTTCTACTGTTCGTTGCACACGCAGAGAAAGGGTTTCCAGTCCTTGAAGGAGCAGAAAAGAATTGAATGGACTTAATGCCGGGCCGAAGTCTCTCAATCCTTCTACCCTAGCTCTCATGGCAAAGGCTACATTGGGAAGTCCTAGAGGATTGTTTTCTCCGAATACCTCCCAAAAATTCAACCCATGATAGCCTTCTGAGGGTTCGGAAAACTGTGGAAATTTACCATTTCCCCAGTTGTAATTTCCTCCATCCACGATGATCCCTCCAATCGAAGTACCATGCCCTCCAATCCACTTGGTGGCAGAGGAGGTAACGATATTCGCTCCGTGTTTGATAGGCTGGCATAAATAGCCGCCTGCTCCAAACGTATTGTCCACTACTAAAGGCAGGTCATGTTTTTGAGCTAGTTTGGCAAAGGCTTCGAAGTCTGGAATATTGAACTCAGGATTTCCGATGGTTTCTAGGTAGATGGCTTTGGTATGTTCATCAATCAGCGGCTCGAAATCTTCTGCATTGTTACCTTTGGCGAATTTGGCTGTGATTCCAAGGCGTTTGAATGCCACTTTAAATTGATTGTAAGTACCACCGTAGAGGGAAGGGCTGGAGACAAAGTTTTCACCTGCTTGAAGAATATTGTTCAGGGCAAGGAATTGGGCTGCTTGTCCTGAGGAAGTGGCCACCGCTGCTACACCGCCTTCCAACGCTGCGATGCGTTGTTCGAAGACATCGGTGGTAGGGTTCATGATTCGGGTGTAGATATTCCCGAATTCTTTCAAAGCAAAGAGATTGGCCCCGTGTTCGGCTGAATTGAACACGTAGGAGGTGGTTTGGTAAATGGGAACTGCTCTGGAATTGGTTGCCTTGTCTGGGGTCTGTCCTGCATGCAGTTGCAGCGTTTCAAATCGATAAGCCATGGTTGATTCGTTTTAAGTATATGATAGTTAATTGAATATGCGAATAGAATTGCCAATGCTGATTAACCAATAGCCTGTACCGATTGATGACTCAGTATTCTTTGGTAGGGATACGAATAAAATTGGCTTGCAAGGAGTGTTTTTCATGTGGTTAAGAATTTATAGTTCCAAGGAATGCTTGGTGGGAATTGGCACCTTTTCGACGATTCGAATGGTTGCCAGAGGGTCAGGGAGCCCGTCTCTCGCCTCTTCTGTATAAATCCCAACACCTAAAAAGTGAAAGGATGATGCAAAGAAAGGGTTGACAAACATGAAAAGCAAGAAAAACCCTATAAAAATTATAGAGTTAACATGTTTTTTTTTGGAAGCGTGTTTTTTTTGGTTTAGTCCGAGGAAACTAGCTTTTGAAAGAACCTTTTATAGGAGCTGTTTTTATTTTCCTTCTTTATTTCTCACTTTTAACATTCAATCATTTCTACTCATGGAGCTACAGCTATCGACCCCGGCCTTGTTATTTTCTGCGATTACGCTCATGATGCTGGCTTTTACAAACCGCTTTTTGGCCATTGCTAATCTCATACGGGGATTGCACAAAAAGTACTTGGAAAATCCCGAACAGGAGATCATTATTGAGCAAATTCACAACCTCAAGCGCCGGTTGAGCATGATTAAATACATGCAATTGTGTGGGGTATTGAGTTTCTTGCTCTGTGTGATATGTATGTTTTTGATATTTACAGAAGCACAGGAAGCTGCCAACTACGTCTTCATCGGAAGTATGTTGGCCTTGCTGGTTTCCTTGGGCATTTCTTTGGTTGAAATCCTGATTTCCACCCAAGCGCTTAACCTTGAGATTCAGGACATGGAATCTTTGTTTCAAAAACGATCTTCAGGGTTTTGGTTTAAAAAAGATAAAAACGATGAATAAATTACTGATTGCAGGTCTGTTTTTGCTGGTATCTTGTAAGCAAGCGAGCACCACACAGGCGCAAGAATCCACCGATGAAAAGGGGCTAAAAACCATCGTATTAAGAAATTTGGAGGAGACGAAGGATTTTTATACTTGGTCTTCGGATAGGATTCCCATGGTCTCTGCCCATCGGGGAGGTCCTTATCCCGGATATCCTGAAAATTCCTTGCAGGCCTTCGAAAACACCTTGAAGCATACTCCATCCCTCATAGAATTTGATGTAGCCGTGACCAAGGACTCAGTATTGGTCTTAATGCATGACAATACCTTGGATAGGACGACCACTGGAAAAGGCCGTGTCATCGATCATACCTATCAAGAAATTCAAGAATTTTTCTTGGTAGACAAAGAAGGAACGGTTACCGACTTTAAAGTACCAACCTTGGATGAAGTGTTAGCTTGGGGCAAAGGGAAAACCTTGTTTACGGTCGATATCAAGCGGGAGGTTCCTTTTGCAATGATTACGGATGCTATCCGTAGACAAGAAGCTGAGCCTTATGCAGCTGTCATCACATACAGTTTGGAAGCTGCCCAACAAATCCATCGTCTTCATCCAGACTTGATGCTGTCTGTCAGTATCCGAAATGAAGAGGAACTCGCACGTTTCCAAGCATCGGGTATTCCTGTAGATCGCTGGATTGCATTTACAGGCACCTCTGAGAGACCTGCTACATTAAATCAGCAGTTACATGAACTAGGTGTATTTACAATCTTAGGCACCATGGGCAACTTAGACCGAAGTGCCATTGCCCGTGGGGATCAGTTGTATGTGGGATTTGTTGAAAATGGGGCCGATATCCTGGCTACCGACAGACCTATTGAAGCTGCGAAGGCAATTGAAAAATTGAGACCGAAGGAGAGTTCGAAGGGGAAGTATTTTGGTGAGAGGTAGGAGGGGGGCTGTACCAAGTACCAAGTACGAAGTACCAAGTAGGGATTCGGGTATGAGAAGCGAGATATTAGAAACGAGACCATAGACTCAGGGCGTGTTGAGAACCAACGGTTGTCTGTTATAAACTCACTGTTCACTTCCAACTGCTCACTGTTCACTCAATCCAGCCGTGGACAGTCGACAGTTGACCGTCGACCCCCAACCAATCACTAACATGTACCAAGTACCAAGCGAATGAGAAGCGAGATACTAGAAACGAGACCATAGACGCAGGACGTGTTGAGAACCAATAGTTTCCTTTAAAACGGAACTCACTCCACTGTTCACTATGCATTGTTTGCTTCGACTTCGCTCAGCACAGGCACTGCTCACTCGTGCCGTGGACAGTCGACAGTAAACCGTCGACCCCCACCAATCACTAACATGTACCAAGTACAAAGTACCAAGTAGGGCTTCATGAAATAAAAAAGGATAATCGTATTTCAACCACAATCTAACCGTTGACAGTTGACAGATGACCGTCGACCTCTAACCACTCAATTAACCAATTACTTAATCAACCAATTTACTACATATGACAATCGATTTACGTTCAGACACTGTTACCAAGCCAACTCAGGGAATGTTGCAGGCCATGTGGGCTGCGGAAGTTGGTGATGATGTATTTGGGGAAGACCCTACGGTCAATGCTTTGGAAGAAAAGTTGGCAGCTATGTTTGGCATGGAGGCGGGCTTATTTTGTCCCTCCGGCACGATGACCAATCAAATTGCGATCAAACTGCATGCAGGCCCACATCAAGAAGTTATTTGTCATAAATATTCACACATTTACCTGTACGAGGCTGGAGGAATTATGGCCAATGCCCATGCATCCGTCAAATTATTGGATGGGCCTTATGGGAAGATTACCGCTGCGGATGTAGCGGCAGCCATCAGTCCAGACGATGTGCATGCCTGTGAGAGTAGCTTGGTTTCACTGGAAAATACCATGAACAAAGGTGGAGGTAGTGTCTATACATTGGATGAAGTAAAGGAAATCCGAGTCTTGTGTTTGGAAAAGGGTATCAAGCTCCACTTGGATGGTGCTCGACTTTTCAATGCCTTGGTAGCGACTGGAGAACAAGCAGCCGATTGGGGAGCGCAGTTCGATACCATATCCATTTGTTTGAGCAAAGGGTTGGGTTGCCCGATAGGGTCTGTGTTGCTGGGTAGCAAGCAGGCTATCAAGCGTGCCCGAAAAATCCGCAAATCCTTTGGTGGAGGCATGCGTCAGGCAGGTTATTTGGCAGCTGCGGCTATCTACGCACTCGACCATCAGGTTGCTCGATTAGCGGAAGACCATGCGCGGGCCAAGGAAATTGGTCGAATGCTAGGGGAACATCCTTTAGTAGCGGAAGTATTTCCTGTGGTCACTAATATCGTAATTGCTCGCCTGCAAGGCATCAGTCCTGAAGCTATGCTCGAACAGCTCCGAGAACAACAGATCTTTGCAGTGAAATTTGGTCCCGATCAAATCCGATTTGTTACGCATTTAGATTTTGGTGATGAGCAGTTGGAGGAGTTTGGGAGGAGAATGGCTGGATTAGATATTTGATACGTTTGGCAAAGAGAAATTATGAGGAGTAGCGAGTGATATATGCTTGCGCGATATAAATGGATATATGCCTGCTTCGACAAGCTCAGCACAAGTAAAGGCGATATATTAGAGGCGTGTAAAGAGGAAGAATATTCTTAAAAAAGTCTCAAGTATTTTCAGAATGTGAAATTTTATAGCGGCCGTGGCGCTTTATCGTTGCGGCCGTTGCGTGAACCATTCTTCGAATAGCTCTTGAAAGAAGGATTTTATTTTTCATTCTTTGCCCTTTTATCTTCTCGATAGTTTTTTTTCCAGTCCATATCAGCAGGAAATGTCATGTTAAAAAATAATTATGCGCATATATTGAGTTGCTTTTTCTTTAATCAACTCTCTCCATTTTTACTTTTCTTGGGAAGTAAAAATTCCCTGGACTGTCTTGATAAATACACCATTCGATGGCATCTTCTGACGGGATGTAGGTGATTCTCAACTTTTGATTTTGTTAATTGAAGTCGCAGTGCGTTAGTTTATTTTTTCTTACTTCTTTTTGTTTGGCATAGCCAATTTTGAGGTTAATAGTAGTGAAGCTACCATAGCAAGCAAAATCAGAACGATATGAGTACTTATGATATAATACGTATCGTATAGATGGAGGGTAAAACTTTTGTTTAGCTCCGGAAAGAAGAGTAAGGCCACCGTCAGAACTAATAAAACCGATAGGGAGATGCTTATTTTTGATTCAGTTGTACGCATTGTGAATTTTAACTTATTTTAGGTGAATTACTTTTTCGTATAAGTCTATCCGGATTATTAGCTTATTCAAGAATCACTATTTCATCCCCTTCACTGAAAGGGAACGTATTAAAGAAATACTCAAAGATGAAATGCCCTTCTTCTTTTTCATAGCTCCCCATGGGGACTCCCCAATCAACCCTTTTTCCAAATAACAAATGATGAGGGACATATTGGTATTCAGGGTATGTGTTTTTAACATGGTTGATTACATCTTGGAGAATAAAATTAAACTTTTTATCGGGGGAGGTTGAACTGATGGTGTATCTAGTGTTCTTGGCTGAAAACCCAAAATTTATCTGCATGTAAAAACAAGTAAATATGGGGGCTTCCATAGGCATGTAAAGGTTAAAACCTATTTCATTGTTAGGAACTACCTCAGGTACCGAGAGGGCATGACTTGGGGATTGAATATAAGAGTAATCGAAGACATCGTCATCCTGAAAAAACGCTATAATTTTTTTCCATTTAGGATCCTCCATTCCTTGGATCAAGCGATTGATTTTTCTTTCAGTTCGAGGACCCCATTGAGATTTGTAAATTTCATGAAGTTCTTTTAGCATTTCAATTTTCATGTTCTTTTATAACAGCTTTACTTCAATGGGAAAATATTTAGTCCACTCTCCGAATCAACGATAGTAGCTTCATCACATGACATCAATCGGTAGAAACCTAGACCCAAATATTAACTCGTAAACAGATACTTCTTTGAAGCCAAACACGTTGGACTGAAATGAGTGTTTTTCCTGAAGCTGCTCCTTATCAAGAAACTCAAGGTCTAAATTGTTGAAATACAGGTCGTATATTTCAGAAATAGGTTGATTAGCGAAGTCTTCTTTTACGATCAGCCTTTCCGTAAACCTACCATTTTCATTGAGGTAAATTAAAACAATTGTTCCAACATCTGCCAATAAGCTTCTAACGATCTGCACTGATAGAAAAGGGTTGTCTCTAATTTTTACAGAAATTCTAATGGATGGATCATCGGGATTGAGGATGGATTCATCTAAGACACTATCTGGAAAGCGTTTATTCAATACCTCTAGCAGCTTGATTTTATCTAAATTCAATGCCGCTGCTTGCTGTTTACATTTGTCCAATCTTTTCTGCTGAAAATCAAGATAAATATCTTCACTGACCTCCGTTAATACTATCGGATAGTAGTTTTTAATGATAGTTTCAATTTCCTTTAGTCTCATCCATTTTTAGTTGAGTTATCAAGTTAGTTGAATTTTGGTAAAAAAATATTTTAGTCAACGAAAATACTAATGACTGTTGTTCTGACAGTTCAAAACCATTTTCGTTTTGTGGCTGTCTCAAAAATAAATAAAGGCTAGTCGATTGCTCGGCTAGCCTTTATTGTCTAACTCAAAACTACTTTTGAGACAGCCTCTTACTGTTAATTATTGGGATTTGGAAAGAGATAATGCTGGATAATCCGTAAAACCTTTTTCTCCAGGGGTGTAGAAGGTGGACTGATCGTATTCTGCAAGGGGAGCATTCGCTGCGAAGCGTTCTACCAAATCAGGATTGGAAATGAATGGTTTGCCGTAAGCAACTGCATCAGCCAAGCCATCAGCGATAACATTGTTACCTTTCTCTTGGTCAAAGTTGGAGTTGATAATCAACGTGCCTTTATACATGGGTCTATACCTCTTGGCAATTTCCTTTTCTGCGTAAGGGATTTCAGACACATCATTGAAAGGCTCCGACAAATGCAGGTAAGCCAAATCGTACTGATTGAGTTTTTCTACGATGTAATCAAAGGTTGGGATGGTCTCCTCATCCATCGTCATCCCGAAAATACCATCCAATGATGGATTCAATCTCACACCAATTCTATTTTCAGGCATTACTTCTTTGATAGCATCGATAACTTCAAACAAGATTCTTGCTCTGTTTTCAATGCTTCCACCATACTCATCTGTTCGAATATTAGAGGTTCTGCTGAAAAACTGATGCAATAAATAGCCATTGGAGGAGTGGATTTCCACACCGTCAAATCCAGCTTTCATCGCATTCGCTGCGGCATTTTTGAAATCAAGGATGGTCTGTTTGATATCCTCAATGGTCATTTCTTTTGGAGTTTCAGTGTCTTTGAAACCCTCTGGAGTAAATGACTTAGCGTGTGGATTAAGAGCGGAAGGAGCATGAGGCAATTCCCCACCGTGGAAATCAGGATGAGACATTCTTCCTACGTGCCACAACTGAATGAAGATTTTACCACCATTCTCATGTACAGCTTCCGTTACTTTTTTCCAGCCTTCCACTTGGGCTTCGGAATAAATCCCCGGAGTATGTATATACCCTACTGCTTTTTTGGAAATCTGCGATCCTTCGGAAATGATCAAGCCAGCGGAAGACCTCTGTCTGTAATACTCCGCATGAATCTCAAAAGGAGCATTTTCCGGGTTATTGGCTCTACTCCTGGTCATAGGAGCCATGATCACCCTGTTTTGTAATTCCAAATCTCCCATTTGGAGCTTTTCTAAAAGCGGTTGTTGGATCATTTTATTAGTTGGTTTAATTATAATCTATGTATATACAACTATTCCCGAGCGACCATGGTTCCCAAGAAAACCTCCAGAAGATTTATTTTCCAATAATGAAATAATTCTCAAATCGGCCCATCAGCTGTTACTCGAACTTCATAAGCTTTGAATTGGTGATTCAGCACAAACCGATCTTTAGATAAATAATCTTCTTGAAAAACCATGTAAATCTTCTGTTTAAGCCCGATTTGCTCTAGCTCACTCCATTCATTAAAAGTTAATTTTTCTGCACATAATATGCTTGAATTAAGCATATCACTGGCAGTGACCTCAATTTGTTCACGATTACCCTCCGATGGATAATCCACCCAAGGGGGCATGTGTGAAACTATGACTGTATAATTAGGGACATCAAAAGTTATGTAAGCCCCTATTAAAATACCTCTTTTATGTTCTGAATAAGAGATTTTTGTCCCTTTTTCATTTGTTGTTGGAATTAAGATAAATATCTTTCCAAGAGTATCTTGTGCTTTAATAATTAAGACAGGAACTAAAAAAAACGCGCATAATAAAATAAATGTCCGTTTCATGTTTAATTCCTTTTCCAAGTATCTTTTTTAACAATTTAAATAAAATGGCTTGTACAAACAAATAATTTAGTTGTACTAGATTTCATTACTTTAGTATTCAAGTTTCAAAGTAACTTTGAGACTTGAATACTTGTAGACATCTTCGATGAGATAGAAGTTTTGTCAGGCAATAAGTTTCCACTTCTCTTCCTAATCAGCTTTTTAACCACTACTCTTTAACCTTTTTAAAACATAGCTAATTCAATGGAAAAACATTTATTCCACTCCCCATTTTGATTTTCGTACAAAGCCGCCCAACTACTGCCCGAAACCATCTTACCAAATCCCGTCTCGTAAACGAGAAAAATAAATGCATATCTACCATCATGAGTAAATGCTGGCTTGGAAATATTTAAAAATGTCACTATTCTAAATTTAGCATCGTCATTCCCTTCTGCAAAGTTAGAAATTGTCTTATTCTGCAAATTAATCCGGTCTGAAAGGCAAAAATCCTTGAAACTGTACGATTGCTTAGCCTGTTTTCGAATTATCTGAAAATCCTCTTCGGAGAGGATTTTCTCAACCGGAAATCTGTCATCTTCCGTTAGCCTAGTATTACTCTTCTGTCTTTCAACAATATCTGATAGTGTTCTGAACTGATTTCCAAATTGCTCTTCGAAACCTGTGAACGAAGATTGATGGAGGTACACAGTATCTTCAAAATCATAATAGATAAGTTGGAATTTGTTTTCAATCATTTTATTGATGAAATCGCAGATATATTGGTCGCCTGGATATACTTCAGTAAGGTCAAGCGGATCCGAATTTTCTAAACCATGGTTTTTACTACCATCATTTTTGCATGAAATGAGCAATAGGGAAAGAAAAGTTAGCAATAGTAGTTTTTTCATTTTATTTACAGGCTTTTTCTCCTTTTGGCTCCATGCCCTCAAACTTTTTGCCACCAAGTTCAACCAAATACCCTCTAAAAAGCCTTAGCTGTTCAGTTGGTGACATTTTTTTGTAAACATCTGTTTCATGAAGCCCACCTCATGCCATGTCTTTGAAGAATTGAGCATCATTAAGAAGACTCGTATAACCCAATTCTGTCGCAAAATAACTGAAAATCACATTTGCCCCGGCACCCTTGATGCTCAGGAAACTTTCTAACTTGGCCCCTTCACCATCGAGTTAGCTACTAATGGCTGAAGATGGTCCTTATCAAATTAGGTAGAAGTTTTGCCCGGCAATGGGCTTCCACTTTCCATCTTTTTTTTCATAAATGGTCAAAACAGGCCCAACGCAAAGGATTGGAAAGCAAACAGATTGCCTGTATATAATTGCATACCTATAGTTTTTGGTGAAAATGGGTTTTGATAATTTTTCATAATACCTAAATTTATCCATTTCTTCAGTAATAGAAATAGGACCACCTCTTTTTACATTTTCTTCGAAGGAATGAATCATTTTATCAATCCTTTCCTTGGGTACAAGACTAATCAGTGAGTGTAGTTGAGTAGGCTGAAATTGGTAAGATTTACCAATTTCAGCGCATATCTGACCGATTTCTCTTTCTGAATACACGGATGATACTTCTATTTTATTGAAAGAGTTGGTCCCAAAAAAGTCTTCTAACCATTCAAGGTCACATTGTGAACCCTCCAGGTATCCTTCCCAATCCAACACAGCATCTTTTATAAGATAAACAGAATCGCCTCTTTCAATTTCACTTTCGAAGATGACTCCAAGTAAAGATGCAACTTCCATTTGTTCCCTAGATTGGCAGGAAGCACACCCAAATACCACAATAAGGACCTTTAATATAGTTTTCATATCAATCACATACTTTTAAAGCTTTTGGAGTAGTAACCACGTTGGTGTAATTACCCTCGGAATCAAGAGCTGGTCTAACGATAGATTCACCATTAATCTCAGCATTAATTCTATCATTTATCCTGTTTTGTTCAGAGATTGTTTTGGAGTTTTTGAAAACATCAGTTTCAGCCAAGCCCCCCCATGCCATATCTTTGAAGTAATCACTTCCTAAAGTACTAATAATGTAATTTTGACTGATAGCGTAATTTTTAAGTTCGATCTCAATATCATTTAAGAATTTTGTTTCAACAAACAAATTATGATGGGGATCATTGAGATCATTTTTTCCATATTTAGCAATATAGTCATTTAAAAGGCAGTTGAGATCACAATCCGAAGGATATTGCTCTTCGAATAGTAAGTAAGCATGTAGCGTCTCATGTAGAATTGTTCTAGCAAAAGAGAGATCAGTTGCCTGTTGATTAACCGATTGACTGATGGTAATTGTGGCCCAACCATCTTGGAGATTTCTACTAGTACAAGCTGTTGCCCCTGGAGGACATGTGCCGTATTGAAATTTCACATTATAATTTCCAGGTACTGGTTGATTTCCATTAAATTTTTCAAAGATTCTCATAAATTCTTGTTTGGATGAGCCAATGAGGTCTTTAATCAATTCTTGGTGACAATTTGTAAGTTCTTTAATATCAATTTCTTCTTCATCCTCATCCTCCAATCCATCACCTCCGCCTCCACCATTATTTCCATCATCTAAGCAAGCATCTTCAAGATTATCGTCACAGCTTGCCCCACAGGTGGTATGGCTGTATTCTTCATAACCATTGCTATAGACCCAATACCAATCTATGCAGTTTTCAAAATTGAAATTTGAAACATCGGTGTTTGATTGAAGAAATCGATCTAAGGATCGCTCAACAAAATCACCATTTGCTTGCTGACCATCGATTAGGTTAGAAGCGAAGTCAGACCATAAGTATGTTACTTTGGGAGATTTTATACCATTTAGAAAACCTTCGATTAGATCAGTTTCATTTATTAGCAACAAACCCTGTTCTTTAGTTGACATTTCCAGAATACCACCTCTACTCACTTGTCCTTGAGCATCTAACTCGAATACTATTCTACGCAGATATGCTTGAGCATAGGATGCTTGTACTTTTCTGTGAGCAGGTACTATAATAATCTGTTGATCTTCTAAAAAACCTCTGCTTTTGTCTTTTTAGCATGTTTTTCTTTTGCTCCAATTAATGAGGCTAAAGCTCAAGATTGTTATAAAATAACAGGAGGCAAGAGTAGAACAGTAATGGGTATACCAGCATGCATATGTGGGAGTGGTTTAGAATGTTTGTGTATTACCCCTTGTCCTGAACAATGAGTTGTAAATGTTAGAAATTCACCTTAAGGAAATAATTTCTTTAAGGTGAATTTCTATTTGGTTTAATGTGAAGGGTGATAATTCGAATTTCAAAAACTTGTATTTCCAATCCAAATTAAGGGATTGAAAAAGTTAGAATTTATAAAACTAATTTTTCACTAATTATTTTTAAATAAATGAAGAATAAATATTATCTCTGCTTAATTATTTTAATAACTGGCTTTTCATGTGATTTTTCACAGAAAAAACAAAAAGAAATAATAAGTTCTAATATAGTTACAAATGATAATGAAATTATTCCTTTGTCAGTTTCTTCTCTGGTTAAAAGCGAAAAGTTGATTTTTGAAGTTCCCTTAATCCTTCCTATCCCAATTTGCTCAAATGACTCTTCGTTAATAATTTATGATGTCGGTGATAATAAAATCAAACTATTAAATTTAAATCAAAGTTTTAGCGAGTTCAATCCATTGGGTAGTGGCCCATCAAGATTAGGTGGCTCATATTTTAGAGGAGTAGGTTATAGTATGAAGAGTTCGAATCATCTTTTGGTTGGTTCAGAAACAAACATTACAAGGTTTAATATTGGATCTCAAAGTTTTGATGAAAAACCAATTGATAAATTTCCTCAGTGTATTAATTTTAGTCCAGGATTTTCAGAGATTTTTAATGTAAGATCTGGTAATGATACTTTAGTTATTTCTCAAAATGGTATACCTTGTCTGGAAATTGGAATGGCTGAAAAGTCTTTTTCAATCCAGGACTTTGAAAGTATTAATTTTCTTCGGATTAAGCCTGAAAACAAAGAATCTGTCAATCTTACCTTAAGTATACCATCTGAAAACGAAATTTTATTAAAAAATGATTTTTTTGTAAAAACTGAATTATTCCTAAGCTACAACACAAAAAGTAATTCATTTTTTGGAATGATTAATCCTACTAAGCACCTGTATGAATTCAGGCTTGATTCAAATACTTTAAATTTTGAATTAATGAATACTTGGAATTTTGAGTTACCATATTCCGAACAGCATGTGAAATACACTTTGAATAACGGAATTCAAAGAGAGTTAACCCAGGATAATTTAAATCATAATTTTAAAATTGATTTTATTAAAGCGTTCGAAAGTTATTTGGTTTTAACATATATTCCATCAAAATCAACACATTACTCCTCTTCTTCAGAAGCCCCTTTTGCTACACATTATCTTGTTGCTTTATTCAATTTAGAAAATGAGAAGCTTACTGTATTTTCTTTGGATTATAATGAGATTTACTTTTTGGGGGCAACTAACAACGGTATGCTTTGGTTTTACAATATTATTGAATCTGAAAAAGGAAAATCCACTGTAGTTCATGTTCTTAACATTAATAATCTTATTTATTAAGCATTGAATTCCAGCCCGTAAAAAATACCCAATTTTGGGTATTTTTCACTTGGAACTATGTTGAAACCTTCCTTTGGAAAAAGAAATCACTGCCTACTTCTTCTCTATCATCCCAAACTCCTTCGCAAAGTAACTCAAAATCACATTCGCCCCGGCACGCTTGATGCTTAGGAGACTTTCCAGCATCGCTCGTTCACCGTCGATCCAGCCACGTTCGGCGGAGGCTTTGATCATGGCGTATTCACCACTGACATTGTAGGCGGCTATTGGAAGGTTTGAGTTGTCTTTGAGCAAGCGGATGACATCCAAGTAGGCCAAAGCAGGCTTCACCATCAGAAAATCGGCTCCTTCCTCCGTATCCAAATCTGCTTCGATTAAGGCCTCGTAGTAGTTGGCAGGATCCATTTGGTAGGTTTTTTTATCGCCCATCTTTGGGGCTGAGTCCAAAGCATCCCGGAATGGTCCATAAAATGCGGATGCGTATTTGGCTGTGTAGGACATGATGGAAACGTCTGTGTAGCCATGTTCATCCAAGATACTCCGGATATAGCCAACCCGCCCATCCATCATATCGGAAGGGCCAAGAATGTCAGCACCAGCTTGGGCTTGTGCCAAAGACATCTTACCTAAGATTTCGAGTGTCTCATCGTTCAGGATTTTTCCATCCTGCACCAAGCCATCGTGTCCATCCGAACTATAGGGGTCCATGGCCACGTCCGTCATCACTACCGCCTCGGGAAAAGTGGATTTGATGGTATGAATGGCTTTTAAGTAAAATGTTTCTGGATTGTAACTTTCTGTAGCAAACTTATCCTTGCGCGCATCGGGATAGGCCGGGAAAATATCAAAGGCACATATACCTAGTTTCATGCATTCCTCTATTTCCTTCAACATCAAGTCCAAGGAGAAGCGATAAATGCCGGGCATGGAACTGACTTCTATCTTTTGATTAACTCCTTCGATGAGGAATAAGGGGAAAATAAAATCTTTGACCGAAAGTCTCGTTTCTTCCACCATGTTGCGGATAGCTAGTGACTTGCGGTTTCTTCTAGGTCTTCTTAACATACGATTTCTATTCTGCACCCAAAGGTACATGGATTCTTTCCTCGCTAAACACGATTCAGTTTACTTTTTGTTTCCTTTGACCTGTTTTTTGACAAATGCTTCGATTCGTTGGGTATTGGTAGGGGATGCACCTACAAAAGCCTCTGCTTTTCCATCTCTATCCACCAATATATGCAAGGGAATTGCCCTGCCTTGGTATTGCTTATCAAAGGTATTGATAAAGGCAATCGCCTGATTATTGGCGAAGCTCATCTCGTAATCAAATTTGAAGTCCGCACGTTTTTTCAAAAATGCCTCGTATACAGCCGTGGTTTCATTGGTAAATGCCAAGAATCGGATGCCCTGATCTTGGTATTTCTCAACCAGCTCATTCAGTTCTGGGATTTCCTTGATGCAAGGCCCACACCAGGTGGCCCAAACATTGATGACCACTGCCTCCCCATCTTGAATCAACGGTTGCTCGGCACTTTTTAAAAATTGGTTCAGTTGTTCTTTAAATTCATTTCGGGGCTGAGTGCTCGTCACTGTGGCACTCGAAAAGAAAAACAAGAGGGCTAAGGAAAGTAGGCGTATCATAGTCGATTAGTTTTTTGGCTAATATACTGACTAGAAAAAATGGAAGCAAAAAAAAGCAAGCCTTACTAGACCTGCCTTTCGAGTAAACTAAACTTTATAATATATGTCAACAGTCAACTGTAGAACAGTCAACGGTTTGATGCGTGTAACGAAGTCAGTGTTGGGAGGTCAACAGTCTACTGTCGTCCGTCTACGGCTGCGTGAGTGAGCAGTGAGCATTGAACAATGGCAACATAGTGAGCAGTTAGTAGTGATTAGTAGATTAAGTGATTAGTGTTCGGTGGTCAACGGTCTACTGTCGGCTGTCCACGGCTGAGTGAGTGAGCAGTGCCTGTGCTGAGCGAAGTCGAAGCAAACAGTTGGAAGTGAGCAGTTAGTAGTGATTAGTTTATTAAGTGATTGGTTAATTGAGTTATTAGTGCTGGGATGTCCACAGTCCACGGTCGACTGTTAGATTGTGGTTGAAATACGATTTTTGTTTTTTTATTTCCTGAATCTGAAGTAAGTACTATTTGAAACTTCGAAATTCGGCGTTTGACATTCATCATTCGACATTTTTCCTTTCTTCTATAATTCAATACCCTTAGAGGATTACAAATCCTTCGTATCTCTTGTCCGAGATTGCAAATCTCGAACAGCGTACTGAACAGGGGTCCACGGTCCTCTGTCCACGGCTGAGTGAGCAGTGAACAGTTAGTAGTGATTAGTTGATTAAGTGATTAGTTTTTGACAACCTTCGTATAGATAAGAAAATCACTGTTCCTCTACGTGCCCTGCGTCTATTGTCTAAAGTCTCGCATCTCGCTTCTAATACTAAAAATTCACCTGTGCCTGCAAACGCAAAAGGCTTCCCGCTTGTCGATTATTCGGATTGAGTGAATTTTCAAAGGTTCTATCGGAGATCGTGTACATGGCTACCAATTCAAAGGCTCTGTTAGGCTGCCATTCTACCCCGATTTCCAGTTCATTTACCCGATGTCTAGTAGCATCTATCTCATGCTTTTTTCCACCCTTGTAGTAGTGATACCGTGTGAATGGAATAAATACATCTTTCTCTGTTTTCAGCATGTAAGTGGCCATCACATACCCACCACGGATAGGTGCGTCTTCGATGTCGTTGGTTTCCGGGTTATACTCGGGACCTCTTCCCCAATTGAATTCTGCCTGTATGCCAAATGGTTGTGGGTACAATACAAAGGTGGGTCCGTAGCGATATTCCGAAAACTCAGTTTGATTGATATCAGAAGTAACGGCTCGATTGATGACAAATTTCCCGGTGTATCCTTGGAAAGATGCTTCCACAAATTGCCCATTCGGTAATTCCCAAGGATAGGTCAGTCGGGAAACCACGTGCATGGAGCCATTACGTTCTGGCATGTTGGCTGTTTGGCCATTGTAAATACCCAAACCAAACACCCCATAATCTCCCGAACCTTTCAAGCCAGAAGACACTAAGTAACTGAAGCGCTTGCGGATTTCGGCAGGAGCGTAATAAAACATGACACCAATATCTCGTTCGTTAGCAACGGCAGAGTTTAATCCATCATTTCGATCTAATGGAATACGATTTTGGCTGGATTGGAGATTTTCGAAACCAAAGGGAACTTTCGACTGGCCGATTCTCAGGCGAAACTCCTGTTTGGCATCCAGTCCAAGGTCAAAATAAGCATCCCTCACCTGCCCCAAGTTCTTCCCATCAGAGGCAAAGTCCGGCTGGAAATATAAGTAGATGCGCTCATGGATTTGTCCGTAGAAAATCAAGCGGATTCGGCGGAAGAAAAAGCCTCCATCTCCACCCCAAGAGCGGTCACACTGCGCACACTGAAGATTGGGATTAGTTTCCAATAGTCCATTGTAACGCATTTGCATATAGCCCCGCAACTGAATTGTCTCAGTCCAATGCTTCTTTAAGGCCACGGTTTTAACTTCCTCCGTAGCGAGCGAATCTTCACTGGCACCCCTTGCAAAAGTGCTTGTGAAGAACGTGAATAGGATTAAACCTATCACCGCGAATGGTCTCCGCATAAGAAATTTTTTAAGTATTGACTACTTATTGTACAGCATTACAAAATTGGGATAGCAATATTTCTTTATCGTGTATTCGCTGTTACGCTTTTGTTAACCACGATATAGGGTTTTTATGAAGGAAAGGCTAAAAAATGGGTAATAGAAATGTTTTTAAAAGGATTGCAGGACGATTTCAAAATTAAGTCAATGTTAAATTTCTTCTATTGTTAAGAAATGCTTAAAAAATTGTTACCCGAAACCATAGTTTATTCTGTGTCGAACAATCCCAATAGCTGAGGAAACTCCAATTCCTCATAGGAAGAAATGTACAAGTCACAGGGCGGTAACTCAGTTTTGCTATGAGAAGACAAGACACCAATGACTTTCATGCCAGCATTCAAGGCGGCAGAAACACCTGAAAAGGAATCTTCGAAAACAAGGCAAGCTTCTGGATTTACTCCTAAATTCTGGGCAGATTTCAAATACACTTCAGGGTCAGGCTTATGTTTGCTGACATCTTCGCTTGCCAGCATGGACTCCATATACGAACGAATTCCTAATTTCCCGATAATCAAGTCCATATTGGCCATAGGCGCGGAGGTTCCTACGGCAGTTGAGATTCCTTCGTTTTTCAATTGCTGAAAAAAGGGGAGAAAGCCAGTGATGGGATTTACTTGGTCTTTATAGATTTCCCGAAACAGACTTTCTTTTTCCTCTTCCAAAATAGCTAACTCTTCCCCTGCTATCGTTCTTCCCAAAAAGTGGCTGAGAATGTAGGAGTTGTTTTTACCATACATGTGGTTTTTGAACTCCTCTTCGGTTGGGAAAAGATTCCGCTTGGCAAAAAACTCTTGAAAGGCTATGGAATGAAAGGGATTGGTATGGCAAATGACGCCATCCATGTCGAAGATTACGGCTTGCAGCATGAAGCAAATTATTAATTTAATGAAAACAATTCAGGGTAAAAAAAATCTGCCAGATTTGACCATCCAACTGAATAGCTAGCATGAGCAAAAATCTGGCAGGTTTGGTTCTTGTATTGTTAATTTTCAAACTCTTTCACCACTTTCTCAATGATGTCGCAGCAATCGTGCAATTGCTCTTCAGTCATCACTAGGGGAGGGGCAAAGCGGATGATATTACCATGGGTAGGTTTAGCTAACAAGCCATTTTCAGCCAATTTCATACACATATCCCAAGCAGTACTGCTGTCTGGGCTATCATTTACGACTACGGCATTGAGCAATCCCTTTCCTCTGACTAGTTTCAGAATCTTGTATTTATCTACCAAGAGCTGCATACGCTCACGGAAGATTTTTCCTAGTTTGCGTGCATTCAATGCCAATTGCTCATCACGTACAACTTCCAATGCAGTCATGGCAACTTTGGCTCCCAGTGGATTTCCTCCAAAGGTAGAACCGTGGGTTCCAGGCTTGATGACATCCATGATGTGATCATCCGCTAGCACTGCTGATACTGGATAAAATCCACCGGAAATTGCTTTTCCAAGAATCAGGATGTCTGGCTTCGTGTAGCTCGTTTGTCTTTCGCAATGCCTCTCACAAGTACAATTCCCGCATACAGCCAATAAGGAACCCGTACGAGCTATGCCCGTCTGAATTTCATCGGCGATAAATAAGACATTCTTTGCTCGGCAAGCCTCTGCACATTTACGTAAATAATCTTCTGCAGGGGTGTATACACCCGCTTCTCCTTGGATAGGCTCCACTAAAAATGCCACGACCGTTGGATCTTCTAAGGCTTTTTCCAAAGCAGCCACATTATCATAAGGAATGCGTTCAAAACCCACCATAAAAGGTCCAAAGTTCTTTCTTGCATTCGCATCCGATGAAAAGGAAATAATGGTTGAAGTTCTTCCATGGAAATTTTGCTCCGCTACAATGATTTTGGCTTGACCTTCGGCTACGCCTTTTTTCTCATACCCCCACTTACGGGCGATTTTGATGGCCGTTTCCACACCTTCTGCACCAGTATTCATAGGAAGCACTTTGTCAAAGCCAAAGTACTCAGTGATGTATTTTTCAAAGGGTCCTAAGACATCGTTGTAAAAAGCACGGGAAGTCAATGTCAAAGTGCTGGCTTGCTCAATCAAGGCATCTTTGATGCGTGGATGACAGTGGCCTTGGTTGACCGCTGAGTAAGCAGACAAGAAGTCATAGTATTTTTTGCCTTCCACATCCCATAGGTAGACGCCTTCCCCTTTTGCTAAAACCACGGGTAGTGGATGATAGTTATGAGCTCCGTACTTGTCTTCCAGCGCAATGGCTTGTTTGCTTGAGTTTATTGTTTCCATCATAAAATTGGTAATTTTGTGCTCGGTTAAAGCAGAGTTGACCATTCATTCTATTCCTACAAATATAGCAAATGCCTTTTGCATAAACGCATGAAAGCCCCAAAGAAGCCCCTACAAGCCCAACCCTTAGAACCTGGAGACTACTATCTCAATGCGCAGGGGCTGATGGTCTTTACCGCCCAATATCATTTAAAGCGGGGTTATTGCTGTGGCAGTGGGTGTAAGCATTGCCCGTATAAGAAGTAGAAAATTTTTTCCGACAATTTGCCCCACAAGTTTTTCTCCCTGTGGTTTAAATCTTAATTTGGAATCCCCTTAAACTCAGGATTGCGTATGTATATCATTTTTGACACCGAAACAACAGGATTGCCAGGCAATTACAATGCTCCCATGGAGGATTTGGATAATTGGCCTCGACTGGTTCAGCTCGCATGGCAGCTGCATGATGCTTCGGGGAAACTGATTTCCAACAATAATTTCATTGTGAAGCCAGAGGGCTTTACCATCCCCTATAATGCGGAAAAGGTTCATGGAATATCAACAGCCCGTGCGACGAAGGAAGGCCATGACTTGCAGGAGGTGCTGGCCATTTTTCAACAAGATGTAGATCAAGCAAAGTATTTGGTAGGTCATAACATTGGCTTTGATATCATGGTCGTGGGAGCAGAGATGCTGCGTAAGCAAGTTGCCATGACACTCCGTGCAAAAAAAGAGTTGGATACCAAAGACCTTTCAACAGATTTCTGTGCTATCCCTGGGGGAAAAGGAGGGAAGTTTAAGTGGCCTACCCTTACTGAATTGCACCAGAAACTCTTTGGTGTAGGATTTGGAGATGCGCACGATGCTGCATACGATGTGGATGCTACTGCCAAGTGTTTCTTTGGCTTGATAACCCATCAGGTAATTGCTCCTGAAGAAGGACTCAAAGCATCCGAGGTCATCTATGAAGCTCCCAAACTAGCGGCTGCAAATTTTGCGGCAGTAAAGGACGATACCAAAGCTGCTGCTAAAGAAGTTTTGAAGGCTGCAGGAAAAGCAGATATCTCCGATATGGAGGATATGCCCTTTACGCATCTGCATGTGCATACCCAATATTCGGTTTTACAAGCTACATCTGAAATTCCGACCCTTATCGCTCAAGCCAAAGCGCTTGGGATGCAGGCTTTGGCAATGACCGACCATGGCAATATGATGGGAGCATTCAACTTTGTGAAGGAAGCCTTTGCCAAAGAAATCAAACCGATCATTGGCTGTGAATTTAATCTGACCAAAGACAGAAAAAATAAAAGCCAAAAGGATGATGGTTTTCAGACTGTCTTGCTGGCCAAAAATAAGGCTGGCTACCATAATTTAGCCAAATTGGCTTCTTATGCTAACATTGAAGGTTTTTATTACGTGCCCCGAATTGACCGAGAAGTATTGGTTCAATACAAAGGGGATTTGATAGCTAGTACAGGTGGCTTGTGGGGAGAAGTTCCCTACTTGATTTTGAACGTGGGCGAAACCCAAGCAGAAGAGGCTTTTGTCTGGTGGAAAGAACAGTTTGGGGAGGATTTTTACGTAGAACTCAATCGCCACGGTATTCCCGAGGAGGAAAAAGTAAACGAGGTTCTTTTGCAATTTGCTCAGAAATATGGAGTCAAATATTTTGCAGCCAATAACACCTACTATAACCAGAAAAATGATGCCAAGGCGCACGATATTTTATTGTGTGTCAAAGATGGAGAGCTGGTAGAAAAGCCCAAGAAATATGTAGGCAAACGGGGGAGAGAGTTTCGGTATGGTTTTCCAAACGATGAATTCTATTTGAAGAGCCCCGAAGAAATGAAGGCTCTGTTTGCAGATCTGCCCGAAGCCATTGCCTGCACCCAAGAAATTGTCGACAAGATTGAGCCCTATAAGCTGCAGCGTGATGTATTACTTCCCAAGTTTGATATTCCCGAGGAATTCAAAGATCCACAGGATGATGTGGATGGAGGTAAGCGAGGAGAAAATGCCTATTTACGACACCTTACGTATGAAGGTGCTAAAAGACGCTACCCTGTTATCACAGATGAAATCAAGGAGCGCTTGGATTTCGAATTGGCGACGATCGAAAAAACAGGGTATCCAGGGTACTTTTTGATTGTGCAGGATTTTACAGGAGCAGCCCGAAAGATGGGTGTTTCTGTAGGGCCGGGAAGGGGTTCTGCTGCAGGTTCGGCAGTGGCCTATTGTATTGGTATTACCAATGTAGATCCCATTGCATATGATCTCCTTTTTGAGCGTTTTCTGAATCCTGACCGGGTTTCACTACCCGATATTGATATAGATTTTGACGATGAAGGTAGGCAGAAAGTAATCGACTATGTAATCAACAAATATGGAGCAAATCAGGTAGCTCAGATCATTACCTACGGCACGATGGCTGCCAAGTCTGCTATCCGGGATACAGCGAGGGTGTTGAATTTGCCTTTAGCGGAGGCGGATAAATTGGCTAA
Organism: Mongoliitalea sp.; assembly: GCF_054166905.1. Classification (NCBI taxonomy): domain Bacteria; kingdom Pseudomonadati; phylum Bacteroidota; class Cytophagia; order Cytophagales; family Cyclobacteriaceae; genus Mongoliitalea; species Mongoliitalea sp. The sequence goes on along the minus strand of NZ_JBSZCK010000024.1, from coordinate 235,265 downwards.
GTTAGTACCTGATATTAAACTGAAAGCACTTTTTGACCTCAGTAAAGACAGGGCCAAGCTTTCGGATAAATTGAAGGGGAATGGGGAAGATCTTTCGAAGGCGGATGAACTGATCCGTATCTCGAAGGGCAGTGATGAATTGTCCAAAACGATCAATCAGGCAAGAGTTTTGGAAGGTTCTGTCCGAAATACAGGTATTCATGCCTGTGGAGTGATCATTACTCCTGCGGATATTACCAATTTTGTTCCGGTGGCCTTGGCCAAAGATTCGGACATGGTGTGTACGCAGTTTGACAACTCGGTAGTAGAAAGTGCTGGTTTGTTAAAGATGGACTTTTTGGGTCTCAAGACCCTGACACTCATCAAAGATGCCTGCAGAATTGTCAAAGAGCGGCACGGGATTGAGCTAGATCCGGATGAATTTCCCATCGATGATGTTAAAACATACGAGCTATTCCAACGCGGTGAAACGGTAGGGATTTTCCAGTATGAATCCCCAGGGATGCAGAAATACATGCGTGAATTGAAGCCTACTGTCTTTGCGGATTTGATTGCCATGAACGCCCTGTACCGACCTGGACCATTGGAATACATTCCTTCATTTGTCAGACGAAAACATGGACTAGAGCCTATCACCTATGATTTGGATGATATGCAGGAGTACCTGGAAGAAACCTATGGCATTACAGTATACCAAGAGCAGGTGATGTTGCTGTCACAGAAGTTGGCAGGCTTTACCAAAGGTGAGGCGGATGTCTTGCGTAAGGCCATGGGTAAGAAGCAGAAGGACGTCTTGGATAAGATGAAGCCCAAGTTTGTAGAGCAGGCTTCAGCCAAGGGGCATGATGCAAAAAAGCTGGAAAAAATCTGGAAAGACTGGGAGGCCTTTGCGTCCTATGCATTCAACAAATCCCACTCCACCTGTTATGCTTGGGTAGCTTATCAGACCGCCTATTTGAAGGCACATTACCCAGCTGAGTATATGGCGTCGGTGTTGAGTAACAATATGAATGACCTGACTCAGGTGACCTTCTTTATGGAAGAATGTAAGCGTATGGGCATTGCCGTATTGGGTCCAGATGTGAATGAATCTAAATCCGGTTTTACTGTAAACAAAGACGGACAGATTCGTTTTGGAATGGCTGCTATCAAGGGTGTGGGTTCTGCTGCGGTGGATGCCATTGTAGAAGAGAGAGAATCGAAAGGTAAATACAGTAATATTTTTGAGTTCTGTAAGCGGGTTAACTCACGTGCGTTGAACAAGAAAACCTTGGAATCCTTAGCCATGGCAGGGAGTTTTGACTGCTTTCCACAACATCATCGAAGACAGTATTTGGAAGCTCCTGATGGAGAGGCGCCTCTCTTGGAAAAAGCTGTGCGTTATGCTCAAAAAGTACAACAAGAGGCTGATAGTGCACAAGTAAGTTTATTTGGAGGTGGTGGAGGTATGGAAGTTCCACTACCTTCAGTCCCATCCATGGAGCCGTTCAGTCAACTGCAGCAGTTGAATATTGAAAAAGAGGTAGTTGGCCTATTTATCACTGGTCATCCACTTGATCAGTTCAAAGTTGAGATCGAGTCTTTTACGAATACCAGTTTACCTGAATTCACAGATATTGATGGTTTGCGTAAAAAAGGAGATATCAAAACCGCTGGTATGGTTACTTCCTTCGCACACAGGACTACTAAGACGGGGAAACCTTTTGGTACCTTGACTTTAGAGGATTATTCTGGGGGACATACCTTCTTTATCTTTGGTGATGACTATGTGAAGTTTAAAGAATACTTCATGAACGGTTGGTTTTTGTTTATCACAGGTGGCGTTTTCCAAAGCAAATGGAAGGAGAATGAATACGAGTTTAAAATTGGTACGATGGCCCTACTCAGTGAGGTGAGGGGCAAGATGGTCAAAGGATTGCGTATCAATATTGACTTGGATGATTTGACCTATGATTTGATGGAGAAATTGGAGGCTATTACCAGCAAGTATAAAGGAGATGCTAAACTGCATATCAACGTAATTGATTCCAAAGAGAATATTACCTTGGATTTGGTATCCAAAAATTATAGGGTAGACCCGTCCAATGAAATGATCAAAGATTTGGGACAGATACCAGAGGTGGTGTATCAGATTTTATAAAAGGATAGCAGGCGAGGGGATGAGTGATTTATCATGTGTTTTTGAGACTATTCCCCGATAGTTTGACCGAAAATCAAACCATGATTGAATTTGGAATGAACTTATTTTAAGTGAATTGAATTTATAAGTATATTCGAAAATCGAAGTACAATTAAAAGACATAGATAATGGCAAAAGCAATCGAAATTACTGATGCAAACTTTGAAGAAGTATTAAAATCAGATAAACCAGTGCTAGTGGATTTTTGGGCTGAATGGTGCGGTCCATGTAAAATGATCGGTCCAATCGTTGAAGAATTGGCGGGTGATTATGAAGGCAAAGCGGTGATTGGAAAAGTGGACGTGGATGCAAATCCAGCAGTTGCTTCTGCTTTGGGCATCAGAAGTATTCCTACCTTGATGTTCTTCAAAAATGGAGAATTGGTAGATAAGCAGGTGGGTGCAGTTCCTAAGGCTGTTTTGTCACAGAAATTGGATGCTCAACTGTAATTAGCTTAGCAGTGAAAAAATACTGACCACCGGAGAGTCTTCGGTGGTTTTTTCGTTTTAAAAAAACCAATTGTAGCCTATACCTGCTACGATACCAATAATGATAATCAGCGGAGAGCTTAATTTGGTAAATTGGAGTAACAGGTAGGTGCCAAAGATTGCCAGAATATTAAAGAGGTTGGCATCCAATGGCTCGAAAAGTAAATAAGCGGCCGCAATCAACATTCCACAACTGACAGCATTGATTCCTTCTAAGGCAGCGCGTACCGGGCGGTATTTTTTTAACTGATCCCAAAAACGGATGACAAAAAAAATCAAAAAGGTGCCGGGCAGAAAAATTCCTGCTGCGGCGATAAAACCTCCCGTCAACAGACCTGGGATGCCATACTCTCGCATAGATAAAGCACCAACATAGGAACTAATGCTAAAAGTTGGGCCTGGGATGCCTTGTGAAATCCCGTATCCTGTCAAAAACTCTTGGGAACTCAAGAATTTCTTGAATTCTACAAATTCTGTGTATAGGTAAGGGACCAGTACTTGCCCACCTCCAAATATCAAGGAGCCATTTCGATAGAAATTCTCGAATAATAATACTGACTGATTTTTAGTAATAGCTCCTAAGACAGCTGCTACCACCAAAACCCCTCCCCAAAGAAAGAAATTAGACCAGTTGATTAGGAGCTTTTTATCTCCATCTTCTTTGGGTTGTTCTCTGAATTTCAATGAAGTGCTCACCCCTCCCACCAGCAGCAAGAGTGGGAATACATAAGGAGAATTATAAAAGAAGGATACAAATGCAGAAAACATCATCAACACAGTAGCTTCGGAAGTCTTCACCATTTTAAAGATAGTTTTCTGGGCTGCGTAGATGATAAACCCGATCGCCATAGGTTGAATGAATTTGGCGAAATTAAGTGCCCCTGGGGTATTTTCCTGCAAAAAATCAATCAAAAAAGCAGCTGCAATCATCAGTAGCGTTGCTGGTAAAATCCAGACAAAAAGAGAGAGATAAGCTAGATTTGGACCACCAATTCTGTAGCCGATTGCGGAGATGGTTTGGGTGGATGTAGGGCCTGGGAGAATTTGGCAAAGGGCATTCAGCTCCCACAATTCTTCTTCCTTGATATAGCCTCTTTTTTTGACCATCAGGTCAAGGACCATAGCAAGGAATGCCTGAGGTCCTCCAAAAGCCGTTACGGAAAGTAGCAATACATCCTGTAAGTAGAGATAATACCGTACTTTCCGTACCGACATGGAAATTATTTTTTAAGTCCTAATTCCCGCAGACGCTCTTCTAGGAATTCGCCAGCGGTAGCATCTGCAAATTGTTTTGGATTTTGTTCATCTACACAGCTATCCAAGCAGGTAAGGTCCATTTCCGAACGCGGATGCATAAAGAATGGAATGGAATACCTGCTGGTATGCATCATTTCCCTTGGTGGGTTTACTACACGGTGGATGGTAGATTTTAGTTTTTTGTTGGTCAGACGCTCCAACATATCTCCAACATTGACCACCAATTGATCCGGTAAGGCAGTAATTGGAATCCACTTGCCGTCTCTTCTCAACACCTGCAAACCATCTGCTGAAGCACCCATCAACAAGGTGATCAAATTGATATCTCCATGTTCTGCTGCGCGTACTGCATCTGCAGGCACTTCATCTGGATTTTCGATTGGAAAGTAGTGGATTTGTCTCAAGATAGAGTTTCCATAAGCTACCTTATCCTCAAAGTAATCTTCTTCCAACCCTAGGTGCAAGGCGATTGCTTTCAACATGTTTTTGCCCGCTTCCTCTAAGGTTTTATAGATTTCCAAAGCAACCTCTTTGAATTCCGGCAATTCCTCAGGCCAAATATTGGCTGGATATTCCGCCTTGATTGGATCAGTATCAGGAATGTCTGAAAGTTCTTGTCCTACATGATAAAACTCCTTCAAGTCTCCCGTATTTCTTCCTTTTGCATGTTCTTTACCCTTGCCGGTATATCCTCTTTGGAATCCGATTTCAGGTTTTTCATGTTTAGCTTTTACATCATCTGGAAGACTGAAATATTGCTTGATTACTGCGTATAAACGGTCCTGTAATTCTTTATTAAGGCCGTGACCTTTGATTGCTACGAAGCCAATGTTTTGGTAAGCATCGCCAAGCTTTTGTACAAATGCAGCTTTTTTTTCAGCATTTCCAGAAGTGAAATCTGCTAAATCCAACGATGGGATTTCATCATATAAAATCTCTGTCATATTTTAGGTTATATTTACTGTCGCAAGTTACGAGTTTTTGCGTTAAAATTAATTGTTCTATCGTTTAAGAGCTATTCTGTCATGAAAAGGTTCAATTTATTCGTTGTTTTTAGTATAGTATTTGCTTGTTTTTCCTGCGAGTCTTACCGGGAGAAGCAAGCTGAAAAGGTCATCCTGCAAGAGAATGTAGCTGATGAGGCCGAAGCGCCGGAGATCAGTTTTTATTTTTATCAAGAAACCAATGAATATCCGGATGCAATTTTAGAAATGTATACTCCCTTGGGAAATCAGGTGTTTCGTCCCGGGAAGGTACCTTTTGAGTTTAACATCAAAAACTTTCCATTCGATGCAGGTTTGGGTGGATTTCAATTGAAAATGATCTTAAATAGTGGTGATCCTGTTGGTTACAATTCACCAATTTTTCAACGGGATCTAAAAGAGGGTACTTACAGAGCTGTAGCTTATTTGGTGGATGCTGATGGACTGGCGTTAAAATCATTTGGAAATTACGTAGATCGTGATTTTAGAGTAGGGGATACCCGTCCTTTTCCTTATCAGGCGGAGCCTTACATAGTCTTAAACAAACCTTCTAATAATCAGGAGTTAAATGAAGGAGAGGAACTGATTATTGATTTTTTGCTATTGGGTGGGGAGATGGATTTAGATCAATTGAAGGTTGATATTCACTTAAATGACCTGCATTATGAAGTAGAGCAGGTGATACCTGTTAGAGTGGCCAACTTGCCAAAGGGTGATTATCAATTGACGGTGTCATTATTGAAAAAATCCGGTAAAGAACTGGATGGCCCATTTTCTTCTGCAAAAAAATCTATCATTGTTCGATAATTTTGGATACTTTCTCTCTCATCTGCTTTTCCAAAAGCTTTGCAACGTTCCGAATGATGATTTCGGCCTGCTCGATTGTATCAAAACCTTCTACCGTGATAGCCTTGATAAAGATGCGATCCTCGGATTGGATTATGGCAGCATCCCCACGGATGTAATCTAATGTTCCTGTTTTGTTATAGGTAGCATAGTGGGGGAGTGCCTCTGCTATGAGGCTTTTATCTTCACAGTTTTTTAAGAGTTCTAAAAATAAAGCTCTTGAATACTCATTCAGGAGCTCTCCTTTCCATACTTTTTCTAACAATCCTACCAAGTTTTGGGAAGTGGTGTAGTTTTGACTGCCTGCAGCAATTGCTTCAAAATCCATCATTAGTCTATTTACTGAAGTTCCCTTCAAACCCCAGCTTTGTATGCGTGAATTGATTGCAGGCATGCCGAGATAGCTGATGATGATATTGGTAGCAGTATTATCTGAGGTGCGGATCATTTCTCTGGCGAGCTCCTCTAGTGTCAAAGTTTGGTTAACTTTTCCAAATTGTAATTCACCTGCTCCTCCTACAATTTCTTCTTTTTGAACTACATGGATTTGATCAAGATCCAATTGACCCGCTTCTGTCGCTTCCAAAAGTGCTACCAAAATCGGTATTTTGATGAGACTTGCAGCAGGCACTCGCTCGGCTCCTTGATAAACAATACTTGTGTATGGATGAGTTTGACTATGGATCGTGTGAGTAACTTTAATTGTTGGAGGCAAGCTGAGGATGTACTCATAGGCATCTGATTGTGCTTTTCCAGAAAAGAAACTTAGAAAAAGTACAAGCATCAGTAGAATTCGTAGTATTTTCATGTCAGTCAGTTATTGGTTTTTATCGAAAATTAGATTAAAACTTTAAATTATTTTGATTAAATCATTATAAAAAGGCATATTTATTGCTAATCTGCATGCCGAAGAATCAATAGGGTTCGTTCGTATAATCACAGTCAAGAAAACTAAGTAAAAAAAATGAAAAATGTGTTTTTAATCGGGGTATTACTCAGTCTATGTTTTGTGCTAACAGTGCAGGCCCAAGAGGAGGAGCAAGGATCCCTGACCTCAGGCACCATCGCGAGTCAATTTGAGTATGTAAATAGAATTTCCAATAATTATCAAGAATATAAAGTAATCAAAAAGACCCATTTAGATCAGTTGAAATCAAATGTGGTGGATTCCTTGAAGGTTTTTCAAGTAGAACTTGGAACACAAAAAGAAGAAATCAAGTCGCAGCAAGCACAATTGGCTGAGGTGAATAAAGATTTGTTGGCATTAAAGGAAAGCCTTCAAGCAGCAGAAGAAGCAAGAGATAATTTTAGCTTTTTTAATATTCCCATTCATAAGTCTGCTTACAATAGCATTGTATGGAGCATTATTGGTGGTTTGGCGATTGCACTGAGTTTCTTTTTGTTCAAGTTTTTTCAAAGTCATCGAGTGGTCCAAAAAGCCCGCAGGGATCTGGAAGAAACCATGGAGGAGTTTGAGCAGCATCGAAGAAATACATTGGAGCGAGAGCGTAAACTCAAGAGAGAATTGGTGGATGCTTTGAATAAAAACTCAGCATAATTATTCCAAAAATATATAATTTAAGCCCAGATAGCTTGTCTGGGTTTTTTTGTTGATTGTTATGAAAAAAATAACTGTGTATTGTGGTTCAAATAGAGGCTTGAACCCGGTGTATGAAAAAGCTGCCAATGCCCTGGCAAATGAGATGATTCAACGCAAATTGGGGCTTGTATATGGAGCAGGAAATGTGGGTTTGATGGGAGTCATTGCTGATGCAATGCTGGCAGGAGGGATGGAAGTGCATGGCATCATTCCCCAAAAATTGGTAGACATAGAAGTGGCTCATCAAGGCTGTACAGAGTTGACGGTGGTGGAGACGATGCGAGACCGCAAGTGGCTGATGGCCGAAAAGGGTGATGGTTTTATTGCCATGCCTGGCGGGATTGGCACCTTCGAAGAATTGTTTGAGATTATGACGCTCAATCAGTTGGGCTATATTCAAAAGCCTTTGGCCTTATACAATGTCAATGGTTACTATGATCAGCTGATTTCATTTTTAAAGCATGCATCTCAAGAGGGTTTCTTGCATCAAGCGCAATTGAATTTGTTGATTGTATCAGATGATCCGGTAGATCTTTTGGATCAAATGGGAAGATTTAGCCCAAAACATATTGACAAATGGGAAGTGAGGCGATGATGAATTTACACTCAATTTCTTCTAATAATCGATAAAAGTTCGATTTCAGGAATATCCCTATCGGGTATGGGGACATCGTTAGCTGCGGGACGAAAAAGGGTAGCCTGATTACCCGTAAGTGAAAATACAACGTGTACAGGTATGGGTTCCTGTACAACTACCTTGTACTCTTCAGGCAGGTTGGTTGGATAATACAATTTACCCCTAAATCGTATGATAAACTGATAACTGCCCCTCGTGGCAACATTGATAACCACTTCTCCATTCCCTTGTCTCAAAGGATCCTCATCCTCCGAACACCCATTGAATCCAATCAAAAGTAATACGAGTAGGCTGATTGTAACTATTCTCATACTTACAGTACGTAATGAAAGGAGTAAGTGCTACAAAGAGGGGGGAGTTTCTTTGATCCTGCGTCACTTTTCCTAGATCAAATAGTTGCTTTTACCCTTGAGAGAGTATTTTTATAACGGTCCTGCATCAGTATGCTATGATGGATTAATGTTATCAAACACAGCGGTCAAATCCAATTCAAATCCTTTTACTGCCTGTGACCGGGCGATGTAACCCATAGTGTAAAGTTACTGAAAATGAGTTAAAAATGAATCTTGATTGGAATCTTACGTATAAATTTATATTTTTGTTCGTATAAAAAACGATACCATTATGGATGCTAAAATTACACTCTCATTCAATGGAGAAGTCATCGAAAAGGCCAAAAAATTCGCTTCCGATCAAAACATAAGTTTGTCCCGGTTGACAGAATTCTTGTACCAAAAAATCGTGTCAGGTGACTATAAAAGTTTAGACGAGCTACCAGTATCTGATTGGGTATCCATGTTGGCAGAGGGAGAAGCTAGCTATGGGAAATCCAAAACCAGAAAGGAGTTAAAATCTTCCTATTTTGATTCAAAAAAATGAAGCTTTTTCTAGATGCAAATGTACTTGTTGCGGTACTTAATCATGAGTATCCTGTGTACTCTTATGCAGCGAGAGTATTGAGTTTAGTAGATAAGCCCAACTTTCAGGTGTATACCTCTCCGATTTGCCTGGCAATCGCCTATTATTTTTCTGAAAAAAAAGCAGGTAAAAAGCAAGCACAACAAAAGCTTCAGGTTTTATGCGGAAAAATTAAAAGTACGTCAGTTAATCAGTCTACTGTCAATCAAGCATCGGCGTTTCCTTACCCCATTGATTTTGAGGATGCCTTGGAATATTTTTCCGCGGTTGAGGTTGGATGCGATGTTCTGATAACAGAGGATGGTAATGATTTTTATTTTTCAGAGATTCCTGTAATGAGCTGTCAGGAGTTTATCAGAAATTTTTTTTGAATCAATTCCAACTTGTCTCTATAGTTAATGTTCTTAGTTCATTTTCCGACTGGTTCAATTCGCCGCGGCGAATGGACCGTTTTTGATGACAGTCTCCGGACTGTCTCAGCGCAGTCTGAAGACTGCAATAGTTGAGGTCCAAGCCCGCCTGCATCAGCAGGTCTGAAGACTTGAACCTTGAACCAACCAAAATTCACTCCAATAAAATCACATCTACCAATCTATCTGGCAAACCTGCATAATTCGCAGCGCTGCTGTACAGGTATTCTTCCTGTGAAAGCACTATTCCGGCTTCTACAGGATTTTGGTGAATGTAGTGTAGGCATCTGGATAGCTTATCGTAAGTGTTCAATTCTATCGGATGGCTATGCTGCTGCCATACCTGATAGTTTTTATTGTTTGGGTTGAATTTACCGGCTCTAGAAAAGTGAAAAAGCAAGAAGTTTTTTCTGCTCTCTTGAGAATTAAACTCAATTTCTTCAATGAATTTCAATGAAGTGAATTTTTTGATGTCTCGGATAATTCCTTCTAGGGGTAGTTCATCATTCCTTCCAATAATGAAGTGTGCATGCGAAGACATAATGCAATATGCATACAACTCCAATCCTTTATTCTGCTGGCAATAGCGGAGTGAGTCCATCAGAATATCCCTGTAAATCCTGCGGGTAAACAAGTCAATCCATTCAATGATGGTAAATGTGACAAAGTAGAGTTTTTCCTGATCCCTGATCTTATATTTTCTGCTCATGGTTAAAAGTTTTTTGTTGAAAAGTTTGAGTTAATTTAATATTTAGGACTTTTATTACCAATAGGGTTAGTTGTTTTTATGGTGCAAGACTTATAGTGGATCAATTCGCCGCGGCGAATGGACCATTGAACTTGCAGTCTGAAGACTGCACTACTACAGTCTTCAGACTGTCATCATAAATGGTCCAAGACATAGTCTTGAACCAGCCAACCCTCAATCCGCCGCATTCCAATAGGCCATCCTATCGCAACTGTCTACTTCAATGCTGTAAAAATCAAATTCTTGGGTTACTCTGCCTTTGATGAGGTAGATGCCCTTGCCTTTGAAGGGATGTTTTTTTACCACGGGAGGAAAATGAACCGTATCTATCCAGTCTCCTTCCCGATCGATAAAAGTTCCAAAGTTCATCACATCCCCCTTCACCGTTCGGGTGTATTTGATCGTTACCAAGTAACCGATAATTTGTACTTGTTTGCCCAGGAACTGTTTCAGGTCTTTGGCTTTCATACTTGGAACACTTTGATCTTTGACCAGATGAAAAGGAGAGTCCAACGGAAATTCTAAAATATCAATTTGATCCACAATCTCCTGCCGCACATCGGATGCCTCGAGCGTAGGAACCTGCAACTCCCGAAACCCTGCCTGTCGAAAGAGTTCATTTCCTGTAACGACTGCTTTACGCTTGTTCAGGATAAAGTGGGCCTCCCATAGCAATTCCTGCTTACTTTTTCCCGTAAAGCGGAAGCAGCCAATCCGTATCAAGATCAACAACTGCTCCAAGCTAATCCCTACCCGTGCAATAAAGTCGGATAAGCCTGCAAACAAACCATTGGCCCTGCGCTCACTTAGGATTTTTTCTACACTTGCTTTCTCCAGGTACTTGAGATGAATCAAACCCAAGTACACCGTCTTTCCCTTAATATTGGTCAGGTAGTCGCTTTCGTTGATGTGGGGGGCTTGGATATCGGCACCGTTCATGCGGAGTTCGTGGATATAGAACTCCGTATGATAAAATCCCCCAAAATTATTAATCACCCCGACCATAAATTCGAGTGGAAAGTAGGCCTTCAAATACAAACTCTGATAACTCTCCACGGCAAAGGAAGCCGAGTGCCCTTTGGCAAAGGAGTATCCCGCAAAACTCTCAATCTGATGCCAGACTTCGGCCGTAATCTTGGGATCTCTGCCCAAGCGTTGGCAGTTGCTGAAAAACTGATCCTTTACTCGCTGAAATTCATCTTTGGAGCGGGACTTGCCACTCATGCCTCTTCGGAGCACATCGGCTTCTGAAAGGCTGAGCTCGGCAAAGTAATGTGCTACCTTGATCACGTCTTCCTGATAGACCATAATGCCATAAGTTTCGGGCATGATGTCCATCATCACGGGATGGGCCTGCTTGCGCCGCTCTTCATCCACATGGCGCAGGATGTATTCCCGCATCATCCCTGAGCGCGCTACACCGGGGCGTATAATGGAACTCGCGGCAACCAATTCCAGATATTCATCTGCTTTCATCTTGGCCAATAACATACGCATGGCAGGAGACTCCACATAGAAGGCCCCGATGGTGTGTCCTGTTCGTAGCAGCTCTTTGATTTTAGGGTCTTTTTTGAATTTTCCGACCTGTCGGATATCCACTTGAACTCCCTGATTTTGGTAGATGATCTCTATGGCGCTCTTGATATGTCCCAAGCCTCGTTGGGAGAGAATGTCAAACTTATGCAAGCCAATATCCTCCGCCGTATGCATATCGATATGTGCCAAAGGAAATCCCTTAGGTGGCATTTCGGTGGCGGTATAGTAGTGGATGGGCTTGTGAGAAATCAAGATGCCACAAGCGTGGATAGTCAGGTGCGAAGGCATACCATGCAAGACTTGACTGTACTTGAGAATCAACTTTCCATACTGATCTGGGACGTACTCGGATTTGCCTGCATGGTAGATCAGGGATTCGATTTCTGTCTTGGGCAGGCCAAAGACTTTTCCGAGTTCCCGTAACATGGAGTTGGCTTGGAAAGTGCTGTACGAACCCAGCAAGGCTACATGCTCTTGTTCCTCTTTGTTGTATTTGTCAAATATATACTGCGTCACCTCATCCCGATCGGTCCAGCTGAAGTCAATATCAAAGTCTGGGGGATTCTCCCGATACAGATTGATAAAGCGTTCAAAGTATAGGTCTAACTCAATCGGGTCTACATCGGTAATGCCCAGACAATAAGCTACAATGCTATTGGCACCACTGCCACGCCCCACATGATAGTAGTTTTTGTGCTGGGCAAATGTGACAATGTCGTAATTGATGAGAAAGTAGGAGACGAAACCTTTTTGCTGAATCAGTTCGAGTTCTTTTTCCAGGCGCTTGCTGATTTCCACCGTCAGGTCTGGGTAGCGATTGATGGCACCTTTGAACGTTTCTTGTCGCAGGTAGTCATAGTCCTCCCAGTCCGATCCTAGAATGTCGCGCTTGTTTTTGACCGCTTGGAAGTAAAAGGAAAACTGACATGCTTCGAGCAGGCGTTGAGCGTTGTACAGCAGGTAGCTATGTCCTTCGCAGCGCCCAACCATATCTGCATAAGAATAGAACTGATCGCTGATATCTCCCTGCTCCTCAGGTTCGAGCTTGCTGAGCAAGGTGTTTTTATCCACTGCCCGCAAGAGGCGATGGGCATTGAATTCGATTTTGGAAGAAAAACTCACCGGTTGTAGCAAGACCAGTTTGTCTTTTTGTCTATACCAAGGGGATTTGACCAATCGATTGAGTTGGTAAGGATGGATGCCGATAAACTCATTTTCCCGTAGAGGGAATACTTTTTCCCGGAAAGGGTAGACAACAAAGCTGTGCTGAAAAGCAGGAGCTTTTTCTTCAAAAGGAATGCCCTTGGTTCTTCTGTGGGAGAGATGACGGTTGAGTTCATAGAAGCCCTCCTGATTTTTGGCAAGGCCTATGTATTGCTGCTTGACTCCGTTGCGGAAGTCAATCCCAATCACGGGATGTATGCCCTGCTTTTGCGCTTCTTTGATAAAAGGGAATACACCGGATACCGAGTTGATATCCGTCAATGCCAGCGCATCCAGTTTTTTTCCCTTGGCCTCTGCTACCAAGGATTCGATGGATAGCATGCCGTATTTGAAGCTGTAGTAGGAATGACAATTGATAAACATAGACTTTGTGAAATATGCCTGATTGGCGAAATAAATGATACTATCTTACGACAGATTAGCTTGCGATAGAAGCAAGCGAGCCAAGTGGATGTAAGTCAATGACGGTAGACCTATAGTTCAAAATGTCAAATAAATTAACATTTATGTGTTTATAATTTAAACAAAAATAATTTTAAAATTCAATGGAAGTTGAAAAATCTTTTGGTAACCCATGCTAAGGAGCTGTTGATGTGAAGCAATGAGTTTCTCTAAAAAGTTATATATAATTGTTAGTTTTAAAAATTCATCATATCTTTAGTTGATATTAATTTTTAAAGCATGAAGAAGTTTTACTACCTCTTATTATTTTTCCTGACTATACAGGTTCAGCTGAAAGCTCAAGGCAACAACTCTTGGTTAGGAATAGATTATCGGATAGGGTCCGGAGCTTTGGTGGAGGGGCGCTGGGGAATGTATGGAGTGAATTTTACAAACGAATTTGAACTTGAATTCTTCAGGACAGTCACCTTGGGTACTTCCTTTACTTACTACAAGTCAATCATTAATTCAGATTTGGGTTACACTTTTCAAGAAGAGAAAGATGAGTTTCTGTCGGGAGTGTTTGCAGATTTTAAGGCAGGCGTGAATATTTGGAAGACTCAAAAAGGCTTGCGGGTGCATATAGCTTATGGCCCATCCTATCAGCGGGGAAGGGAAAACATCCATAGCGGATACCATTATTCTTGGGAGTTGGAGCGTCAAGTCAGTGCAGGTTTTTATGAGGATCAGTTCAATCGTTGGGGCACTGTTACCCAAGTAATGGTAGAGTGGCCTTGGAAAAGCAGGGACGATCGTAAAAACAGTGTTTCCGCTGCCATGCACTCATTTGATGATTATTGGCCGTATTATTTGTTAATTACTTATCGACTAGCTTTCTCTTTGAAGTAAGACCTTTATATGTAAGGCTGTTTAAATCAGAATAGATTATGAACGTTTTAAAAACAATAGGTAGACTCATTTTGGGCTTAGTAGTGATCGTACTCGTTACCTTTTTCTCCATGATCGTATTTACGTCTTGGGTCAAGATTTGGAATATTTCATTGCTTACATGGTATCCATTGATGCTGGCAGTACTGGGGTATTACTTGGCTGGACGGATCAATCGCTCGACAAAGCCGATTTTCCTGCTGCTCTTGTTTGGGGCATTTCCTATCTTTCATTTCGTTGAACTGATTTATTTCCCACAAGTACTGTTGGTGATTGCATTTGCTTTGGTTGGTCTGGTGCTTTCAAGAAAAGAGTTGAAAACTCTCCATCGAAAAATGACCATTTGGATGAGCATGGTAGTGTTTTTGTTTTTTTTCGTACGGGATCCACTTGTATTTATCTACCAAGATGGTGTTTACAAAGATGGCAATCCTGTTTTCACTGTTACCCTTTGGGAAGGTTTTAAGAGTAAGGCCATTCCAGAAGGCGTGTATCTTGACAGGGAAGGGAACGAGGTGGATTTGCGTACATTTGAGGGAAAAGAAGTCTATGTTACTTTTTGGGCCACTTGGTGCGGACCGTGTAAATTCCATAAACCGGCTCTTGATAGTTTGAAAAATAGTGAGGCAGCCAGAGACATTGTTTTTGTGGATATTTCCATAGACAAAGATCAGGAAAAGTGGCAAGCGTATTTTGAAACCGAAGAGCGTAAAGGGATACAGTTGATTGCCAAAAGCTCATCCAAAACCATGGCAGACTTTCAGTTTGACGGTATTCCGCATTATGTATCCTTTAAGTCGGATGGTAAGTTTCGTCCAGCTTTTAGCCCAATTTATTTTCAACCGGAGTAAGTAATTAAGCACTATACGAATTAGTGCTTGATTAGTAAGCGTCTGATTCCAATAAATACGAGCAACAATACATTGTAAGCCACAAAGAATGGGAGAATCAGTTCGATCATGCCCAACGACAGCATGATGGAAATGATCAGTAACTGAAAGCCTAATCCATAGATTGAAATCAGTGTCATAAACCATTTGGGGAATACGGGCGCATCTGCAGCATCTTGGTCTAGGTAAAAAATCATTTTATCGAAAGCGACATACAGCATGTTGTAGGTATCGTAGAGGAAATCTACGGTTTGCTGACTTTCCACGGGAAAAGCCTTAGGTCGCTCAGTCTCTAAGATTTTACTCGTTTTTTCTCCTCCGGCTGTATTGTGCCGGAGTATGACGTAGTAATAATTGTAAAGGGTGCCCTGAAGTTGCACGCTTGCAAAGGCTGCCAAGGCAAGTAATAAACTTGCATCCGTCACATACCAAATAGCTGCCAATACAAGAAAATTGAGGAAAATATCAAAAATAGAATCCAAATACCTGCCAGTATACGAAGGCCGCTCGATGGTACGGGCAAGTTCTCCGTCTGCAGCATCAAGGATGGATTTGATGATCAGGAATATTCCGGCAGTGATGTAATGACCATTCAAAATACTGTACACAGCAATCAATCCGCTGATACCAAAAAGATATGTGACCTGTACAGGAGTGATGTCTGTGTGTTGGATGCGGTTGACAAAACTTCTTGCAAAGGGTCTTCCATAATCGGAGACATCCAAGAATTTGTCCTCAGAAGATAATTTGGGCATTTACTGATGTGTGAGCGTTCCCAAAACCCTTGCTAAATTTCAGGAAATTGTACTGTTCAATATAGAACTGCAAAAGTACTAAAAATTGTGTAATTCAGCGTATTTTTCTATGCTATCGCAGCTATTTGAGTCATTTTGTTGAAAACTGACTAAGTTAATTAGGGTGGTTTATGGTTTAGTGTGGTTTCAATTCGAAATTTTACATGTAATTCTTCGATTACAATCGAAAAATTACATGTTTATTTTCGGTTAGGGATGAAGTTCCTCCATTACAATCGTATCAACGCTAATTTCTATTTCTGGCGTACGACCACAGGAATGGAACTGGACTGGCTGGAGGAAAAGGGTGGTGTGATTTACGCGTTTGAAGCTAAATGGAATCCTAACCGAAGGGCTTCTCTGCCTTCTGCGTTTTTGGAGAGTTATCCGGGAACTGTTTATCAAGTTGTAACTCGTGATAACTATACGGACTTCTTATTGGGCTCTTGAGCTGCTTACTTTTGATGTTATCATTTGTAGCTTTTATGCTAAAGAGCATTCATTTTCTTTGTGATTCTTCAAAAGTCCGATTAGCTTTACTTTTGCGCTATGGAAAACTGGATTGAATACTTAGATACACTCATAGAACAGGATATCCGATGGAATGTCTACAAGACTCTCGCGATACTGCTCGTACTATGGCTGATCAAAAAAGGCGCATACAAACTCATCGGTATCAAGAAGGATGCGGAGATGAAGCGTATGTATCATCAGCGAAAGACGGTACAATATACGCTTGTATTTATTGCCCTGCTATTGATCGGGAATATTTGGATTTCCAATTTTCAGTCCATTACCACTTTTCTAGGGTTATTGTCAGCCGGTATAGCCATTGCTTTGAAAGATATCTTTGTGAATATCGCCGGATGGATGCTGATTTATATCAAAAAACCCTTTGATGTAGGCGACCGAATTCAAATCGGGGAGTTTAAAGGCGATGTGGTGGATTTGCGTTTGATGCATTTCAGCATTTTGGAAGTGGGTAATTGGGTAGATGCCGAGCAAAGTACGGGGAGGATTATCCATATTCCGAATGGTAAAATATTCATGGACCCGCAGGCAAACTACAGCCAAGGGTTTGACTATATCTGGAATGAACAACATGTAAATATCAGCTTGGATTCGGATTATAAGAAGGCCCAGGCAATTTTAAAACAAATGCTCACCTCCATGTTTCAACCAGATTTTAAGAACATTGAAGCGGCTTTGAAGCGTGCCCAAAAAGAACATTTTATTTCGTTTAGCTTATACACACCTACTGTATATGCCAAAATCCATGAGCGCGGGATTCAGCTTTCTTTGCGCTACCTCTGTAATCCACGGAAAAGAAGATTTTTTGAACACATGATTACAGAAGGAATCCTGGATAATTTTAAGGCAGAATCCTCCATCCAAATTGTGTATCCAACTACTTCTGTGATTCTCAACCAATCGGGCCCAATAAAACCACAGGCCTGATTTAAAAAAAAATTCTATAGAAATTTTGAGCTTTCGATTTTTTCATCAATATTAGTGTCATAATATACTAAGACAGTAAAACAATTTTTATGTACACAATCCAAAATCTCTCATTCAGATATCAGAAGAGAAGGCCCTTGCTGCGGGATATTTCTCTGGAGCCACTACCCGGGCAGGTGGTGGGCTTGTTGGGTAAAAATGGAACAGGGAAGTCCTCCTTGCTCCGCTTAATGGCGGGCTTATTGAAGCCAACGACCGGTACACTTCAGTTTGCAGGAGAAGAAGTGTTCAACAGAAATCCGGAAGTATTAGCCGCACTCTTTTTCTTACCCGAGGAATTCGATTTTCCAGCAGGACTGAAGGTAAAAGAATACTTTCATACCCTTTCTCAGTTTTATACTTCCTTTGACTGGAATGCCTTTGAGCAATACACGAATGAATTTGAGGTGGAAATCCATCGAAAATTTGGTAGTCTTTCGTTCGGTCAGCGGAAAAAATCCTTGATTGCTTTCGCTTTGGCGTCCAACTGTCAGGTGATTTTGATGGATGAACCGACCAATGGTTTGGATATCCCTGCGAAGGCAACTTTCCGCAAATTGGTAGCTGGAGCCCTTTCCGAAGATCAGGTCATGGTCATCAGTACGCATCAGGTAAGGGATTTGGAAAAATTGATCGATCATGTGTGGATCATCGACCAAGGTACCATGCGCTTGAATGCTTCGGTGGAGGAGTTGGAAGAGCAATTTGAATTTGGCTTTGCCTCTGTTTTGCCAGCAAACACTTTCTATCACGAGGCCCAATTGGGTACCAATTTTTATATCAGTCCCAAGCAGGCCGGTAAAATGCCTACCTCCGTCAACCTCGAATTACTGTTCAACGCCAGTATCTCGGATAAATTAACTGTTTCATCCACTTCTAATCTTCAAGCATTATGAGCAAGTATTTTAACTGGAATAGATTTGTGTGCTTAGCCAAGTTTGACTATGTGCAGCGCAAGTGGTTTTATTGGGGGCTATTGCCTTTGATTTTTGCTTTGGTAAGTTTGGTGCATTTGGTGACTTGGAATGTATTTCGATTTCAATCAGAAAATATTCCAACTAACAATCTTAAAATCTTTTTTTTCGTTGGGTTGGTACTAGCTACTTTGGTGATCTCTGGAAACAGTTTTAAGGAGTTTTACAAAAAGGAAACCTCTTTACAATTTTTAATGATTCCAGCTTCCAACTTTGAAAAATATTTGCTCAAATTATTGGTGGGTATTTTGCCTGTAGTCCTTTTCTATCCTTTTGTTTATGATTTAGCTGTTGAGTTTTCGGTTTGGGCAACAGTACTTTATCAAAAATCAATCTGGGGAAGAGTTGTCAGAGCAGAGGAATATATGCCAATAATTCAGCTTGGTAAAGCCTTTATCAATCCTATTGATGGACCATGGTGGGGACCAATTTCAATTATCACATTCTGGTTGTTCTTTCCATTGTATTTTTTTACCAGTGGAGTGCTTTACTCAAAACGTCCTAAAATCTATAGTTTCATAACCTTGTTGGCATTTGGCTTCATACTAATCAATTTCATAAATTTATTTTCTGGTTTCTTAAAGACTCCCGTTTCTTTTTTACTTAGCTATCCTGAATTGTCTGAGGGTTCTCCCATGTCTTCCTCAAGTTTGATTATGTTGGTCTTCTTTTGGTTGACGATTCCGACTATGTTAATCTTGTCCTATTTCAAACTCAAAGAAAAGGAGGTCTAAGATGGAATTTAGCGAACATAAAAATATCTTTCTTCAAATTGGAGATTGGGTGTATGAACAAATCCTCGATGGACGCTTGCAGCCTGGGGATAAGTTGCCATCCGTACGGGAATTGGCAGTGGAACTGGAGGTGAACCGAAATACCGCAATGCGAACCTATCAGGTATTGGAAGAGCAGGGGGTGTTGGAAAATAAGCGGGGCATTGGTTTCTATGTATCGGATGCTGCTCCCAATGTTATTTTGCATAGACAGAAAAAGGAGTTTTTTGCGGACGAACTCCCTTTGCTGATTCAAAAGGTTAAGCTGTTGAAGCTTACGAGCGAGGACCTTCAGGAATTGATATTAACTATTCAACAAAACGACCATGAAAACTAGTACACGAATCATCATTATATATTTTGCGGCTTTCTTCTTTTTTCTTGGAGCGAGCTTTGTTTATAATGCTTATCAAATCAAGAAAAATCCACCCGCAGATATGGAGGATCGTAGTTTTGAATTTAAATTTGAATATAAAGAAACTCTGGGAGATGAAGTTGACGGCGATGTAAGTATTCCAGATACGGTTGACAGCATGTTTGTATCTCCCGATGGAGACGTTTCGATGCCCTCATTTCTACGAGCTAAAGAGTCGGACACTTCATCAAACTGAAGTATTCAGTGGAGTTAACTTTTCCAAAGTTTTAAACTTTGGAAAAGTTATACGCCCAAAGTCAGCTCATAGAATATGATCACCTACTTTTTTCCTTCTATCAGATATGCAGTAGGTTTTTTTGGGATTTGTGTTAACTTTCTTTCCTCTAATTCCCATTTCTATGAAAAGAATATTCCTCTCCTTGGTGATGGTCATTTGTTGGCAGGCCGTTTCAGCGACTGAACTTTATCACCTGATTAGCAGCTATCAAGCCGATGTCAGTGCACTCAATCGAAAGTACACCAATCAACATTCCGATGAATATTTTCAACGATTCGACAAACTCTACTCCGATTGGTTGAAAGTATTGGAAGGCTTGCCGTATGAGAGCTATTCCTTGGATGGAAAATTGGATTATCAGTTGCTAAAAAATCATTTGGAAAAGCAACAGTATTTTCATCAAGCATCCTATGAGGAATTTAAGTCCATTGCTTCGGTAGTCGCTTTTTCAAAACCTTTGGAAGCATTCTATCAGCAACGCAGGGCAGCTGTCAAACCTGCGTCTCAGGAATTAGCAGCTACTTTTGCTTCGGTAGAAAACGAGGTAAAAAAAGCTATGGAGCAAGCTAAAAAAGCCAAGCCATATACCTCTTGGCAGCAAGCAGAATTGGCAGCTGCTGCAGTGGAGAGTTTACGAAGAACTGTGGAGGAAGCCTATAATTTTTACTTCGATTACGATCCTGAATTCACCTGGTGGATGAAAAAGCCCATGGAAAGCATGAATCAGACCCTCCGCAGTTATGGTAATTTTTTAAAAAATCATTTTGAAAATACCGTGGTGAAAGATGATGGTTCGGGTATCATCGGCAAGCCCATCGGGAAAGTTAATGTCGACAAAGAACTGCAACACAACATGATCCCATACACTGCTGAAGAGTTGATCCGAGAGGGGGAAAAGCAATATGCCTGGTGTGAGGCAGAGATGATCAAAGCTTCGGAAGAATTGGGTTTTGGCAAGGACTGGAGAAAAGCCTTGGAACATGTGAAAAACCAATATGTACCAGCAGGTGTGTGGCCGGGGATGGTAGTGGAGATGGCCGATGAGGCGATTGATTTTATGGAGAAATACGATCTACTGACTGTACCAGCGATGGCCAAGGAAACCTGGAGAACAACCATGATGTCGGCAGAGCGACAGAAGGTAAGTCCGTTTTTCTTAGGAGGAGAAACGATCATCATTTCTTATCCTACTTCAGAGATGTCTCACGCAGATAAAATGATGAGCATGCGGGGAAATAATCCCCATTTTTCCCGTGCGGTGGTACATCACGAATTGATTCCTGGACATCATTTGCAGCAATTTATGAATCAGCGCTATTTTCCACATCGCCGCATGTTTAATACGCCATTCTGGGTAGAGGGATGGACCTTGTATTGGGAATTTAATCTATGGAACAAGGATTTTCCACGCAATGCAGAAGATAAAGTCGGTATGCTATTTTGGAGAATGCACCGAGCTGCCCGTATTGTCTTTTCCCTTAATTACCACTTGGGCAAATGGACGCCTCAGCAATGCATCGATTACCTAGTAGATGCCGTAGGACATGAGCGTGCCAATGCAGAAGCAGAAGTGCGTCGTTCTTTCGAAGGAAATTATGGTCCCTTGTACCAATTGGCTTACATGATTGGTGGCTTACAGGTTTACAGCTTACGTCAAGAAATGGTCGAAGGAGGCAAGATGAGCGAAAAAGAATTCCATGACTTCTTCATTACTCAAAATTATACCCCGATTGAATTACTCCGAGCTCGGATGAATGGGGATATTCCTAGGGATTTTAAGAGTAGGTGGAGGTTTTTGGATTGAGGCTTTCTCAAATTGTTTTCTCACAATTCATTAGATGAAAAGTCAACGCATTGCTTCAAGCGTTGACTTTTTATTTTTTCAAACCAAAATTATAAACCCTATAGATACTCCATCGGAGCGTCCGAAATTTTAACAACGGGTTTCAACCCGTTGATGAATAATCATACCCAAAGTGAAGTGTCGTAGACACGATAGACATGAGCTTAAAGCAATTATGTCGGCCGTCCCGATGGGACTTAGGGGTCATAAACTAAACTTGAGGGCCGAGGGTTGAAACCCTCGGCTACTATTGTTGGTCGTATCAATGAGACTATTGCGGTAATCCGTTCGTAAGAACTGACTGTTTTCATGAATGGGAATCCTATCTAAAGTAATCGAACCTAGCACCACGATTCCCCAGTTCACGAGTGGCTTTCTTGTTTCTCAACTCTCGCATCTCGCTTCTCGCATCTAGTCTCTCCAAAATATCCCTCCTACAACTTCCTCTTAATAAAGTCTGTCATTAAGCTATATAAATGCCAAGACGTATTGCCGCCTGAGATGCCGTGGTTTCTATTCGGATAATACATGGTTTCGAATTGCTTGTCTGCTTTAATCAAAGCATCTACCAAGTCTACCGCGTTTTGATAATGCACGTTATCATCACCTGTTCCATGGATGAGTAAGTAATTTCCTTTTAATTTATTAACATGAGTGATGGGGCTATTATCATCGTATCCGGCAGCATTAAGTTGAGGAGTTTGCAAATAACGCTCGGTGTAAATGGTATCATAGTATCTCCAGGTAGTGACAGGAGCAACAGCGATGGCTGCTTTGAATACATCGTTACCGATCATCAATGCCAATGAAGACATGTACCCACCATAGGACCAACCCCAAATACCAATGCGAGCTGCATCAATGTATGGGAGAGAACCAAGGTGCTTGGCTCCTGCTATTTGATCATCTGTTTCCAGTTTGCCCAAGTTGGCATAGGTGATGTGCTTGAAGTCTCTGCCTCGTCCACCTGTTCCTCTGTTGTCCACGCATACGACAATATAGCCTTCAGCTGCCAGATGATGATGCCAGAAATCACGGGTTCCTCCCCAAGAGTTCATGACATTTTGAGAGCCTGGACCTCCGTAAACATACATCAAAACCGGATACTGTTTGTTGGGATCAAAATCAGCAGGTTTGATCATGTAGCCGTTCAGGGAAGTGCCATCTACTGTAGGGAAAGAGAAAAATTCTCGTTCACTCATGGCGAATCCTTGGAGACGCTCCTTCAATTCAGCATTGTCTTCCAAGGTTTTTACCAATTTGCCAGAGGCATCAAAAAGGCGAACTATCAAAGGGCTATTGGCATTGGTGTAGTTGGAAATGAAAAACTTGAAATCTTTCGACATATTGATGGAGTGATTACCCTTTTCTGGAGTGAGCAGCTTTTTGCCTTTACCGTCCATACCTATCACGTAAAGGTTTCTCTCCATTGGAGACTGCTCGGTAGATACATAGTAGATTTTCTTTCCTTTTTCGTCGATTCCGACCAAATTTGTCACTTCCCAATTCCCTGAGGTTATCTGACGAATCAATTTCCCTTGGTTGTCATGATGGTAGATATGCTTAAAACCATCTTGCTCAGAAGTGCGGATAAAGCCTTTGTTTCCTTCCAAAAAGCGTAAGTCATCATTAGAGTTGAGATCTACGTAGGTTTTGGCTTCTTCCCGCAGAACTAATTGACTTGCGCCGGTCTGTACATTGGCATAAAACAAATCCAACTGATTCTGTAACCTGTTTAAGCGTAGATAAGCCAACGTATTGGCATCATTGGTCCAGTAGATCCGTGGTAGGTAAATATCTGTTTCTTCACCTGCATCTACTTTCACTGTATTTTTTCCTGCCAAGTCATACACATGAATGCTGACCTCTGAGTTTTTCTCACCTGCTTTTGGATATTTAAAGCGGTAGTCTTCCGGATATAATTTTCCCCAAAGCTGCATATTGAACTCTGGAACATCTGTTTCATCAAAGCGGATAAAGGCGATCTTCTTTCCATCAGGAGACCAATCAAAAGCCTTGGCCATGGAAAATTCCTCTTCATATACCCAATCAGCCGCTCCGTTTAGTACATGATTCCACTTACCGTCATTCGTAATCTGCGTAACGGCATTGGTTGATAGGTTGACATAATAGAGGTTATTGTCTTTGACAAAAGCTACTTTGTCATTATCAGGGGAAAGCGTGGCATACATGATTTTCTCCCCATTCATTAATTGCTGGGCAGTACCTGTTTTCAGATCTATCACATGAAAAACCCCTTTGCTGGAACGTCTATAGATTCGTTCAATATCAGAGGCTACCAAAGCTTTGGACTCATCCGAATTGAAGCTATAGCTACTAAAGTTGATACCTAAAGCAGCACCATCAATTAATTCGCCTGCTTCTTCTCCGGTAGCAACATTGATCTTAACTACTTTTGGGCCAGCTGGACCACGCTGTAAGGAAGAATAAAATTGTCCATCCTTCATCCAGTTGATTCCAAAAACAGATTTTTGGGAAAAGACGGAAGATTTAAAAACATCTTCTAAGCTTACTTTTTTCTTTTCTTGGGCCTGTACTTGCCAAGAAAGCATCAGGCATGCAATCAATGCCATCCATTTCATTCGAAACATATATGTCAAGGGTTTATTTCAGTGAGCTAAGTTAGTCAAAATGCATGGTTCACAAAGGCGAAGCTGTTGAACGGAGATTTTTTGAACTAAAAGGATGGAATTTTGCTGATTTTGTGCTAATTCGTAGTCAAATTCAATAACCCTATGAAGAAAAAAATTGCCTTAGTTACCGGTGGATATACCGGTGAATCCGTAATCTCACTCAAGAGTGCGGCAGTGGTGGATTCCATCCTTGACCGATCTACCTATGAGGTTTATAAAATCTTGATTTATCCAGGAGACTGGTATCATCAGACAGCATCTGGAGAAAAAATTCCAGTGGACCTCAATGATTTTTCTCTTACTATCGCTACCGAAAAAATTACCTTTGATGGGGTCTTCAATATCCTTCATGGTTCTCCAGGAGAAGATGGAAAGTTGGCGGGGTACTTTGATATGATAGGGTTGCCCTACACTACCTGTGATGCGCTCACTTCTGCCATTACGATGAACAAAGGCTACACCAAGGCGATTGTACAGGACATCCCTGAACTTTTTGTTGCGCGATCGGTACAGCTTTTTGAAAATACTCCTGAGAATGAAGCGCTGATTTTAAAAGAACTGAGACTACCACTATTTATTAAACCTAACAATGGTGGCAGTAGTATCGGAATGAGTAAAGTAAAAGTGCCAAAAGAACTTGGGGAGGCACTGGAAAAAGCATTTGCCGAAGATTCGCAGGTGCTGGTTGAAGAATTTATCTCGGGCAGGGAGTTTTCCATTGGTGCTTTTCGGTCCAAAGGGGAGATTACTGTACTTCCCGCAACAGAAATTGTAAGCAGCAAAGAGTTTTTTGATTTTGAAGCGAAATATCAGCCAGGAATTACGGAAGAAATCACTCCCGGACGAATGTCTGATGAAGAAGTGACTCGTGTCAATCGGATTATCGAGCAAGTCTATCAGAAACTTAACTGCAAAGGTGCGGTCCGTGTGGACTACTTTTTGGAATACGAAACAGGAAAGTTTTATTTCGTAGAAATCAACACAGTCCCAGGACAGACGGAAACCAGTTTAATTTCACAACAGGTGAGAGCAATAGGCATGGAAGTAAAAGACTTTTATAATCTCCTGTTGGAGGAAATGTGGTCCGATTCGGAATAGTAAGTATTTCATTAAACAAATATGATTATACGTAATGACACCAATAGCCGAATATAAAATTTCACCTCGGCAGGCTCGGTGACCAGATAGTTAAATTAATGGAAGGGGGGGTGGAAGAATTGCGGAGAAGCCGCAATTCTTCCACCCCCCCTATAAAAATAAAAAATTCCGTTAGTCGGGCTCGGTTAGTGAGCTTGCCGAACTTTGCAGAGACTATTCTACTAAATATTCTATAAGGGCATTAAAGCGAATATTCATTAAAAAAAAACGACTGATTTCTCAGTCGTTTTTTTTTACAGTCCAAAAGACTTTTTGATTTTTTCTACGTAGTCTAACTTTTCCCAAGTGAAGAGTTCTACATCCAGAGAAAGCTCTTTTCCATCAGGAGTTCGGAACGTTTTGGTGACTACTTCCGGTTCGCGGCCCATATGTCCATAGGCGGCTGTTTCTTCATAGATTGGATACCGAAGTTTTAGACGCTTTTCAATGCTATAAGGTCTCATGTCAAAGAGCTCCATCACTTTTTGAGCTATTTCACCATCGGTCATGTTTACCTTAGCTGTACCGTATGTATTGACATAAATACCCATAGGCTGAGCCACACCGATTGCATAAGAAACTTGTACGAGCATTTCATCGGCTATACCTGCAGCAACCATATTTTTGGCAATGTGTCTGGTAGCATAAGCGGCTGATCGGTCTACTTTGGAAGGATCTTTACCTGAAAATGCACCACCACCATGGGCGCCTTTTCCGCCATAGGTGTCTACGATGATTTTTCTTCCGGTCAGGCCAGTATCTCCATGCGGCCCACCGATTACAAACTTACCGGTTGGGTTGATATGATAGGTGATTTCATCTGTAAACAATGCTTGAATCTCTGGCTTCAATTGAGCTTTGACACGAGGGATCAAGAGGTTGACCATATCTTCCTTGATTTTGGCCAACATGGTAGGTTCATCCGCAAACTCGTCATGTTGTGTTGAAATCACAATCGCGTCGATTCGTTGCGGTTGATTATCATCCGAATATTCAATGGTTACCTGCGACTTGGAATCCGGTCTTAAGTAGGTGATTTCTTTGCTTTCTCTACGCATAGCCGCAAGCTCCCTCAAAATTCTGTGAGAGAGATCCAATGCTAAGGGCATGAAATTTTCTGTTTCCTTCGTTGCATAGCCAAACATCATCCCTTGATCGCCAGCCCCCTGCTCTTCAGGGTTTTTTCTATCCACACCTTGATTGATATCAGGAGATTGTTCATGGATTGCAGATAATACCCCGCAGGAATTCCCATCAAACATGTACTCTCCCTTGGTATATCCTATGCGGTTGATAACCTGACGGGCAATTTGTTGTACATCTAGGTAAGTTTCAGATTTAACTTCTCCTGCTAATACAACCTGACCGGTGGTCACGAGGGTTTCGCAGGCTACTTTGGATCGAGGATCAAATGCTAAAAAATTATCGATCAATGCATCTGAGATTTGGTCCGCTACTTTATCTGGATGTCCTTCAGATACTGATTCGGACGTAAATAAATAAGGCATATAGTTACTTGTTGAATGCTTGTGAAATAAGTCCGTAAAAATACGGCTTCCTGTGGAATTAGAAAATTAAATCGTCTCAATTGTAATCTTTCAATTCTCAGCCTTTTATTGCCCCTCAATATCCTTAACTTTGTTTCATCAAACTAACTTTCTATCCCCTCATGAACGAAAGGTATATGCAGCGAGGTGTTTCAGCCTCCAAGGAAGACGTGCATCAAGCAATTTCTAAACTCGATAAGGGCCTTTTCCCCCATGCATTTTGTAAAATAGTAGAAGATACTCTAGGCAATGATCCTGATTTTTGCAATATCATGCATGCAGATGGAGCAGGCACCAAGTCTTCTCTAGCCTATATGTATTGGAAAGAAACGGGTGATCTGAGTGTGTGGAAAGGCATTGCCCAAGACGCAATCATCATGAATACGGATGATTTACTGTGTGTAGGTGCTGTGAATAATATTTTGGTTTCCTCTACTATAGGAAGAAATAAAAACCTCATTCCGGGCGAAGTGGTATCGGCTATCATCAACGGTACGGAGGAAGTGTTACAGTTGCTACGAGACCATGGGGTGAATGTAGTATTGACAGGAGGAGAAACTGCCGATGTAGGAGACTTAGTACGTACAGTGATTGTGGACAGTACTGTCACGTGCCGCATGAGAAGAGATGAAGTCATATCCAATGACAACATTCGCCCGGGGGATGTAGTGGTAGGTTTAGCGTCGTTTGGACAGGCCACGTATGAATCTGCCTACAATGGTGGAATGGGAAGTAATGGCTTGACTTCTGCCCGTCACGATGTTTTTAGTAAAGTATTAAAAGCAAAATTTCCTGAAAGCTTTGATCCTGCAGTTCCTGAGCATTTGATTTATTCAGGAAAATATGGTTTGACTGATGCAGCGCCAGGGCTTCCCGTGGATATGGGTAAATTGGTTCTTTCCCCTACACGGACCTATGCACCCATTATGGTAGATGTGTTGAAATACTTACGTCCGCATATTCATGGCTTGGTTCATTGCAGCGGTGGTGCCCAAACCAAGGTGTTACATTTTGTAAAGGATGTACATGTGGTGAAGGATAATCTTTTTAAAACGCCTCCCTTGTTTAAAATTATTCAGGAAGAAAGCGGGACTGATTGGAAAGAAATGTATAAGGTTTTTAACATGGGGCACCGTCTAGAGATATACCTAGAGGAGCGTTATGCAGAGGAGATTATTGATATTGCAGAATCCATGGGAGTGGAGGCTAAAATCATTGGAAGGGTCTTGCCTCATGAAGGGAAAAAAGTGACGATCCAAAGTGAGTATGGGACATTTGAATACGAATAAGAAGCTACAATGAAACTGAATTATAAAAAATCCGGTCAGGGTGATGTGTTGATCATCTTGCACGGTTTATTTGGATCTGCGGATAACTGGTTTAGTATCGCTAGAGAACTCGAAAAGTATTTTACTTTGTATTTGGTAGATCAGCGTAATCACGGGGATTCTCCTCACAGCAGTGAGTGGAATTATGAGGTTATGGCAAAAGATATCAAAGAGTTGATGGATGATGAGGGTATTAACAAGGCACATTTGATGGGCCACTCCATGGGAGGAAAGACAGTAATGAAGTTTGCCTCTTTATATCCTGAGTATGTAGATCAGCTGATTGTTGCAGACATTGCTCCCCGATATTATCCTGTACATCATGGGCGGATTTTGGAGGGCTTGAATGCAATCCCTTTGGATACCATCAAATCTAGAAAAGAAGCTGACGATACCTTAGCTGGATACATCAAAATCACTGGTATTCGACAATTCTTATTGAAAAGCTTGGGTAGAGATGATGAAGGTAAGTTTATTTGGAAAATCAATCTGCCAGTGATTACTGAGCAGATCGAGATTGTAGGTGAAGCTATTACTGCCGATCAACCAATAACAATAAAAACTTTATTCATGGGTGGTGCAAATTCCGATTATATTTTAGATTCAGACAAGCAGGAGATTGCAGAAATGTTTCCTAATTCCAGCATTATTTTTATTAAAGATGCAGGTCATTGGCTACATGCAGAGCAGCCAAAGGCGGTGATTGAAACGGTGAAAGCATTCCTCGGTTAAGTGCTCGCTGGCTCGTGGGTTTCTCACAGATAAAGGGGATTTGGCGGATTTGGCGCGGATTTTTTTTTTGGATACTTTAGAGATGGATATCAAGTTTTGATGGTGCAAGGGGCGTTAGCCCTGAGGTCTTTGAAGTGCTCGCTGGCTCGTGGGGTTCTCACAGATAAAGGGAATTTAGCGGATTTGGCACGGATTTTTTATCAACTAATTGTTCCGAAAAATCAACTTAAAAATCTGTGTTCAATCTGTTGTATCTCCTACATCTGTGAGAGCACTTTTTGCGAGCAATTGTTAGAATCGCAGAGCCACTCCGCTTTTTATGGGTGAAAGTTGAATCTCTAGAGAAGCAGTACCTTTAACCGACCGGAATATTTGTTGGTTATAGGCATTGACGGCTCGTTGCTGATTGACGTAGTAGCCTGACATAAATCCTGCACCAACTGACAATACAACAATAGAGGGTCCAAAGATTGGGGCTATGTTGTCATTTTCTGGTGAAAGAAACACGGCTGTGCCGATTACCCCTGCCAAACCCGCAAAAACCAAGGGGATACCAACCCTCTTTCTTTTTTTGGCGATTTCCATGAATTCTTTACTATCAGGAAATTTTGCCATTATAGGTTCTAGCTCCTTAAAATTCAATTTTTGTCCTTTTACTGAGTACGTATTTGAGCCGTAAAACCAATCTCTTTCAACGTCTATCAATTGGATGTCATCCATAACTTGTGCAAGACTTGAGAAGGTGATAGCTAGTAGCATGGAAATAATTAGCGAAAGTGATTTCATAGAGTCCTTCAGTTTGTTATTCGGAATCTACGAAAATTTTGGGCTATATTTAAACTTGAATTCTGAAAAAAGTTTGCATGAGTAAAGGAAAATTATTTTTGATTCCCTCCGTTTTGGCACCTGATACGGCTGCCGATGTCATCAGTCCACAGGTAAAGTCCATCATTCAGCACACCAAACATTTCTTGGTAGAGGATCTCCGTACAGCGCGCAGATACATCAGTAGCCTGCGGTTGGGGGTAGTGATTGATGAGTTGCACTTGGAGATTTTGGATAAGAAAACAAGAACTACTGCCATGCCTGCCTTAATGGCTCCGATTTTTGAAGGCAAAGATATGGGAGTGATTTCAGAGGCTGGCTGTCCAGGAATCGCTGACCCTGGCTCGGTGGCTGTAGCCTATGCTCATGAAAAAGGCATTCAGGTAGTCCCGCTCAGTGGTCCCAGCTCCATGTTTTTAGCTTTGATGGGTTCGGGCTTTAATGGGCAGTCTTTTG
This sequence comes from Mongoliitalea sp., assembly GCF_054166905.1. NCBI lineage: Bacteria > Pseudomonadati > Bacteroidota > Cytophagia > Cytophagales > Cyclobacteriaceae > Mongoliitalea > Mongoliitalea sp. Next base: position 205,007 of record NZ_JBSZCK010000024.1, on the reverse strand, counting down.
CTTTTCATGGGTACTTACCGATTGACAAAAAAGCTAGAATTGCCGGCATCAAGGAGTTGGAAGCGGATTCTATCAAACACCGACGAACACAGATTTTTATGGAAACCCCTTTTAGAAACAATCATTTGTTTCAGGATTTGATCAGTAATCTGCATCCGCACACGAAGCTATGTGTGGCAAAAAATCTAACGGGTTCTGATGAAATGATCGTAACCAAAACAGCAAAGGACTGGAAAAAGGAAACTGTGGACTTGCATAAAATCCCTACGGTTTTTGTATTATACGCCGGAGATCAATAAAAAAAGCCTCTGAATATTCAGAGGCTCTTTATGGGTATATTAGGGACTTATTAGGGTTCTGTAAGAATCGTATATTAACAAAACGTCCTGTACATAGTTTACTGCGACGTGCCCTTTGGCAAATCCACTTTTAACAACAGGGTCTTTATAATACTCGGGGTGAGACTTTAATTTTAGAAAGGTACTAACATTTTCCCATAATTGTGCATTTTTCCCGTATTTTAATGCAAGTCTCCAAGCATCTTCTACGTGTCCATGCCCTACATTGTAGGAAGCTAGTATAAATTGAACCCGCTCATTGGATTCAGGGATTCGTTCTTTCCAAAATCTATCCAAGTATTTAAGGTAATTGACGCCTCCCATCAAGCTCTGATAAGGGTCTTGTGGATTGTCTACACCGAATCTCTGTAAGGTTACAGGCATCAATTGCAGTAATCCTTGAGCGCCTGCATAAGACTCGGCCTTAGAGTCAAAGTTAGATTCTTTGAAGACCAAAGAAGCCAATAGTCTCCAATCCCAACCTAATTGCTCAGCTCCTTTTTGAATAATTTCATCGTATGGAGATATTTTATTTCCTGCAACAGATGAGAAATCAGAGTTGGAGCGGTAAAAGGAATTCGTAGAGTTCTTGTAGTATTTTGCATACAAGGTTTGTACATAGCCTGAACTAGTCTTAGTTGACATCCACTCATTAACTACTTCTTCCAAAACCGGAGCATTTTTTCGTACTGCCCATGCTACGTCTGCTTTCGGAGCAACTTCCCAATCAATGTTTAGATTAGCATGATAACTCGCATTGACCAAGGCTTCCACCTTATCAGCTACTGTATAAGCGATTTTGCCTGCTTTCACTTGCTGAATCAGTGCATCACTATCTAGGGTAGATTCAATAATTGATAATTGAATCCCATATTCCTGCTGAATTTTACACAATTGTGCTTTGTAGATGGCGTCTTTGCGGATGTGAATCGTTTTACCGTCCATGTCTTGCCATGAATTGATACCCGCTCGATCATTTCTATGGACCAACACAGTACCCATTTCTCCAAGAGGATGCGTAAAGTTTGCTAAATGAAAACGACTTTCATGCACTTCAAAATTCATGGCAATGATATCTGCCCGACCTTTGTTCAACATGTAAAAAGCTTCATTGATATCGGATTGCACAATCAAGTGCAAGCGTACTCCTAAGTGTGCGGCCAAGTTCTTCAACATCTCAAACTCATAACCCATTCTACGACCTTTGTAGATATAGTAGCTTGTAGAGGAATTATCTACAATAGCTCTGATAAAGCCTCTTTTTTGAATTTCTTCCAAATCCAAAATAATGGGGGTTTCCCAAAAATTTTCTTCCTTCAGCTCAGGCCCTTTCTGCGTGCATTGCACTCCAAAGAGCGCAAAAACACTAATTAAAATAAATACATATATAGTTTTTTGCATTTCAATAAAGTCCTAAACTAGGACATGGTGAAACTAAGCCGTACTATAACAAATTGTATGCCAAAAAGATACGTTTGCCGAATGATTTAGATTTGAGCAAGTGTGAAAATTCTTTTCAAAAAAAAAAGTTCATGTAATGATTACATGAACTCAACCGATTGTGAAGCTATTAAAGCTATAAATCGATTAGTCTAGTGTTAGGTTAAACTTATTGTTATCACCTTGAAAATAAATTCTGCCTGAAAGACGCATCAATTCGATTTCCATTTCTTTGATATTGAATAAAGCTGACAAAAGCCGATTTTCTGCTGTCAGTAAGTTGACCTGTGCATCTCTAAATTGCAAATAATCTGCGATCCCTAAGCGGAAACGTTCTAAGGCAATATCAGCACTTTCTACCGCAGTCTTGTAATTAGCAAACTCAATATCAAGTAACTGTAAATTAGTATTGTAGGTATTGTAAGCACGTTGAATATCAGAAACCATTTGTATTTCCATTTCTTGCAAAGCTAGTGTTGCACTATTTTGCTGTACCCTGGCATTTTGAATTCTTCTGTTTATGGTCAAACCAGAAAATATGGGTAGACTCATGTTGACACCGTAGTTATATCCTTGGCGTTGGTTGAGTAAAAGGAAGCCTGCTTCAGAAGTGAAAGTATTCTTGTTGTAAGCTGCATTCAAATTGATTTGCGGTAATCTGGACGCCTGTGCTTCTTTGATAGCCAAAAATGCTGCATTTTCTTGGCGTTGGGCAACGAGGAATTGCTTATTGTGGATGTAAGCGTTTTCCACCAAGTTTTCCAGAAGGAGATTTTTATCGACCGTGATGGTATCCTTAACCTCGTATTCAAAGGAGGGGACTTGCGCCAATAATTCATTGAGATTCACCCTTGAGTTTTTAATTGTTAACTCTTGATTGACCAATAAAGATAAATCAGCATTATAATCCACCTGAGCAGTAAGGAAATCTCTTTTTCCTGCACCTCCCAATTCATAACGAGCCTTTGCGATATCCAATCGCGCTTGAGAAAGGTCAAGCGTGGTTTTCAGTACGTTGTAACGCTGTTGCTCCAAGACCAATCGGTAGTAAGCTATGGAAATGGCAGCAACTGTATTTTCGACCAATACTTTCGCCTGTAATTCAGAAATCTCCGCCAGTTTACCAAGTACTTTAACAGTATATATGGCATCCGGTCTAAAACCGTAGAAACCTACTAAAGAGTAATTTTCATTTTCGGTTAAAGCAGCAGGGATTTGATTTTGCTCAGATGAGTTTGCAAACTGCTGGGTCACATCTTCTCTGTTGAAGGAATTCAAGAAAGTACCCGTTAAGGTTGGCATAAACAATGCGCCAATGCCAATTTTAACATCTCTTTGGGCTACATTAAGATCGTTTTGGGCGATTTTTAGTCCAAAATTTCTCTCTAATCCCATCAATACGGCTTTTTCCAAATCCATGCCTTCACTTTGAGCAAACAAAGATTGGTTGGAAATCAATACTAGAAAGGCAATTAAAAATAGCTTTTTCATTAAACTCTCGCTAAGCGTCCTTTTTTAGATGTGAGGTATGTATATACAGCAGGAATTACAAATAGGGTCAAGATAGTAGCGAAGACAAGTCCGCCAATAACGGCAACACCCATAGGAACTCTACTTTCAGCACCAGCACCTAGTGCAAGTGCAATGGGTAAGATACCCAAGATAGTAGACAAACTTGTCATCAGGATAGGTCTAAAACGAGCAGCCGCTGCTCCAATGATAGCCTCATCGATAGTCATTCCCTGTGCTTTACGCTGATTGGCAAATTCTACAATCAAAATACCATTTTTAGTTACCAATCCAATAAGCATAATGATTCCAATCTGACTGAAAATATTCAGTGTGAAATCAAAATACCATAAAGAGAATAAGGCACCAAATAGAGCCAATGGCACTGTAAACATTATGGTCAATGGATCTTTAAAGCTTTCAAACTGTGCTGATAACACCAAGTAAATTAAGACTAAAGCAAATAAGAATGCGAAAATCAAACTATTGGAACTATCTCGGAATTCTTTTGAGAGACCCGCAAGGTCAGTACTGAAGGAATCATCCAAAACTTCACCAGCAATTCTATCCATTTCATCTAAACCCACACCAATGGTGTAACCTTCTGCTAATTGTGCTGATATCGTAGCACTTACAAATCGGTTGAATCTGTAAAGCTGTGGAGGGGTGCTTTTTTCCTTGATTGAAACGAGGTTATCTAACTGCACCAATTCGCCATTATCTGCTCTCACATACAGCATTCGAAGGTTGACAGGTTCATTTCTGTCCTGTAACTGCATTTCTCCAATTACTTCATACTGCTTTCCGTTCATGATAAAATAGCCAAACCGCTGACCTGAATAGGAAAGTTGAAGCGTACGTGCAATTTCCTGAACTGATACACCAATGTTTCTAGCTTTCTGACGGTCAATTTCTACTTCAATTTCTGGCTTCGTAAATTTCAAATTCACATCTGCAAAACTGAAAATCGGACTTTGATTGGCTTGCTCCAGGAATGGAGGAATTACTTCCTTCAATTTGTCCAAAGTAGGTGCTTGAATCACATATTGTACAGGCAGGCCTGCTCTTCTATCCCCGATAGATGGAGGTTGTGTACCAAATGCTCTTACAGCGGTGTAGTTTCTTAGTTTGCCCTGCACTTGATTAAAGATTTCCTGCTGGGAGCGGGAACGCTCATTGGATTCTGTAAGAATAAGCCGAAGGAAACCGGAGTTGGTGCTCGCAGTACCAAAACCAGGTGAGGTTACTGTAATGATACCCGCTCGCTCATCGTCAGGAATTGCTTCTATGAAATCCTGTGTCATTTGGTTCAACACTTCATCCATGTATCCGAAGGTTGCTCCTTCAGGACCTGTTAAGTTGACGCGCATTTCCCCTCTATCCTCAATAGGAGATAATTCGGTAGGGATGATTTGGAAGAATTGGTAAATGCCCAAACTCATAACCAAAATGATGATAAAGGCAATCCAACGAAAACGCATAAATCCATTTAAGGCGATATTATACTTTTCATTCAACCATTCGAAAATAGGCTCTGTTAGGTTGTAAAATGCATTTTGCTTTTCCCGCTTTTTTAGGAGTTTGGAGCTCAGCATAGGAGTCATGGTAAGTGCCACAAAAGAGGAAATGATGACTGCTCCCGCCACTACAATACCAAATTCTCTAAATAATCGTCCGGTAGTACCGGTAAGAAAAATTACTGGAAGAAATACAGCTGCCAAGGCAACAGTGGTAGCAATTACAGCAAAGAAGATTTCTTCGGCACCTTTCTCAGCTGCTTTATCCGGATTTTCTCCTTTTTCTATTCTGGTGTAGATGTTCTCCAAAACAACGATGGCATCATCTACTACGAGACCAATGGATAATACGATCCCAAGCAAAGTCAATACGTTGATAGAAAAGCCCATCAAATACATGATGAAGAATACCCCAATCAAAGATATTGGAATGGTCAAAACAGGGATGAAAGTAGTCCTCCAATCTCTCAGGAATAGGAAGATGATGGACACAACGAGCATAAAGGCAATAAATATCGTCTCTTGTACTTCCTTGATTGAATTTCTAATAAATTTAGTTGAATCAAAGCCTATTCCCAATTTGATATCATCAGGAATATCCCGTTCGATAATTTTCAATCGTTTATAAAATTCATCGACGATTTCAATGTTATTAGAGCCAGGTAAAGGCACTAGTACCACTCCCACCATAGGAATTCCGTCCCGTTTCAATACAGTCCGTTCATTCAAGGCAGCTAATTCAGCTTTCCCTATATCTTGGAATCGGACTATGCTGTTTTGATCTTCTTTGATAATGAGTTCGTTGAACTCTTGCGGTGTATTTAGACGACTTTTGGTACGGACGGATAATTCTATTGCCGAACCTTCGATCCTTCCAGATGGGAGTTCTACGTTTTCGGTTTGTACTTTGGAGAGGACATCCGAAGGGGTGATGCCATAGGAAGCCATACGCAGTGGGTCAATTCGAAGCCGTATGGCGTATCGCTTTTCTCCCCATATCTGTACAGTACTGACACCTGGAATTGTCTGTAAGCGTTCTTTGAAAACATTATTGGCCAAATCTGACAATTCCATCAAATTTCTTTTGTCACTTTGGACATTGAGAAAGACAATGGGTTGGGAATCCGAGTCGGCTTTAGATACAACGGGAGGTTCTGCATCGGGAGGAAGTCGTCTGACGGCACCTGATACCTTGTCCCGCACGTCATTAGCGGCAGCTTCCAAGTCAGCTCCCACTTCAAACTCAACAGTAATATTACTGGTACCGTCGTTACTGGTGGAAGTAAGAGATTTAATCCCTGCAATACCGTTGATAGCCTCTTCCAAAGGTTCGGTAATCTGTGCTTCAATAACATCCGCATTAGCACCAACATAGGTGGTCCTGACGTTAATAATTGGAGGATCCACACTAGGGAATTCTCTGATACCCAAAAATGATATACCTATGATCCCGAACAAAAGAATCGTCAGGGACATTACAATGGCCAAGACGGGTCTTCTGATACTAATCGTTGATAAACTAGCCATGATTAGTTAATTTTTGTGTAATTGACAGGCATTCCACCTCTCACTTGCAATATTCCTGTGGTCAACACAAGATCTCCATTTTTTACTCCATCAACTAATTGGACAAACCTGTCAGTTCGTGTACCAATAGTTACCTGTCTTTCTTCTACTTTTCCTTCGGAATTGACAATATACACTTTATAGCCACTCAGCTCTGGAAGAATTGCTTCTGAAGGAACCATCAAAGCATCCTCATTTACTCCTAAAATGTATCGAATTCTCACAAACATTCCCGGTAAAAAGCGTCTGTCCTTATTTGGACTTGTCGCACGAATCCGTAGCGTTCTTGTGCCTGTTTCAATGCTAGGCTCATATGCGTAAACAGTCCCTTCCACATCTGCGCCACCGGCGTCATTAGCAAAGAATATTTTTGATCCTAATTGTACTTGGTTCGCATAGCGCTCTGGGATAGAAAACTCGATTTTTATTGGGTCAATATTGACAATGCTTGCAATCACATCTGCTGTGCCGATGACACTTCCTTCGGAGATTTGTCTCAAGCCTACGACCCCATCAAAAGGGGCTCTGATAATAGTTTTATTCAATTGTGCCTCAACCAATCGGAGATCTGCTAGGTTGGTGTTGAACTGATTGAGGACGATATCGTATTCTTCTTGGGAAATCGCCTCTTTTTCCAAAAGCTGCTTTTGTCTATTTTCCTGACTTTCAAAAAGCTTTTTGGTATAACTTAATCGGTCATACTGGGCTTTTAACTCATCGTCATTAAGATAGACTAAGGGTGTTCCTTTTTTTACAAATTCTCCTTCTCTAAAGGCTACTTTCGTTACCAAACCTGGAATTTCAGGTCGAAGATTGACAGTTTCGTTGGGAATGATTGTTCCTGTGATGCTCAAGTTATTTTCTAAGCGCTCTGGTCTTAATTCTACTACATTGACGGGAAGTGGTGCTGAAGTACCACTTGGACCAGTGGCAGGTCCTGCGCTTGTTGTTTCTTGTTTTTTCCCAAAAATGCTATCCTTGCGGGGATAGATAAAAATGGCAGCGATTACGGTGGCAATCACGATAGACAAAATGACTTTAGTAGACTTTTTCATTCTTATTGTTCGAAAGAATTCTGTATGGGTTGATTTAAGTTTCTTAGAAATTGAAGGGAAAGTTGATTGAACCGCTCCGGTTGCTCCACGTTGACTACGTGACCACAAGATTCGATTACTTTTAAGAAAGCGTGTCTATGGGATTGCACTATTTTCTTTACCGGTTCTAAAAACATGACATCTTCATCTCCCATGATATACAAGGTAGGAATGTTGATATCTTTTTCTTTGAAATAGTTGAGCAAAGGATTGATATCCTTGGTTAATTTGAACCAACGAATAAACTCTTTTTGACACAGTCGTTTTGCTTCTCTGACAAATAGATTCCTTGATTCAGCATGATTTTTTCTCGGCATGATGACAAAGGCAAACAAACGGTACAGCCACATGTAAGGCAATATGCTTTTGAAGGTGTTGCCCATCAACACAAGAAAGCGGGAAGTGAAATTTAATCTGGTGACCGCTCCTGCCATGACCATAGATTTTACTCTCTCTGGAGCAATTTCAGCTAATTGACGTGCTAAGATGGTTCCTAAAGATACCCCTACAATATGCGCAGGAGGTAGTTGCAAATGCTCCAAGACTTCAATGATATCACGGGTTACTGCCTGAAAGGTGTATTTTTCTTTGAAAAGGTTTTTTATAGAATTTGCTGATCTACCATGTCCTCTTAAGTCAATCAATAAAAGATTGAACTCCTTTCTGAAATCTCTGATTTGCTTATGCCAAACGGAGGAGGAACCTCCTGCCCCATGGATAAATACCACCCATTCCTTAGAGGAAGCATGTATGTATGTTTTATAATACAACATTCTTTTATTCATTTTCTTGGGAGTATAACTCGGTCAGGATATAGAAAGTTATTAAACGGAAATTTACGCTGTTTCACTAATGATTGAAACCTGAATGGGTATAGATGGCTGGATTTGGATATCAGTGGCCTGAAAATTTATTCAGCAACTTTACTTCAGTATCAAATGAGAATTTGCAGGGAAGAGTTCCATTTTTAGCTTTAAAAAATCCAATCTGCATAAAATTTTATTTTAAAGAATAAGCATGTGTGGCTGGAATTTGAAATAAAATTCCAACTTTTGGCTGTTGATACAGTTGTTATTTGGCAAATATTTGACTTGGATCTTGAAAAGATTTAAATTCCAAAGCATTTCCCGCCGGGTCTAAGAAAAACATGGTGGCCTGCTCTCCTACTTCTCCCTGAAAGCGGATGTACGGTTCGATCACAAACTCAATTCCATTAGTTTTTAGTTTGTCTGCGAGGGCATGCCATTCTTCCCATGAGAGGATGGCGCCAAAATGCCTCACTGGTACATTTTTACCATCTACTTCATTGGCCCGTACTTGAGCAAGCTCATCTGGCTTAACATGCGCAGAAAGTTGGTGACCAAAAAAATTAAAATCTATCCACTTGTCGGTACTTCTTCCAATCTCACAACCTAATAAATCTCCGTAAAATACCCTTGTTTCTTCGATGTCTCTAATGGGAAAAGCTAAATGAAACGGCTTGAATTGATTCATAATTCCTTATTTTTGACAAAAATCAATCAAATTTTCCACTTTTAAAAAAACGATTTTACAAATGGGTAAGAAAACTGTTTCATTGGTTTTGTCAAGTGGTGGGGCGAGGGGGATGGCTCATATTGGGGCCATTGAGGCTTTGGAAGAAGCAGGATATGAGATTGTTTCCATCGCAGGATGCTCTGCAGGAGCCTTGGTTGGTGATATTTACGTTACCGGAAATCTGCCGAAATTCAAGGATTGGATCTGCAATTTGGATAGAATCGATGTGTTTTCCTTAATGGATTTCACATTTTCAAGTCGAGGTTTCATCAAAGGGGAGAAGGTTTTTGGTGAATTGAAAAAGCTTATTTCAGATTACCAAATTGAGGAGCTTTCCATTCCCTTTTATTGTACTGCCGTTGAAATCCCAAAAGGTGAAGAAAAAGTGTTTCATTCGGGGAGTTTGTATGAAGCGATTCGAGCTTCTGTATCCATTCCTTCCGTACTTACGCCTGCAAAAATAGGTAGTCGTGAATATATCGATGGTGGGATTTTAAATCCTATTCCATTTGATATTATTCCTGAAAATGAATGGGGTGCTATCACTGTTGCAGTAGATCTCAATGGCCCAAAGGAGTCTCTTATTAAAGTTGAAAAACCAAAAGACAAAGACTCTTTGCAGTTACCTGTATGGATGAAAGAGTACAAGAAAAAAGTCAGCAAATATTTCAAAGAGGAGGCGAAGGAAGAGAAACACAAGGGAATGGGCTTTGTAGATTTGTTAAACTATTCCTTCGACCTTTTGCAGGATAAATTATCCGCATTGGTTTTGGAAAAGCATGAAGTGGATATTCTGATTGAAATTTCTCGGGATCAGGCCGGTACTCTGGAGTTTGACAAGGCTGCTGAACTGATTCAGATCGGAAAAGATAAAATGAAAAAAGCCATAGAAGCATTTGAACATGGGAATTGAAGAATTAAACCGCCTAGTTGGAAACATTGATATCTACTTATTAGATCAGATTTTGAAGGGTCGCTTTACCAAGGATATGAATATCTTGGACGTGGGCTGTGGAGAAGGAAGAAATACAATTTACTTTTTACAGGAAGGTTATAAGATTTTTGGTTTAGACCCCAACCCAACTGCGATTCAGATGGCTAGAATTTATGCCAAAACCATACAGCCTACTTATGATTTGTTGCGGTTTTTAGAAGGTGATGCCCGGGATATTCCTTTTCATGAGGCTGCCTTTGATGCAGTCATAAGTTCTGCGGTGCTTCATTTTGCAGAGTCCGAGGAGCAGTTTGAGCAGATGTTTGCAGAACATATCCGTATTCTGAAGCCTGGAGGCGTATTTTTTCTGCGCATGTGTACGGATGCAGGTGGTATCTTGGCTAATTCTCCACATTTAGGAGACGGTGTTTACCTCCTGCCTGATGGTTCAGAGCGTTTTGTTTTGAAGGAAGCATTTTTGAATGAGCTGCTTCAAAAGTATCCCCTTTCTTACTTGGAATCCCCCAAATCAGTACTTGTACATGGACAGCGTTCTATGGGAGTATTCGTGTTTGAAAAAGGCTATAGGCTTATCTGACCATTTCGTCCATAATTTTTGCTGAGAGCAAGCATAAAGGAATTCCCCCTCCTGGGTGCACACTGCCCCCTACGAAGTACAAGTTTTGGATATCGGAAGAGAAATTGGCATGTCTCAGAAATGCTGCGTAGCGATTATTCGAGCTATTTCCATATAAGGCACCATTAGCAGAAGAGGTTTTGGATTCAATCGTCCTAGGCTCCAGAATTTGTTCCACTTCTATCAAGGACTCTATGTCGGTTTTCAACATACGGTTTACCTTTTGAATAATTGACTTTCGGGCCTCAGCAATCATTTTATCCCAGTTTTGTCCCTGATTGTTCGGGACATTGATCATGGTAAACCAGTTCATGCAACCTTCCGGAGCATCGTCTTTTTTGTAGACCGAGGTAATGTTGATATACACCGTTGGGTCATGATAGATGCTTCCTTTGTTGAAAATATGATCAAACTCCTCTTGGTAGTTTTCACTGAAAAGGATGTTGTGTAAATCCAATTCTTTGAATTCTTTTTTGACTCCCCAATAGAAGATGAGTGCGGAAGAAGACTTAGGTTGGTTGAGTAATTTTACTGGCTGCTTTTGTTTGCGTAAGATGGTCTTGTAGGCATTGACCATGTCCATGTTATTGATCACAATGGATGCCTGATAGTTTTGCTTTGCAGTTTTGACACCCATGACTTGATTATTTTCTACCAAAATCTCCTCCACCTTGGTGTCGAAAACAAAGCTCACACCCAAGTCCTGTGCTAATTTGTACAGGCTATTGGTGATATCAAACATTCCTTTGTTAGGAAAATAGGCACCGATGTTAAACTCTAAATGAGGGATGATATTTAAGGTTGCAGGTGTTTCGTAGGGATTGGAGCCGTTATAGGTGGCATATCGATTGAATAGCTGAACAGTCTTGGCTTGCTTAAATTGCGCTTGATTAGCCTTATGCATGGTATTGAAAATCCCCAGTTTGCCTAATTTTAGGTAGCATTTCAAGGCTTGTGCATTCAACCATGTTTGCCACCGATGCAGTGACCGATGCATAAACAAGGGGGCCAAATGCTCATAGATGTAGGATGATTGTTGAAGCGCCTGTCGGACGTTCTCCCGAGGCTCTCCCAATTGAATTTCTACTTCTGCTGCAAATTTTTCTAGATCTGCGTATGCATTCACCCGCTTGCCATCCTCCCAAAAGTAGTGACAGGCCACCGGTAGCTTGGTGTATTGAAAGTAATCGGACGGGTTTTTACCTGCCAATTGAAACAGTTCCTCCACTTGTTCGGGTAGGGTAAAGAGGGATGGTCCAGCATCAAAACGATACCCTCCGACTTGGAATTCGGATAGTTTGCCTCCTGGGTAACTATTGGCCTCCAATACGATCACTTGATTTCCTTTACATGCCATACGGATAGCGGAAGCAATGCCTGCTATTCCCGCTCCGATTACGATTACCTTTTTCACCTTCTATTATTTTCCCTGATAAATACCAATCTCATCCCTAAATGTTCAGGCTATCCTCCTAAAGCTCTCCTTAGATTAGTCCAAAATTAAAGAACCCTTTTCAACAAATGCTGAAAAGGGTTCTTTTTATGAAGCTGATTTTTATCAGCACTTTTCAAATACCCTTCGGAAACTACAAGCTTCACTCAAACGCTGATGCAAGTCTGCAATTGCCACGCGTTCTTGTTCCGTGGTATCTCGGTGACGGATAGTAACCGTATTATCTTCCAAGGTCTGATGATCTACCGCAATACAGAAAGGCGTTCCTATCAAATCCTGACGGGTGTAGCGTTTCCCGATGGAAGCAGCATCCTCATAGACAATGTTGAAATCATATTTTAATAGATTGACGATTTCCTGTCCTTTTTCTGGAAGACCATCTTTTTTGGTCAACGGAAGAATCGCCGCTTTCACAGGAGCGATTGCCGGATGGAACTTCAAATAGGTACGCTCTTTACCTTCTACACTCTCGTTAATATAGGCATTGCAAAGCGTCATTAAGAAGAGACGGTCAGCACCGATCGAAGTTTCAATGACATACGGGATGTAATTTTGATTGATTTCAGGATCGAAATACTGCTGCTTCTTTTTGGAAAACTCCTGATGGCTCTTCAAGTCGAAATCTGTTCGAGAGTGAATGCCTTCTACTTCTTTGAAGCCAAACGGGAATTCAAACTCAATATCCATGGCAGCATTGGCATAGTGTGCCAGCTTTTCATGGTCATGTCTTCTCAACTTTTCTTCAGGTATACCCAATGCCTTGTGCCACTGCATACGGGTAGCAGCCCACTGCTTGTACCAATCCAACTCCGAACCAGGGCGTACAAAGAATTGCATTTCCATTTGCTCAAATTCACGCATACGGAAGATGAATTGTCTAGCCACAATTTCATTTCTAAAGGCTTTTCCAATTTGGGCAATTCCAAAAGGAACTTTCATGCGTGCAGTTTTTTGCACGTTCAAGAAATTGACAAAAATTCCTTGAGCAGTCTCTGGTCTCAAATAGATGGTGGATGCGTCTTCGGCCACAGAACCCACTTGGGTGGAAAACATCAAGTTGAACTGACGAACCTCTGTCCAGTTGGAAGTGCCTGATAGAGGACATACAATGTCTTCATTGATGATAAGCTCTCGTACACCTGCCAAGTCTTCTGCTTCCAGCAATCGAGCCATGGCATTCAATAAGTTTTGTGCACGCTCTTTGTCACCTGCTTTTTCATAAGTTGCAGCTTTGTCTTCAATCAGCACATCTGCTCTGTAGCGTTTCTTGGAGTCCTTGTTGTCAATCATTGGATCATTGAAACTATCTACGTGACCGGAAGCCTTCCATGTAGTTGGATGCATAAAAATAGCGGCATCAATACCTACGATATTGTCATTCAGCCTAGTCATGGTTTCCCACCACAGACGCTTCAGGTTGTTTTTCAACTCTACTCCGTAGGGTCCAAAGTCATACACCGCTTGTAGACCATCATAAATCTCGGATGAAGGATACACAAAACCATATTCTTTGGCATGTGCAATGATATCTTTCAATTGTGCGTTTTCCGCAGTTTGTTCGTTCTTTGCCATAGGGCGCAAAAATAAGTAAAATGACTGAATAGCAAGGTAAAGGTCTTATCTATTCCTGAATAATTGACATAAAAAAATCCTTTCATCTATAAAAAATGAAAGGATTTAGATGAAAGTTTGTTTTGTTAATAATTAACGGAATGTATACTTCAGGCCAAGGCCTGCTCGAAAATAATTTCCTCGCTCATTAGGGAAGATTGGACTAGCTTCCATGGAGATGCCCACATTTTTGGAGTTAAAAGGCTTAACTAATAGGCCAAGCGGAACACCCAAATAAAACCCATTTCTATCGCCTTCCGAACCTAGATGAAATCCGGAATAGAAATTTACCTCATCTCTTTTGATGAAGTTGTAACCGAAAGTTCCTTCAATACCCACTCTGCGACCTGTCGATAATCTAGCTTCTCCAAAAATCTGATTATCAGGGTCCGTGCCGATGCCAACAAAGGTGTCAGAACTTAATCGCTGAATCCCTGCTGAAATTTGTGCTTGGGAATTAATTACTAGTCCTCCGACTAACAAGAAGGTCAAAACAAATAGTTTTTTCATAAAATAAGTAGTTGGTTTTTGACCTACCTGACAAATAATGGACCAAAATTAAGTTATTTTAATTTTGTTGCCTGTTTGATGGCTCTCAAATGCCGCTTCTATGATCCTCAACACTAAGATGGCTTCCTCCATTTTTACCAAAAGAGAAGACTTTCCTTGGATTGCCTCAGCAATATTTTGATAATACAAGCGATAGTCCCCACGCTCCGTAGGATAGGACATACTAGTATGTGATAAATGCAATTGTCCCCATGAATCAGCAGGTTCTATTCCCCAGTTAGGGCCTTCGGGAATTCGTTCTTCTTTCAGCGCTTTTTCCTGAACATCCAATCCGTATTTGATATAACTTCCTTTTTCGCCTAAGATCAAAAATTTCATCATAGGTACATTGCTCATGCAGGAGGCAGTCAAGCGACAGTGTATACCTGGATAGTGCAAGGTGATATCAAAGAAATCATCGGCCACGGCATTATGACGCTGTTTCAAAATAGTTGCTTGTACGGCAGTTGGTTTGCCAAAGAGTAAAACAGCTTGATCAATCAGGTGAGTGCCTAAGTCATAGGTTATCCCATTACCAGGCACCTCTTTTTCTCTCCAATTATCAACCAGTTCAGGCCTAAATCGGTCAAAATGGGATTCGAAATGAACGATTCTTCCTAAGGTTCCTTCTTGAAATAATTTCTGAACAGTACGGATGTCTCCATCCAATCGTCGGTTTTGAAATACAGAAAGTATCAGTCCTTTTTCTTGAGCTAAGGCATGAAGGGCTTCTGCTTCATGGGCATGAACAGTAATCGGTTTGTCCACGACCACATGTTTTCCAGCTTTTAAAGCGAGTTTGGCTTGGGAGTAATGAAATTCATTAGGAGTGACGATGACTATCAAATCTGCTGCATCCTCCTCCAATAGATCCTCCAAACTTCTATATACTACAACTTCGGGATATTTCTCTTGGGAACGATTGCTTTTTCGCTCGACGACTGCGGTTAATTGCATAGCAGGACATACACCGATTAAAGGTGCATGAAATTTTTTACCCACGGATCCATAGCCTACTAAGCCAACTCTGATTTTAGCCATACCAATTTTTGTTGAAAGGGATTAATGATGGTGACCTCCTGGGCCATGAACATGTCCATGATCAATCTCTTCTGGGTCTGCATCACGGATAGAAACAATTTCACCTTTGAAATGCAAGTCGAATCCAGCCAAAGGAGAGTTGAAATCCATATGAACTCCTTTATAGTCTATTTTAATGATTTCTCCCCGAAGTTGGTTGCCCTTATCATCCTGCATGGGAATCACTTTTCCTACTTTTAGCAAATCTTTTTGCTTCTGCCCATTTTCTTTAAAATTGGCTTTTGGGATGATAACTTTTTTGTTCTCATCATAATCTCCGTAGGCATTTTCAAAATCAATAAAAACATCGAAGGTGTCACCAACCTCTTTACCCTCAAGCGCATGTTCCAAGGCAGGTAAAAGGTTGCCTGCTCCAAATAAAAAGTAGAAAGGCTGCTCTTTGTCTGCTTTTTCAAAGAATTCCATGCCAGTTTCTCCATCGTCTACATGCAGCTCGTAGCTTACAGCTACGACTTTATTTTTCTCTATTTTCATGATGATGTGTTGAAAGTACAAGATTACTAAAATCTCGGTAGATAAGGAAATGAGGGGGGATTATAGATATTGTATATTGCGTGTTCAAATTGAAACAAGGTAGAAGTAAAATTGAAATAATAGTTGAAATAATTTGGAGGGGGAGATATTGATGGATATTTTTTGATATTGGATATTGAGAAACCCAGTTGAAATACGTGACCCGGCAGGTTTTTAAAACCTGCTGGGTCTTTCATTGTGATAAATAACGAATTATTTTGATTTCTACTTTGAAAATCATCAATAGGGTTGTGGCTTTAGCCCAACCCATTTAATAATAGCCAAAAATTATTTTGTTGTTCCCTCAAAAGGGGCTTTAGCCCTGTGGTCTTCGTAGAAAAAAGGTCACGACAGAACATGCGGAGGGGCGTCAGTCCTGAGATCTAGGCACTACTGCGTAGAATTCTGGATGTAGGGAATATGTTGCTTTACATCGATTTTAATTGGAATAGGCACCAATGTACAAGATATCAGCGCTACGCGCCTCTGAAACCACTATCAAAAATCTGTGCTACGAAGATAACAAGGCTACGCCCCTTGCGTGGAACTTTCATGGGGTGAAATATTTTTTGCATCTCTGCACCTCCCGCGTGAACCCAACCTTTTTCATTCTTTTTTTCAACCCTTTCAAAAACACATTATATTCACCCATGGAATCTCGGCAACCAACAGCGACTCAAAAAGCAAAATTCATGCTTTACCAAATTGGGAAAGGGTTTTTCTTTTTGGGGATATTGGTAGGTGTTTTTTTTATGATTCGGCATTTGATTGGTCCGGAAGCACGGGAGGAATGGTTTGGGGTCATTTACAATAATCCACCTTTGGTGATGACTGTATTTGTGATTTCCGAACACCTCTTTGGAATTGTACCACCCGAAATCTTTATGCTGTGGGCTTTAGAAACAGGCGCACTTGGACCATATGCTATCGCAATTCTTATTTTATCCATTATCTCCTATGGCGCAGGCTGGATAAATTTTAACCTGGGAAGACGCATTTCTAAGTATTATGATTTACGGAATGCCAACAATCGCTTGATCCGCAAAAACCTGGCACTCATCAAAGAATATGGCGCCTATTTGGTAATTGTAGCCTCCATCAGTCCCATTCCTTTCTCCGCAATAGCTCTTTTGGCAGGGTCCAGTGGAATTTCCCATAAGAAATACTTGCTCAACAGCTTGTTCCGAATCCTACGCTTTTTTGTCTATGCCTATATACTTTTTAAAATCCAACAGTAATTTCATCAACAAATTACCAATTCAAGTGTTGAATGGGTAACTTTGCCCTTTATGAATGCTACTATTGCTACGCCTGTAGATCAAATCGATCAGTTAGATCCCAAAGAATTTATCATCATCAAAAATGCCCGCGTCAATAACTTGAAGGGGGTGAGTTTGGCAATTCCCCGAAATAAATTGGTGGTGGTGACCGGACTATCCGGTTCGGGAAAATCATCCCTAGCTTTTGATACCTTATTTGCAGAAGGCCAACGCATGTATGTGGAGTCCTTGAGTTCCTATGCACGCCAATTTTTAGGAAGAATGGAAAAGCCCGATGTAGAATACATCAAAGGAGTTTCTCCCGCGATTGCTATCCAACAGAAAGTAACCACCAAAAACCCTCGCTCTACCGTAGGTACCACCACAGAAATCTACGATTACCTGAAATTACTTTTTAGCCGAATTGGAAAAACTTACTCGCCGGTCAGTGGTGAGGAAGTGAAGCATCATACTGTAACAGATGTAGTGGACTTTATTCTGAGTTTTGAGGAAGGACAAAAAGTGATGATTTCCTGTCCATTGCAAATCCCTGTTGGGCGTACCTTAGAGCAAGAATTGGAGTTATTGTTACAAAAAGGCTACACGCGTATTTTGATCGATGGGGAAGCCTATTTTGTAGAGGATTTATTGGAAAGTAAGGATATCCCAAAAGGCACTATTGATATCTTGATCGACCGTGCATCGGTCAAAAAAGAGGATGAAGACAATCAATTCAGGATTGCTGATTCGGTGCAAACAGCTTTTTTTGAAGGTCATGGGGAATGTACGATCACAGTTCCAGGTGAAGTTACCCGTACCTTTTCTGATAAATTTGAATTGGATGGAATTGGTTTTGAGTTACCCTCGGTTAATTTTTTCTCCTTCAACAATCCCTATGGTGCTTGCAAAACCTGTGAAGGTTTCGGTTCTGTGTTGGGTATTGACCCTGACTTGGTGATTCCTGATAAAAGCATGTCGGTATTTGAGGGCGCTATTGCACCTTGGAGAGGGGAAAGTACAGGGAAATGGTTGGAGCCTTTGGTGAAAAAAGGTATTTACTTTGATTTTCCAATCCACAGAGCTTACGAAGACCTAAGTGAAGCAGAGCAAGAATTGCTTTGGACAGGTAATTCACATTTTAAAGGGCTCAATGAATTTTTTAAAGATCTTGAATCCAAAACACATAAAATCCAGTACCGCGTGATGCTTTCAAGGTTTCGCGGGCGGACCACATGTCCGGATTGCCGTGGAACACGCTTACGAAAAGATGCCTCTTATGTGAAAATCGGGGGTAAATCCATTACCGATTTGGTCCTATTGTCCATAGAAAAAGTACTGATATTTTTCCAAGAACTGCAATTAACGGAGCAGGAACAAAAAGTTGCCAAGCGCTTGCTCAAAGAGATATTAAATCGTCTTGAATATATTGATAAGGTCGGTTTAGGGTATTTGACACTTAACCGATTGACATCCAGTTTGTCAGGTGGGGAATATCAGCGAATCAAATTGGCTACTTCTTTGGGTTCTGCTTTGGTGGGTTCCATGTACATTTTGGATGAGCCTAGTATTGGTTTGCACCCAAGAGATACCGATCGATTGATTGAGGTCCTAAAAACCTTGAGAGATTTGGGTAATACGGTAATCGTGGTGGAACATGAGGAAAAAATCATGCGTGCGGCAGATCAAATCATCGATATTGGCCCTGATGCGGGGGTTTTGGGTGGGGAGTTGGTGTTTCAAGGAAACTTGCAGCAACTCCTTTCTGATGGTCAGACCCATACTGCACGCTATTTGAAAGGAGAAGAGAAGATTCTGGATAAGTTAAGTCCCCGCAAATGGAAAGACTACATCTTGGTCAAAGGCGCGAGAGAAAATAATCTAAAAAATCTACAGGTAAAATTTCCACTCAATACTTTAACAGTTGTGACGGGTGTTTCGGGCTCCGGGAAATCTACCTTGATCAAGAAAGTGTTGTATCCCGCTTTGGGAAAAACGTTGGGAACTGTTTTGGAAGAAACGGGTAAGTTTGACAAACTGGAAGGCGATTATAAGAAAATTACGCAAGTTGAATTTGTTGACCAAAATCCTATAGGAAAATCAAGCCGATCCAATCCAGTGACTTATGTAAAAGCTTACGATGCGGTGCGAGCCCTGTTTTCCGAGCAGCCTTTAGCGAAACAGCGAGGTTACAAACCAGCCTTTTTCTCCTTCAATGTAGATGGAGGAAGATGCGAAGCCTGTCAAGGTGAGGGTACCGTGACTGTGGAGATGCAGTTTATGGCAGATATTCATTTGACCTGCGAAAGCTGCAAGGGCAAGCGATTTAAAAATGAAATCCTGGACATCAAGTATCAGGACAAGGATATTTCAGATGTATTGGGGATGACCATTGATGAAGCCATGGACTTTTTCAAAGGGAAAACCCAAATCATCAACCGCTTGCAGCCATTGCAGGAGGTAGGTTTGGGCTATGTAGGAATGGGGCAGTCCTCCAATACGCTCTCTGGAGGAGAAGCGCAACGGGTGAAATTGGCATCTTTCCTCGGAAAGGGTGGTACCAAAGCAGGGGATCATATTCTGTTTGTGTTTGACGAACCTACGACGGGACTTCACTTCCACGATATACGCAAGCTGCTGTTTTCCATTCAAGCCTTGATTGACCAGGGTCATTCGGTTATCATCATTGAGCATAACACAGAAGTGATTCGGGCTGCGGATTGGGTGATTGATTTGGGTCCTGAGGGCGGTGAGCGTGGAGGAAATTTATGCTTTGAAGGTACGCCAGAAGCAATGCTAAATGCTCAAGACAACCATACGGCTCATTACTTACGAGAGACGATCAATTTTGACCGATAATGGACTTCAACCTGCAATACGCCTTTGAATTATTGGGGACATACGTGTTTGCAATCTCTGGTGCTTTAGCTGTCCGTGATAAGGAACATGATGTTTTTGGTGCTGGATTTACGGGTTTTATTACAGCGATTGGAGGAGGTAGCTTGAGGGATATTTTGCTAGGCGCTTATCCTCTGGTGTGGGTAGGGGATATCTGGGTGTTGTATGCGATTTTGGCGGGAGTATTGACCGCTTTTATTTTCCCGAGCATCATGCTCAAACTTCGAAAGACCATGTTTTTGTTTGACACATTGGGAATTGCATTATTCACAGTTCTCGGTGTGGAGAAAGCACTTTCCTTGGGTGTCAGACCCGAGATTGCGGCCATAATGGGGATGTTTTCGGCAGTGATGGGAGGGGTGATACGAGATACCCTTGTCAATGAAATCCCTATATTGTTTCGAAAAGAGGTATACGCTTCCGCTTGTTTAGCTGGTGCCATTTTATACTTGATTCTCAATTACGCAGGTATTGAACGAGACTGGAACCTGATTATTTCTGGGTCTTTGATTTTTACCATTCGTATTTTGGCGGTGAAATTTAAGTTGAGTTTACCAAGGCTGGATTAGTTCTCGCGGAAGGCGCGGAATCCGCGGAAAAGAATGGAAATTGAACCTTTGAGGTCTTTCAGACCTCGAAGGTTTCCCATGGATACACAAATGCTTACAAATAATTCTCGCAGGATGTACTGATGACACTGAAAATAGTGTAGAAATCAAACGACTAGGGGTGTAGCCCTGTGATCTTCGTAGATACTGATATGGTAGGTTAATGAGAGGCGCGTAGCGCTGAGATCTTATCAAGCGAGGTGATTTTTTAGACACGGATTAAAATTTTGATTTTCACGGATGCAAACAGATGGGTTTGCTGCCGCAAACTTGGGCTCGCGGAAAGCGCGGAATCCGCAGAAAGGAAGGGGAATACAACTTTTAAGGTCTTATAGACCTTGAAGATTATGTGCTTCACCTGATTTTTTTACGGTCGATGGTGCAAGCAGTTTTCATAAGAAGGCAAAATGTTATTGCGTGAGGATAATAAATCTGATTTGTTTTATACTTTCGTTTAAATGAGAGATATAAGAATACAGCTTTTGATTGTTTTTATGATGATGTTGGCGGCTTGTGAAAAGCCTGAGGTGTCAGGATTGTTAACTCTTGAAGTTCCTAAATATGTTGAAAAAGGGCTTGCATTGAGTGATATTTCGGAATCAGTCATCAAAATCTCGCTTGAAAATCATGAGGATGCTTTGATTACATCTATCAAGGAAGTGGTCACAATTGATTCTCACTTCGTTGTAATTACATATGATTCTAGAATATTAATTTTTGACAAGGATGGTACGTTTGTTAAAGCTTTAGGGAACAAGGGTGATGGTCCAGGTGAATATAGATTTGTGTCTGCTTTTGCTAAGGATGAGGATTCAAGAAAATTTTATGTGATATCTTCTAAAAAAATATTGGTGTATAGTTTCGATTTTCAATTGGTAGATGAATTCACTTTGGACTATTACATCAGCAATTTATCTGTACAAAATAATAACATATATGTTGTTTCGTATGCTTATGAAATACCGGAAGATGAAGGTTATGCAACTGAAGCATCCCTTTATATTTTAGACAAAACTTTTACTAGTTTGGATACAGTTCCGCTAAGGAGAATAGTGAGAAAAGACAGGCAAGCAAGTAGGTTGGGGTATGAAAAATTTATTAGTACAGATGGAACCGATACTTATATTTATGCGCCCGTTGCCACAAATGAGGAGTTTTTACGGGACACTATTTTCCAACTTGCTGCAAATAAAAAAATCCCCTTTGCTAAATTACGTTTTGCTGAGCCACATATAGATGAGAAGGGGATCAAAAAATATTGGATTGCCAATATTTTTTCAACAGCCAATTATCTGGGGTCTCACTATTTTACGAATGGGAATGATATTCATTTTTTCTTATACAATAGAAATACCTTAAAGGGGTTTAATTTCAAAGGTGGACCGTTGGATGATGAAGGGGATGCAGTTGTCCTTAATTTACTGGATGCTAGGACTGATACATTTTACTATGTGAAGGCAGATACATATGCCAATGCCGCAAATGAAGAACAAAATCCTATCATCGGGATTGTAAAATTGAAGTAATCTAATAATCATTCACGTATAACATATGTTTTGGCTCGCGGAAGGAGCGGAATCCGCAGAAGGGAAGGGGAATTGAACCTTTGAGGTCTTTCAAGACCTCGAAGGTTTTTAGGGACTAACCTGAGGAGATAGCAAATAAAATAAAGGCCTATAAATTCAGCTTGATCCTCCGAAATCCTAATTCATCATCTACATTCAAATAGGACCAAATCATCCCATCTTTTACAAAAGCTCCGTGAGGAATGAAATCGAGTTTTTCCAAAAAGGACTCTCCCACAAGTTCGAGGTTTTCGCTCAATACAGTTAGGTAAACCCGATTTTTGAATTTAGGGGAATCCTCTACATCTGGGGAATAGGAAGGGTTTTTATGGGATGTGTATGAAAAGCGATAGAAAACCCTTTTGTCCTCATCCCAAATGGGTGCTAGAAAATTGATTTCTTCATAAATCGTTTCTCGTAGTTCTTCCATGGCTTTTTCGGTTTCTACTTCATCGGGATACCCCCCTTTTTTTCTAGCTTTGGTGAGGGTAGGGGTGTAGCTTATCTGACGTATACTATCGGAATCTAAATCCAATACATACAAGTCAGCGTAGGGTGAATTGCTGAAAATAGCATTGGATCCTACTTTTCGGATATTTTTTTCTGAACCTGTAATGGATACCATCATATCTCCTCGCAGGATGATTTTGTAATCTGGGAGTTCTTCGATGCCTGGAAATGTAAATTTCTTAATGGTCTTCTTATCAAAATCAGTTTTTACCAAATCGAATGTGCCAGCTATCCAATTATTCATAAGACCTACTAATAGAGAGCCATTTTCCAAGACAATAGGTTTAGCATCGTAGTCTCTTCCTGCGTCCAAGCTATCACCCGTAAATTCTTCAGTTTTGATACGAAGATCTTGGAGCTTCTTTCCGCTTTTGGTGAACAAGCCCCGGCTACCAAATCCGCCAATCAAGAAATTATTATCTACTAGTGCTAATACATTGATAAAGGTGTTTCCAACGCCGTCAGGACCTTCCTTTTCAAAAGGGTATTGATTGCGTAATTCGAGGGCATTTAAATCTATTTCATTGACTTTATTTTGGTCAGGATCCCAGAAATACAGAAATTGTTTGTCAGGAGACATATCAGATACAAATAGTCCATATTTTAAATTCAAAAGCTCATCCCCCGGATCTACCATAACAGTATCGACTGAAAAAGTGATGGAAGAATAGTCAACTTTTTGTTCTGATTCCTTGCTTCCGCACGAAAAAAGAATCAAACTGGCTAACAAGCAAATGGATAGTAATCTCATAGTCCTAAATTTAGTTCGAAAACTAGAGATTTAACAGTAATTTTCCAACAAGAGGTCTTGTTAAAAAATCTAATTCGACCGAGGGTTCACGCCACGAGCGCAAAGAACAATGCCACGAGCGCAAAGGGATGCAAAATTAGCCTAGTTTAAAACCCATCCTATTGATTGGTCTCAAAACAGAAATAAAAATAAGTAGCCATTTATCAGCGAGAAAGACCCGGCAGGTTTTAAAAACCTGCCGGGTCTCATTACGTATTTCAACTGGGATTCTCAATATCCAATATCAAAAAATATCCATCAATATCTCCTTCTCCCAATTATTTCAACTCTATTTCCCCTTATTTCCACCATATTTCAATCCGCACCCACAATATCTAATTTCCATCAATATCCAATATCCATCAATATCCACCAATACCCCTCAAATCTTCCAAGCCCTCGTCATCTCCTTCTTCCCTGGAGGTCCTGGTAAGGTTTCTACTGCTAATCCTAATTCTTTGAGGTCTCGTTTCAGTTGCCCTTTGGCGCAATACGTCACAAGTACTCCTCCTGGACTTAAGGTATCTACGGCTTTGAAGAGCATTTCTTTGGTCCAAAGTTCGGGCTGCTTATTCGGTGCAAACGCATCGTAAAAAATTACATCACTTGGGTAAAGTACAGCTTCTTCCAGGGTGATCTCGTCTTTTTTCATGTTGAAGTATTCGGACACAATGTCCCCTTTATTCCACGAGGCTTCATGCAAAACCTGAAAGAAAGGGGCATAATGGTAAATGCTGTCATCCACTTCTGTGTAATTCAATTGCTTGTACACTTCCTCTTGCAAGGGGAATGGTTCGATGGTATGATAAAGTACGGGCACCTTGTATTGTTCGGCCCATACAAGAGATAGCCAAGCATTCAAGCCAGTGCCGAAACCTACTTCGAAAATTCGGATAGGGAACTTGTTTGGATTGCGTATGTACCAAGCTTCCAATCCATAGAGCATAAACACGTGCACTGATTCCCTGTAGGCCCCGTGAAAGGAGTGGTAGGTTTCATTGATATCCGGTACATAGAGAGAATGTGAACCGTCTTCCGTAGTGATGATTTTTACCTCTCTGCTCATCTTATTTTTTGTAAATCAATGCAACACAATAGGCTGAAACACCTTCTTCTCTTCCTACAAAGCCTAGTTGTTCTGTGGTAGTAGCTTTGATGGAAATGGCTCCCTCTTCTACATTCATGACCTCCGCAAGACATGTTTTCATGGTTGGGATATGTGGGTTGACCTTGGGGATTTGTAAGCAAATGGTAGTGTCTATATTACCTATTTCATACCCTGCATCGCGGAGAAGTTTCATTACCTCTCTCAAAAGGATTTTGCTATCAATCCCTTTGTATTTGGGATCCTTGTCGGAAAAATGGTAGCCGATATCCCGCATATTTGCTGCTCCCAAAAGTGCGTCACAGATGACATGAATCAATACATCTGCATCCGAATGCCCTACAGCTCCTTTGTCATGTTCCAATTTGATACCTCCCAACCAAAAGTCATAACCCTCTCTCAGTTGGTGTACATCATAGCCAAATCCTATTCTAAAATTCATATGATATCTTCTGCTTTATGAAATTGCTTTGTAATAAATTGTGGAGGCATTTTCCTCTCGTAAGATTTTGTGCCCCCAATCCAAAATATCTTGGGAAGGGATGGCTCTTTTCTTTTCGTACTCTGTCTGATACAGGTCCACATCTCCCAAGTGTGCATAGTATGCCAAACTCATGGCTCTATTTAATAACTGAACAGACTCATAGGTCTTCATGGCCTCGGCCTGATTTTTCACTTTCTGAAGAATACTTTCTTCGATGGGCTTTTGCAGGAATTGGTTGACTACTTCGTCCAAGGCCTTTTCTCCCTCCTCCGCTGTTTTACCTTTTTCCAGTTTTCCTGAAAAAACCAATAATCCCGGATCTACCGTACCAAAAATATACGCCCCAATAGAAGCGAAGAGGTCGGAGTTTTTGACAAGGGTTTGTTCGAGCAAGGAAGATCTGCCAAAGCCAATGATATCTGTAATCAAATCTGCCTCTAAATAGCCGTCCTGAAGTTTGGCTGGCATGTGATACACCTTATATAAAGCTTCTGTAGGTACATTTGCTTCTACAATTTTGGTTTTTTTACCTGTTTGTGGAAGCTCTCTTGAAATCTCAAGGCGTTGTATGCTACTTTTTGGAATTCCTCCAAACCATTTTTCAGATAGTCTTTTGACTTGTTCCACAGTCACATCACCTGCCACCACCAAAACAGCATTGTCAGGGCGATAATGAGTCCAGTAAAATTCCTCTACATCTTCTTTTTGGTAATTGACAATATCCTCGATGGTTCGTCCGATCGTAGGCCATTGGTAGGGATGGGTTTCGTAGGCAAGCGCTCGCATATGATGAAAGGCATCTCCATAAGGCTGATTCAGGTAGCGCTGTTTGAATTCCTCGATGACTACTTTTCGCTGGGTTTCAATGGTCTTTTCCTGTGGATTGAGGTACATCATCCGGTCGGATTCCAGCCAAAAAGCAGTCTCCAGATTTACTGCCGGCAGGGTCATGTAATAATTGGTAATGTCTGTATTGGTAAAGGCATTGCAGCTGCCACCAACTTTCTCCAAGGCTGTATCAAAACTTGGAACATGTTGGGAACCCCCAAACATCAAGTGCTCGAAGTAATGGGCTAACCCTGTTTTTCCGGATACTTCATTTCTTGAACCAACTTTGTAGAGCATGTTGAAGACGGCAATTTTTGTACTCGGGTCCCGATGTACCAGTACCTGAAGTCCATTGTCTAAGAAAAACTGTTCGTATGCGATCATTGCTTGTTACCAAAATTGAAGAGTCTCGATAAATCTCCTATCGAGTGCATGCAAAAGCAGGCCAAGAAGAGAGACGCTTTTCATGGGCCTGCCAAAGCTAAGAAATAAATAGAATTTTTGTGGGTTTTGTTTAGGAAATGGGTTCTCCCTGATAACCCGCTTTCTTTAGAGCTTCTAATACGTCAGTTTCTGAAGTTTCTCCAGTTACGGTGAGTATTCTATCTGGGTTTTTGAGGTCCACAGACCATTCGATATTGGGTAATTTTTCCATTTCCGGGGTGATAGCAGCTACACAGGCTCCGCATTTCACATTTGTTTTTAATTGAATCATAGGTATTTATTTAAAGTCCACTAATTTTTTGAAGGTCCACTAATTTCACGAATGACACAAAGGTTGAGTTTCTTAGATCATCTTTAATTATCTGATTCTGATTATATGAAGTTGGTTAGAATTGTTTAATCGCATGGCTCAGTAATGTTCACGAATGTTTTTTAGGTCCACAGATTTCTCAGATTTCCACAGATAATTTTTCCTGACGGAAATTGGGAGTCTACACTAAAATCTGTCTTGACTCTTTGTCACGTCCTGAAATTTCTTGATTCTCGCATCTCGCCTTCCTCTTTCATAATTCATCCTTCATAATTCTTCCTTTCTCCCTCACCCTTTTCGCAATCTAAGACTATTACTCACCACCGATACTGAACTCATTGCCATTGCTGCACCTGCTAACATAGGGTTTAGAAGGAAGCCGAAGAAGGGATACAACAATCCTGCGGCAATAGGAATTCCAATAATGTTGTAGATAAATGCCCAAAAGAGGTTTTGGCGGATGATTCGGACTGTTTTCTTGGTTAAGTTCAGGGCTGTAGAGATACTATTTAAATCTCCATGAATCAAGGTGATAGATGCTACATCTTTGGCTAAGTCAGAGCCTTGCCCCATGGCAATTGAAACATCCGCCAAGCTCAAAGCTTCCGAATCATTGATTCCGTCACCTACCATGGCTACCTTTTTTCCTTGTTTTTTCAATTCTTGGATGTAAGCACCTTTTTCTTGGGGGAGCACACCGGCCTGAACATGGGAGATACCAACTTGCTTGGCCACAACAATTGCGGTGCTGTCTTGGTCCCCGGTTAACATGTGAACTTCAAGTCCGGCGTTTTGTAGAGTGCGGATAGCCTCTGCACTGCTAGGTTTGACGCTGTCTTGGATAGCAAAACAGGCGATTAATTCCTCGTCTTTGCTTGCATATACTAAGGTGGCGCTAGAGTGTTGTTGCTCAAATGACTGTAAAGCATTTTTTGAGGTTCCTAATTCTCCCGCTCCCCAGGATTGATTGCCTATTTTATAAGTATGTTGACTCGTTTTTCCGATCAAGCCTTTTCCGGTTATACTTTCAAAAGAAGTTAGGGCAGTGCTGCCAAATGCTTGTAGATGCTCAACCAACGCCGACGCCAAGGGGTGTTCGCTGTAGGTTTCAAGCGTATGGATGGCGTGCTTATCTTGTTCACTTGCTGCTGCTGTCCAAAAACTTTCCACCACAACCGGCTTCCCCTCAGTAATAGTACCGGTTTTATCTAAGACAAGGGTGTCGATTTTGGTTCCTTTTTCAAGTGTTTCTGCATCTTTAATCAAAATCCCCAGTTGAGCGGCTTTCCCCATGGCAGCGGTAATAGCAGTAGGTGTCGCTAAGCCCAGTGCACATGGACAGGCAATGACCAATACAGTAATAAAAGCCAGCATTCCCCTCAACCAAGCATCTTCCACTCCCGAAAAACCCCAGATCAAAAAACTTAATATGGCGATTCCCATTACGGCTGGTACAAAAATGCTTGCAACTTTGTCCACCAATTTTTGGACAGGTGCTTTGGAAGCTTGGGCAGTTTTGATCCGCTCAATGATTTTGGATAATAAGGTAAATTTGCCAACTGCGGTGGATTCAAAGACAAAACTTCCTTGCTGATTGATCGTTCCGGCAAATACTTGGTCGCCTGTAGTCCGTAAGACGGGTACAGGCTCTCCGGTAAGCATGCTTTGGTTGATGTAGGAACTTCCTTCGCTTACCACTCCGTCCACAGGGATGGTCTGTCCTGGTTTCACTCGGATAAAATCTCCCTTTTGAACTTCATCTATGGATAATTCTAGCTCTTTTCCATCCTTGATCAGGGTTACCATCTTGGGCTGCAAATCCATCAATTCACGAATAGCTTTTCCTGTGCCTGCTTTGGCGGAAGCTTCCATTGTCTTCCCTAACAGGATAAAAAAGATGATTACTGCTGCTGCTTCAAAATACACATGTGCTTCCAGCCCTCTGTTGATTAAGAATTCGGGGTAAAACGTATTGAAAGTGCTGTACACATAGGCTACGCCAGTACTCAGGGCAACCAAGGTATCCATGTTGACTTGTCCCACTCGTCCAAGTTTCCAGGCATGGGTGAAAAATTGTCTTCCAAAAATCAGTAAAATAGGTGTAGTCAATGCCCACATGATCCAATCTGCATAGGGCCAGTGCATGCCAAACATACCGATGATAAACACAGGAAAGGCTAAGATACCTGCACTCCAAGTGTTTTTCTTGAGTTTTTCAAATGCCTCCTGATGGAGTTTTTCTAAATCTTCCCGGAGGATGTCATCAATGAGCAATTCATAACCTGCCTCATCTACGGAGTCCCGCAGTTTTTCCAAACTTACCTGCGCTTCCTCCCATTCTACCCATGCAGAGTGGTTGGCATAATTTACTTGAGCACTTTTGACTCCTGCTTGCTTTTGGAGCGTTTTTTCCACACTCAAAGCGCAGGCAGCACAACTCATGCCCATTACCGGTATTTCTTGCTTTTTCATAGTTATCCGATCACCTCACAAAATTACTCAACACAAGTCCAATGGAACTTACATAATTTTGGAAAAGATTAAACAGTTCCTTTGCCACTCTTGTAAATTCAGTGAAAGTTCGAACTTTGTACAGTTCTAGCAAGTTTTATTTGTTAGTAATCTCACATCAACAAAGAAAACCCAACACCAAGTCCCATGAAAAAAGCTACCGTTGAGCCTTCCTGTACAGGTCAGTTCTCATCACTTTTTTTGGATTACCTTGCCCAAAAGCCTGAATTACAGTCCTTCTATAGTTTCTTTCCAGCCATTGAAAACTTTGAAAAGCTGATCAAGCAAAAGAGTTTCTCTCAGGAAAAGCGGGAGGTGTTGACAAACGTTTTACATCAACAATACGAGCGGAGCACTATCAGCGAACTTACGAAAGGACAGATTGAGTCTTTAAGGTCTGAAAAAACATTTACAGTAATTACTGGGCATCAATTGAATTTGTTTACCGGACCGCTGTATTTCATTTATAAAATTGTTACTACAATCAATCTAGCGGAGAAACTAAAACAAGCGTATCCGGAATACCATTTTGTTCCAGTATACTGGTTGGCTTCGGAAGATCATGATTTTGATGAGATCAATTATTTCAAGCTAGATGGGCAAAAATATCAATGGAATTCCAATCAAACGGGGTCCGTTGGAGATTTCCAATTAGACGAGACGTTTAGAGAGTTTTATAAATCAGTTACCCATTTTGCGCCTGAATTTTTTAAGGATGCCTATTTAGGGTCAAAGACGCTAGCCGAAGCGGGTAGAAAATATGTCCATCATCTGTTTGGAGAGAAAGGCTTATTAATTGTGGATGGAAAAAGCAGAGAATTGAGGAAATTCTTCACACAGGTAATCCAGGATGATTTAACACAACATACTGCTTTTACAAAAGCTACGAAGCAAACCCAAGTTTTGGAAGATTTGGGTTACAAATCCCAAATATTTCCTCGAGAGATCAATTTATTCTATTCAGTAAAAGGTATCCGCGAACGAATCGAGCAAGTGGGGGATAGGTATCAGGTGTTGAATACTGACCTGGAGTTTTCAAAAGAAGAGATCTTGCAATTAGCAAAAGATACCCCGGAAGTATTCAGTCCAAATGTAGTGTTGAGACCCCTGTACCAGGAAATGATCTTGCCAAATTTGGCCTACATTGGAGGTCCTGCCGAAATAGTATATTGGCTGCAGTTGAAGACTGTTTTTGATCATTTCGGGGAAGCGTTTCCTGCAGTGATGCCTAGAAATTTTGCTACAGTTTTAGATAAACCCATTCAGAGAAAAATTGAAAAATTGGGTTTGTCTCCTGAAGAATTGTTTCAATCCGTATTGGATTGGAAAAAAGCATATATAGAAACGCATGCGGGCACGGATCTTTTTTTATCAGAAGAGCGTGAGGCATTGAAAGCTGTTTTCGAAAATGCTAAACCACAGGCTTTAGCTTTAGATCAAACCTTGGGGAAATCCTTTGAAGCAGCAGCTGTTCGTGCCAACAAAATCCTCGATCAGCTAGCGAAGAAGCTAAGAAAAGCAGAAGAGCGAAAACATGGCCAGGAAATTCGTCTGCGAGAAGAAATTTTCTCATATCTATATCCAGGGGGTTCACCACAGGAGCGGGTAGAGAATTTTATGAAGTTCTACTTAAGCAATCCTGTATTTATAGAAGAGTTGTTTGGGGCTTTTGATCCATTAGATTTCAATTTTATCATTCTCAGTCAGGATGGAGACAAAGGCTGATTTCAGAAAATATTTCAGACTTCAACGAAAAAAGCTTTCCGAAGAGATGTTGAAGGAGTATTCTGAATGTGTCTTTGCTTTGTTTAAAGATTTTTTCGAAAAAAGCCCGAAAATAAAACACGTGCACGTATTTATTCCCATGTTGGATAATCAAGAATTGGATATCAATCCAATTATTAATTATCTGTGGTCTCTAGGTTGTGTGGTATATACTTCTCAGATGAATTATATCAACGATCAAATGGACACTGTTCTATTTCCTTTTGGTTCGCAAGTGGTAAAAGATGAAAAAGGAATCCCCTATCCAAAAAATAATGGTACTGTCGCAACAGATGCATTGCAATTGGTCCTAGTCCCCTTGCTTGCTTTTGATCGAAAGGGAAATCGCTTGGGATATGGAAAAGGCTATTACGATAAATTTTTCTCTCAGATTTCAGCTAAAGATTTTTTTAAGCTTGGGATTTCTTTGTTTCCACCCGTAGACCAACTGCCTGTAGAGGAGCATGATATTCCTTTGGATGCTTGTATTTACCCTAAAGGAATACTCATTTTTGGTTGTTGAATGTATTTTGGCATGATTATTTATGCTTATTTTGTAAAAAATTAAACTTTATGAAAAATCTGTTATTTCTTGTACTAGTTGTTTTTATGATGGGCTTGTCCCAAGAATCTTTTGCCCAATATACTACTGGGATTGGTTTACGAGCAGGTGTTTCCAACGGGTTGACTGTGAAGCATTTTATTTCTAACGACGCTGCTTTAGAGGGAATACTGCATACACGATGGGGTGGATTTGTTATTACCGGATTGTATGAGGTGCATAAAGATATTCGGGATGTGAAAGGATTGATGTGGTTTTTCGGGGGTGGTGCCCATTTAGGTTCTTGGAATGCAGGTGCAAGAAGACCTTGGGGTGATGGCAATAGAAGTGAAACAGTAGTAGGCCTATCTGGTATCATAGGTCTAGATTATAAATTCAACGATGTTCCAATTGGATTGTCTTTAGACTGGAAACCTACGTTCAATTTCAGTGGTCAGAGATATTGGGGAGATGAAGTGGCTCTTTCAATTCGATATGTATTTTAAAAAGAGCTGATTTTCAGCTCTTTTTGATTTCAAAATATTATTTGGTTTGAGTTAAATGAGTCGCAATAGCCGATTTTTGTAAATAAAAAGCTTAAAATTTGAAACTTAGTGTTTTTTTGAACATTTTTCTACGAGTTTAAGCCCAGTTATCCCGATTTTTTTACTTATCATTTCTAATTTCTTTGATTTTCAATCTACTATTAGTCAAAAGATTGATTTTTTATGAATTTGAGTTATTAAATTCATTAATTACAAAAATAACCCTTGTTTAATAAAAAAATATTAACAAAAAACACTTTTTTAGAAAAAAACAAAAAAAATATACGGTAGGATTATTGGATTGGTAAAAATTATTTTTTGAGTTAAAAATTTTTTAATTTTTTTTTAATCACTCATATCAGAATAAAATTTGCTAAATATTCATATTGTGGAATGTTTTAGGAAACTATTAAGGGTGAACTGAGTTTTTCCAAATTTTCCATTTTAAAAACCGTTTAAACAGAATTTTCACCAAATTTCCTCTAAAATATGTTAAAAATGAATTTTTTGATAAAAATATATAAAAATACCTATGTGTTGATGCTTCAAATAAGAATATATTTTTTATTGCTTGGTTTTAATCTTTTTCATATGAAAAATTTGGCTGTTTTGATATTTGCTAGAAATAAATTTTCTTTGAAGAATCAACTAAACTAAATACCTTATGAGAAAAGCTTTACTCTTTGTTGTTGCGCTTTTCACCCTGACACTCAGTTTTGAGGTGTCGGCGCAACAGCGGGTAATTACCGGAAAGGTAATTTCCGATGAAGATGGTGAAGGCCTGCCAGGCGCTACCGTCCTCGTGAAGGGTACCACAGTGGGGACTACCACCGATTTGGATGGTAATTACTCCATTAACGTACCTGCCGGATCAAATGTTCTTATTTTTTCTTTTGTAGGCCTAAAGGCTGTTGAAGAAGCAATTGGGAACAGATCTGTAGTCAATGTCACCCTTACTTCTGATGCGTCCCAACTATCCGAGGTGGTAGTAACAGCGATTGGTATCGAGAAGGAAAAGCGTGCACTAGGTTATGCGGTTTCTACCGTAGGTGATGAATTGATTCAAAATAGACCTGAAGCGGATGTTTCAAGGGTTCTACAAGGAAAAGTCGCCGGTGTAAGTATTACTGCAACTAATGGTAACTCTGGTGCTGGTACTAACATTGTTATCAGAGGGTATTCTTCTGCGACTGGTTCCAATCAGCCCTTATTTGTCGTAGATGGTGTTCCTTTTAATACGAATACCAATGCACAAACAGGATTTACAACAGGTGGTGCGACCACGTCTTCCCGTTTCTTGGACATTGATCCTAACAATATTGAAAATGTTTCGGTATTGAAAGGTCTTTCAGCTACGGTATTATATGGTGACCAAGGTAGAAATGGGGTAATTTTGATTACTACGAAATCTGGTGCAAGCAAGAGAAAAGCAGCAGAGGTTACTGTAAATCAATCTGTATTTACCAATAATGCTGCTTCTTTACCGGATTACGGTCAAATTTATGGTAACGGTTTCCAGCAGCAACCTGGTCTATTCTTTTCTAACTTTGGTCCTAGAATGGACTTAGGATTACAGATTAATCACCCAGTTGCAGCTTCTAACTTAGCATTTATCAGAAATGGATTCCCTGAGTTCTTTAATGCAGACGGAACACCGATTCGTTATGATTACAAAGCATACGAAGATCCAAGTACTGCATTCTTCAGAACTGGCTTAGTTTCTAATACATCCGTTCAAATTCAAGGAGCTTCTGAAAAGACTGGTTATTCTGCATCTTTTGGTTACACTAACGATGAAGGTTTCTTACCAGGTAACAAATTGGAGAAATACAACTTTGGTTTGGGTATCAAATCATCTGTAACTGACAAGTTGACCATCAACTCTTCATTTACATTTGCAAGAACCGGCGTAGTTTCTCCTCCTGTAAATGCAGCCTTTGGTTCAGGCCCTTCTGGAGGTGTTCCTTCTGCGTATGCGCACGTATTGTATACGCCAAGATCTATTGACTTGGCTAACCTTCCATTTGAGCACCCTGTAGATAGATCAACGGTATATTTTAGAGCAGATAATGGTATTCCAAATCCTAAGTGGGTTACTAAAAATTATGTAAATAGCTCTGTGGTTGATAGATTCTTTAATTCCACTTCCTTAAACTATGACATCAATGATAATTTCTCTTTGACGTATAGAGTGGGCTTGGATACCTACACTGAACTACAGGAAGCTATGTACAATAAGGGTGGTGGCCCTGGTGTTACATTAATTGCAAGACAGGGGTACTATAGAACTATCAATATCACCAATAGCTTGTGGAATCAGGATTTTATCTTGAATTATAGAAAAACTATTTCTGACAAAATCAGCATGAGTGCCTTATTAGGTGGTAACTCTCGTTATGATAGATATCAGCAATATGGTATTTCTTCTACTGGTCAATTGGCTTTTGACTTGTTCAGACATACCAATTTCTTGGAAAGTGCTAACGTTGATCCTTTGGGTGCAGGTGCTATGGATTTCTTGGTTGAAGAGCGAAGAATGGGTATCTATGCCAATGCTACCTTTGATTATGACAATTACTTGTTTTTGAATGTTTCTGCAAGAAATGACTGGACTTCAACTGTAGAGCCTGAAAATAGAAGAATTCTTTATCCAGGAGCTTCCCTTTCATTCATTCCTACAGATGCATTCAACTGGAATTCTGCAACTTTGAATAATTTGAAATTGAGATTGGGTTACGGTACTTCTGCTGGTTTCCCGAGACCTTATAGAACAAGAAATATCTTGAATCAGGGTTCTCGCTCTTTTGAAAGAGATGGAGCAATCTTCCAAACACAGTCGGTAAACTCATTCTTGGGAAATCCTAATTTGAGACCAGAATTGCACCAAGAGTGGGAATTCGGTATCGAAGCTGCAATGTTTAACAACAAAGTGACTTTTGATATCTCTTTGTATGAGAAAAATACACGTGATTTGATTACTGAATCTCCAATTGATCCAGCTACTGGGTTTACCAGAACTGCTATCAACATTGGTAGAATTAGAAACAGAGGTATCGAATTCCAAGGTACTGCTACTCCTGTAGCTACAGCCTCTGGGTTTAGTTGGGAAACGATTGTTAACTGGACGCTTTATAGAACAGTTACCATGGAGTTAGGTGATGGATTGGATGAAATCGTAGTAGCTGGTTTTACCGACCTTGGAAACTTTGCCATTCCAGGTCAGCCATTTAACATTATTAAGGGTACTGTATTTGCCAGAGATGAGCAGACGGGACAACCAATTGTGGATGATGTAGGTACATATTTGACAGCTCCTGAAATTGGTATCTTAGGTGATCCGAACCCAGCTTGGACTGGATCTTGGATTAACACTTTCCGATACAAAGGATTCTTCTTTAACTTTATGTTAGAGTATAGAAGAGGTGGTATCATCTTCTCTAACACTGTGACTGCTACATTAGCTCGTGGTGTTACCAAAGATCCTGTGGTTGATAGAGAGTTTTCGTTGATTCTTCCTGGTGTAAAAAGAGATGGAACGCCTAATGATATTCAGATTACAGCTTCTAACTACTTCTTTGATGGATATCACGTAGGTGCTGATGAGGCTAACGTTTTTGATGGTTCATCTGCTCGTTTGAGAGAGCTTTCTTTTGGTTATGATCTTCCACGTTCAGTTGTTTCCAGAACTCCATTCAAAAGAGCGTCACTTGCTGTAACTGGTACAAACTTATGGTTCAGAGCACTCAATTTCCCTCCAAATATGAACTATGATGTTGACGTATTAGGCTTGGGTGTTGGTAATGGTCTTGGTTTCGATTTCGTAACAGGTCCTAGCTCGAGAAGATTCGGTGGTACATTAACGCTTACATTCTAAACCACTAAAGACTTACGACAATGAAAAGAAAATTATATAGTTTGATTGTGGCATTCAGTTTAATATTTGCTACATCATGTGATTTGGACTTGTTGGATAGCCCTAACGTAGTTACTGCAAATACGGCTAACCCTACTTTGATTTTGAATAATGTGCAGTTGAGTTACGCAGGCATGTTCAATACCTTGAGCACCTTTGGTATGCGTGTCACTCGAGTAACTTCTCAGCCTAATGTCAATTATGCGAATGCATATTTTGCACAGACATTTAATGGTACCTGGAATACGGCTTATGCTTCAATTTTAAATGATATTAAATTTATTGAGGAATTGAATGCTGCTAATCCAGTGCCAAGACATGTAGCAATTGCAAAAGTGATCAAAGCCATGGTTTTGATGAATTTGGTAGATTATTTGGGTGATGTTCCTTTGACTGAAGCTTTGGATCCAAATAACTTCAATCCTAAAGTAGATCCTGCTTCGGGTGTATATCAGGCAGCATTTGCTGAGCTACAAGCTGCGAAGGCCTTGTTTGCTACTGCTACTGCTAACTTACCACAGGATTTCTTCTATAATAATAATGTTGGAAGATGGCAAAAAGCTATTAATACATTAGAGTTGAGATACCATTTGAATAGAAGATTGGTAGATGAAGCTGGTTCAAGAGCAGCGATTAATGCCTTAATCTCAGGTGGTAATTTAATTGCTCCTGGTGATGACTTTGTTTTCAAATATGGTACGAACCTTACCAATCCAGATTCTAGATCACCTAGATATTCACAGTATGGTCAAGGTGGGGGGGATTATCAAGGTACTTGGTATATGTTCCACTTGACGGAAGCCAAAGGATTTGATGATCCTCGCGTCCGTTACTATTTGTACAGACAAGTGAAGACTAATCCTACTGATCCAGATTTATTAAGATGTTTGGGAGAAATAGCTCCAGGGCATTACCTAGCAGGAGGTTTCCCATTCTGTTTGCCTAATATGGTTGATGGTAGAGGTTACTGGGGAAGAGATCATTTGAACAATGAGGGTATTCCACCTGATGGGTTTGGAAGGACAGTATTTGGTTTATATCCTGCCGGTGGTCGTTTTGATGAAGATTCTGCCTTACCTGTTAACTCCCCAACTATGGGTGCTGGTGGTGCAGGTGTACAGCCTATAATGTTGGCTGCTTATGTAGACTTTATGTTGGCAGAAGCTGCTCAAACCTTAGGCACAGCAGGAGATGCTAAAGCTCTTACTTTAAGTGGTGTTAGAAAGCACATGAATTATGTGAGATCATATGCCCTTTCTACTGCTGAGGCAGGAGTAGTAACAAGTTTCTTCCCTAATGCTCAGTGGAATTCCTTAGTAGATAACTATGTAAACTATGTTTCGAATGAGTGGGATGATGCACCTGCTGGCAGAAAAATGAACTTGATTGCTAGAGAATACTGGTTGTCTCTATTTGGAAATGGTTTGGAGGCCTATAACCTCTACAGAAGAACAGGGCAGCCGGATGGTATGCAGCCTGCTTTAGCTGTTGATCCAGGATTGTTCCCACGCTCTTTCTTATATCCTAACGACTTTGTTGTTACGAATAGATTTGCTACACAAAAACCTGATTTAGGTCAGCGGGTATTCTGGGATACTAATCCTGCAGGTAACGGATGGGTTAACTAAATCAAACAAACAGAAGAAATTATGAAATTAATGAAATATAGTTTTGGATTGTTGGTTGGCATGCTGATGTTGTTCACTGCCTGTACCGACTTCGTGGAGCCCAGGATCCCTTACACGGATTTTGATACTGGACTCTATTTAAGAACTACGGCCAGAACCAGCACGAGCTTTAACTTCTTTGATCTTGCCAATTCTCGTTTCAATATTACTATTGAAGCAGTTGATGAGCAGTTAGGAGCTACGGTTGATGTAGTGGAAGTGAGAGTAAGAAAAAGACGTTTGATTCCAGGAGTAGGACTTCAGTTCGTTCCAGCAGCTGGAGCAGCTGGAGCTGTCAACGATATTTTAGTAACTACTCTTTCTCGTTCCGATTTCGCAGCAGTTCCTGATAGTAGATTCCCTAGAGCTACGATCAATGTTACTGCCAATGAAGCAATGTCTAGATTGGGAATTACTGCGGCTCAGGTAGAAGGTGGAGATATCTTTGAATTTAGACTGTCAGTGCGTGATACCAAAGGCCGTGTTTTCAATGATGTGAATGCTTCTGCAGACGTTAAAGGTGGTTTGTTTTACTCATCTCCTTTCTTGTATAATGTTGGGGTAGTTTGTCCATCTGACTTAGGAGGAACGTATCGTTCGGTTAACGTTGGAGCTACAGGTCCATTGGGTTCTTGTTCAGGTCCAGTTGAAATGATGATTACACTGACTCCAGTAGCTAACACAACGCAGTATGTGGTATCGGATGGTACTTTCGGGTATTGGTCTTGTATTGGAGATACTTGGGGTAGCGGCAACGTACGTATAACAGATGCTTGTGGATTGTTGTCGATGTCTGGAACAGATAAATATGGAGATTCATATTCTATGGAGTTTGTAAGTTCAACCGCTACAGAATTAACCTTTATCTGGAGAAATACCTACAATGAATCTGGTACAGTTACTTTATTTGCCAATGAAGGTAAACCATGGCCAGCAGGCTTGAGATAATTGTAAACTAGTAAACTTTCTTCATAAAAAAAGCAGCGCCTTCTAGGCGCTGTTTTTTTATTTACGCTAAAAAAATATAGATACATCTCGCTTTTATTACTTTTCAGTCGCTAAAACCATTTCTTCATCGCGCTTTTATTTGGTTGTTTATTAAATCACAAACCAAAGTTCAGTCTTTTGTTGTTTTCTAGAATTTTCATTGGAATTTGAGCAAAAAACACAATATATTTGGTTATACGAATAAGCAATTTTTTAGAAAGTTTTTAATCCTATATCTTTGTAATGCAAGTAAATACACATCATGGACAAATTCTCCTACATTTCCAATGCGCATGTGGCCTACATTGATGAGCTGTATGCAGATTATAAGAATAACCCTGAAGCGATAGACCCAAGCTGGAAAACATTTTTTGATGGTTTTGATTTTGCCATCAGCAAGTTTGGAGAAGACGAAGAGGGAGGTGCAGTAAAAATTTCTTCTGCTACCACATCCGCAGCACCTGCTGCCAATGGCGCCTTAGCAACTAAAGGGACCATCATGGATATGGAGCAATTACCCAAAGAAATTAAGGTTAGAGCATTGATTCATGCCTATAGATCAAGAGCGCATTTACGTTCTAAAACCAACCCTGTACGAGAAAGAAGAGACCGCAAAGCTTTGTTGGATTTGGAAGATTTTGGTTTAGGTCAACAAGACTTGAATACAGAGTTCCAAGCAGGCAATGAAATTGGCATTGGTACAGCTAAGCTATCCAAAATTGTAGAAGCACTCAAAACTATCTACGAAGGGTCTGTAGGATTCGAATACCTGTACATCCGTGATCCGGAAATGCTGGATTGGTTGAAAACCAAAATTGAAAAAGAAGCACTTTCTTTCAATCCTTCTGTGGATGAGAAAAAAAGAATCTTGTTTAAGCTTAATCAAGCAGTGGTTTTTGAAAACTTTTTACACACCAAATACTTAGGACAAAAGCGTTTTTCATTAGAAGGTGGTGAGAGCACCATTCCTTTTTTGGATGCTGTAATCAATACCGGTGCAGACCATGGAGTGGAAGAAGTCATGATCGGTATGGCTCATAGAGGTCGTTTGAACGTGCTTGCCAATATCATGGGCAAGACCTATGAGCAAATTTTTTCTGAATTTGAAGGTACAGCCAAGCCTGACCTTACCATGGGGGATGGTGATGTGAAGTATCACATGGGATATTCTTCCGATGTGGTTACTCCTGGAGATAAAAATATACATTTGAAATTAGCGCCGAATCCTTCTCACTTGGAAGCAGTGAATCCCGTGGTAGAAGGCTTTATCCGTGCCAAAATTGATTCCCAACATAAGGGAGATGCTCGCAAGGCTTTACCAATCTTGATACATGGGGATGCTGCAGTAGCTGGTCAGGGCATCGTGTACGAAGTTACCCAAATGGCTGGTCTAAAAGGTTACAATACAGGTGGTACCATCCATTTTGTTATCAATAACCAGGTAGGTTTTACGACAGACTTCGATGACGCACGTACATCAATCTACTGTACAGATGTAGCCAAAATGATCGATGCACCTGTAATCCACGTAAATGGTGATAATGCAGAGGCAGTGGTATTCGCAGCAAAATTGGCAGCTGAATTCCGCCAGAAATTTGGACGAGATATTTTTGTGGACATGGTTTGTTACAGACGTCATGGCCATAATGAATCTGATGAGCCAAAATTCACGCAGCCAGAATTGTATAATATCATCTCTAAACACCCTAATCCAAGAGAAATTTATATCAAGCGTTTAACTGAAAGAGGAGACTTTGACGCGAAAATCGCTCAGGATATGGATGCGGAGTTTAGACAGCTCTTGCAGGATAGACTGAATATGGTGAAAGAGAAGCCTCTTCCATATCAGCAGACCAAATTTGAACTAGAGTGGAAAACGCTTAGAAGGTCCAAGCCGGAGGATTTTGAAAAATCTCCAGAGACCTATATTTCGGAAGATGCTATCGTAAAAGTAGCGGAAGCCCTTACCACAATTCCAAAAGGCTTTAAAGCTATTAAGCAGATCGACGCGCAATTGAAGCAACGGAAAGATATGTTCTTTAATTCCAAGTCTCTCAACTGGGCTGCTGCTGAACTTCTTGCCTATGGATCTTTACTATTGGAAGGAAAGACTGTTCGTATTACAGGCCAAGATGTACAAAGAGGTACCTTCTCCCACAGACATGCGGTAGTACATGATTCTACTTCGAATAAGCCGTACAATTTCTTACGTGAATTGAAAGACAGCAAAGGTCAATTCCATATTTACAATTCCTTGCTTTCCGAGTATGCAGTACTAGGTTTTGAATACGGATATGCTATGGCTAATCCAAATTCACTTTCCATTTGGGAAGCACAATTCGGTGATTTTGCCAATGGTGCACAAACGATGATTGACCAGTTTATATCATCAGGTGAATCCAAATGGCAGAAAATGAATGGTATTGTCATGTTGTTGCCTCATGGATATGAAGGTCAGGGACCTGAACACTCCAATGCCAGACCTGAGCGATTCCTTCAGCTAGCTGCTGAGTACAATATGGTAGTAGCCAACATTACCGAGCCATCCAACTTCTTCCATATGTTGAGAAGACAGTTGACTTGGGAGTTTAGAAAGCCATGCGTGGTGATGTCTCCAAAGTCTTTGTTGAGACATCCGAAAGTTATGTCTCCATTGGAGGAATTTACTTCTGGAGGATTCAGAGAGATTCTTCCGGACACTAAAGTTGCTCCTAAGGATGCTAAGCGAGTGGTATTGTGTTCTGGCAAGATTTATTATGACTTGGAAGAAGTTCGCGAAAAAGAGAAAATCAAGGACGTGGCGATTATACGTTTGGAGCAATTGCATCCACTTCCTAAGACTCAGTTGATGGAAGTCCTGAAAGCTTACGAAGGCGCTGAGTTGGTCTGGGTACAAGAGGAACCAGAAAACATGGGTTATTGGAATTACATCCTACGTATGTTGTACAAAGAATTACCAATGGATGTGATTGCCAGAAAACCTTCTGCCTCCCCAGCTACGGGTTACAACAAAGTGCACGTACAAGAGCAGACGGCGATTATCAATAAAGCATTAAAAATTTCATAATCTTCCCCGCATCCCGTGAATAGCGGGATGTAGGTTTAATTTAAGTTATATTTGTTAAATTAACCTTGAGCATTTGGGTGCTTAGGGGTCAAAAAGAAAAAACAATGAGCCTAGAAATGAAAGTCCCTGCGGTTGGGGAATCCATTACAGAAGTAACCATTGGACAGTGGTTTAAAAAAGATGGCGATCAAGTTGCCATGGACGAGGTAATCTGCGAACTAGAATCTGATAAAGCTACTTTTGAATTGACTGCGGAATCTGCGGGTACCTTACGCATCAAAGCACAGGAAGGTGATAGCTTGGAAATCGGAGCAACCATCTGTGTGATTGAAGAAGGTGCTGCTTCTGCTTCATCTACTCCAGCTCCGCAAGCTGCTACGAGTGCTTCCTCCGGAGGCGGTAAAACAAGAGAAGTAAAAGAAATGATCGTACCTACGGTTGGTGAGTCCATCACGGAAGTAACTTTAGCTTCTTGGCTAAAGGCTGATGGAGATTATGTAACGTTGGATGAAATTATTGCGGAAGTAGATTCCGATAAAGCTACTTTTGAATTACCTGCAGAAGCAACCGGTATTTTACGCCATGTGGCCCAAGAAGGTGATACCTTAGAAATCGGTGGACTGATCTGTAAGATTGAAGTGGTAGAAGGCGGAGCACCTGCTGCTGATACACCTACTGCATCTGCTGCGCCTGCGGCTTCAGCACCAACTGGTCAGGAAACCTACGCTACGGGTCATGCTTCTCCAGCAGCAGCCAAAATCATTGCCGAAAAAGGATTGAATCCAGCCGATATCACGGGTACAGGCAAAGATGGAAGAATCACCAAAGAGGATGCAATGGCTGCCGAAGTGAAGCCGAAGGCTGCACCTGCATCTACGCCAAGTCCTGCTCCTGCCAAAGCAGCAGCTTCAGCTGCGCCTGCTCCAGCTGCAAGTGGGGATAGAAACTCTCGCAGAGAGAAAATGACCTCCTTGAGAAAGACTGTTTCCAGAAGATTGGTTGCTGTGAAAAACGAAACGGCTATGTTGACTACTTTCAATGAAGTGAACATGGCTCCAATAATGGATATCCGTAAAAAATACAAAGATCAATTTAAAGAGAAGCACGGTGTAAACCTTGGTTTCATGTCTTTCTTTACTAAGGCAGTTTGTGTAGCACTTCAAGAGTGGCCTGCTGTCAATGCCATGATCGATGGAAACGAAATTGTTTACAATGACTTCTGCGATGTTTCGATTGCGGTATCTGCTCCAAAAGGTTTGGTGGTACCTGTGATCCGAAATGCAGAAAAAATGAGTTTTGAGAAGATCGAGAAGGAAGTAGTAAGACTTGCGACCAAGGCAAGAGACAATAAATTGTCCATCGAAGAGATGACAGGTGGTACCTTCACCATCACCAACGGTGGTATCTTCGGTTCTATGATGTCTACTCCGATCATCAATGCTCCTCAATCTGCCATTCTTGGCATGCACAATATTGTGGAAAGACCTGTTGTCGAAAATGGACAGATCGTCATCAGACCGATGATGTATGTAGCACTTTCCTACGATCACCGCATCATTGATGGTAGAGAATCCGTAAGTTTCTTAGTTCGCGTGAAGCAACTCTTAGAAGATCCTACGAGATTGTTGTTTGGAGTCTGATTAGAGGCTAGAGATTAGAAGCGAGAATCTAGAAACAAGAAACAAGAAACAAGAAACAAGACTGGTTTCTGGTTACAGAGAATATTCCTAGTTTTGAAAAGTAATTAGGTGGATGAGAGGAGAGACGTTAATTTTTCAGTATCTCTTCTCATCTTATCATTAGAATAGATCACTTATTATTATCCACACATGAGTCTTGGCTCTTGTGTCTTATGTCTAACATCTAAAAAAATGTACGATTTAGTAGTTATTGGATCTGGTCCGGGAGGATATGTGGCTGCCATCAGAGGTGCGCAGTTGGGTATGAAAACGGCCATCATTGAAAAATACCCTACCTTGGGAGGTACTTGCTTGAACGTAGGCTGTATACCTTCCAAAGCATTGTTGGATTCTTCGGAGCATTACCACAATGCTGCCCATACCTTCAAAACTCATGGCATCAACTTGAGTAACTTGGAGGTTGATCTAGCGCAAATGATTGCCCGCAAGGATGATGTGGTGAAGCAAAATGTGGATGGCATCCAATTTTTGATGAAGAAAAACAAAATCGATGTGCACCAAGGCCTCGGCTCTTTTGTGGATAAAAATACCGTAAAAGTTACCAAAGAGGATGGCAGTAGTACAGAGATTCAAGGTAAAAATATCATCATCGCTACAGGTTCCAAACCTTCTAATCTTCCATTTATCAACCTAGACAAAAAGCGAATCATCACGTCTACTGAGGCTTTGAAAATGAAAGAAATCCCAAAACACCTGATCGTAATCGGTGGCGGGGTGATTGGTATGGAATTGGGTTCTGTGTATGGTAGAATGGGAGCAAAGGTTTCCGTAGTTGAATTTATGGACGCCATTATTCCATCTATGGATAGAACCATGGGTAAGGAATTACAAAAGTCTTTGAAGAAATTAGGCTTTGATTTTTATCTCAAGCACAAAGTGACCGGTGTGGAAAACACAGGAGGTGAGGTTGTGGTGAAAGCAGAAAACTCCAAAGGAGAGACTGTTGAAATTAAAGGCGATTATGTGTTGGTTTCCATTGGTAGAAGACCGTACACCGATGGCTTGAATGCAGAAGCAGCGGGTGTGAAGCTGACTGACC
This sequence comes from Mongoliitalea sp., assembly GCF_054166905.1. Lineage (NCBI taxonomy): Bacteria > Pseudomonadati > Bacteroidota > Cytophagia > Cytophagales > Cyclobacteriaceae > Mongoliitalea > Mongoliitalea sp. Next base: position 160,677 of record NZ_JBSZCK010000024.1, on the reverse strand, counting down.
GAGGACAAGTAGAAGTGGATGATCATTTGAGAACCAATGTGCCAAATATCTATGCAATCGGTGATGTAGTCAAAGGAGCTATGCTAGCACATAAAGCTGAAGAAGAAGGTGTTTTTGTAGCTGAGCAAATAGCTGGACAGAAGCCACATATCAATTACTTATTGATTCCTGGAGTTGTTTACACCTGGCCTGAAGTAGCTTCTGTAGGTTATACAGAAGAGCAATTGAAGGAAAAGGGTATCAAATACAAAGCAGGTAAATTCCCATTCATGGCATCCGGTCGAGCAAGAGCTTCCATGGATACCGATGGGGTGGTGAAGGTATTGGCAGATGCTACTACGGATGAAATCTTGGGTGTTCACATGATTGGCCCACGTACAGCAGATATGATTGCTGAGGCAGTGGTAGCGATGGAGTTTAGGGCATCAGCAGAGGATATTGCTAGAATGTCCCATGCGCATCCGACCTATACAGAGGCGTTTAAGGAAGCATGTTTGGCTGCGACGGATAACCGAGCTTTGCATATTTAACATCTAGCCACTTAATTTAACTAAAAAGCCAGCCAATGACTCTCATTGGCTGGTTTTTTAATTGATATGTAGTGTAGGTTGTCTGTATGTTGATAGAGCTAGAAAGTATAGTTTATTCCGATAGATGGAATCCATCTTTCATTGAAATTTTTAAAGAAAAAGTCTATTGTGAAAATGAAGCTTGAACTGAAATCATAATCAAATGCAATTCGGTTGTTATATGCATTTAATAGGGAGTTTTCTCTGGAGTTATTGACTTTACGGCCATATTTAATAGTTGTGCTTCTGTCATTATTAAATTTCATTGAATAACCGGCATTTATAAAAGATTCTCGCAGATAATCAAAACCTCCTTCCTGTCTGGATTGGAAGAAGTTATAAGTTTTATAAGATAACTCCCATGTTGACTGAAAGCCTGACCATTTCCCAATTTTGTCATTATCAAATACTAGTTTCCAATCGGAGGTAATTGGAAGTTGGTCAGCAATTAAGCTTGCTCCAAAATTAAATTTAAGATGTAGATAAAAATATTTTTTATCCAAATTGCTATAGGAGATCAGCTCTTTCTGTCCATCAGCAAGTAAATGTAATTCTTTATTCAATAATCTCCGCTTATATTGATTGGCCCATCCTTTGTCTTCCCATATCTCTCTAACCATATCAGAAATTCTGGCCTCCCGAAGAACAAGAAGTTCGTCTATTTCTCCCAAATAAAGAATTACATCCATCATGCCTTCAGCATAAGAAAAACGAACTTCCTGAGCTTTGGTCGGGTAAACTTCACCCCCCATCTTTTTAAACCGGATATCTTCTAGTTGACGGAAACTTATTTGGTTGGAATTCGGACTGTACCGAATACTGTAAGACTCTGTAGCAGTGGGTAATTTTAGGTTAGCTAAGATTTGAAGAAATCCTTCTATGTCATTTTCAAAGCTTGGGAACCCTCTTTTAGAACTTATATCTGTCCAAAAAAAACTGATTTTTTTATCCTCTTGGATATATACATGTAGGGTATCATTAACCCTGCGTAAAATAAAGTTTTCTCTGTCATAAGAACTGTTGAACATCTTGTATTCATCTTTTTCTACCATGTTTTGGCTTGTGGCTTCTGAGGAGAAAATGAATAATGTGAGAATAATAAAAAGACTAATTTTTCTCATGGGTTTTTGTAGTTAAGGTTGTAAAAAAGGATTCATTTCTAGTACGCTGATTATTGCTGATATAAGTTTTGGTTGCCCAGATGTCTTGTAATCGAAAGGGTTCACTGATTTCAATTTCTTTGACGGGTAAATCTTTTTGCTGTGCTTGAAGATTCGCTTGTAAGCGTCTAGCCGCAGGACTTAATGATTCTAGTACTACTTCATCGATAGATGGTCCATTTGCTTTGGTGTTAGTTATTTCTGCGACCAATTGATGCTGCGGTAATTCTTGAATCACAGTGTCCTTTTTTACAGCTGTAGTTAAGGATGGACTTTCAATAGACTTTTGTTTTTCTTTCGATGAATCATTCTTGGTCAATACTTTTGGGGCTGTATTTTGAATAATAATTGGTGATTTCACTGTTTCGGCAAGCTGATTATCTTGCTTAGATTCCTCAAAGCTTAATTCTCCCGATTGCGTAGAATTTATTGTCGCCTCGGGTAGTTTTTCTGCTGCTATGATAGTATCCAATGAACTTGGGGGATTTTCCTGAGTCAACCACCAACCTATGAGTAATGCTGTCACACTAGCTGCCGCAATCCAAAACCAGGTTTTTGGTTTCTTCTTCTTAGGCAGTTGTACGGAATTCCAAATGGCATTTTCATCGAAATGTATGCCTTTTGGCAATTCTGATTCTTGGTCAATTTTTTTTCTATCAGGATGCATGATTCCAGCCGTTTTTGATTATTAAATTTTTTAAATAGGACTTGGCCTTACTCAATTGAGACTTAGACGTACCTACGCTGATTCCCAGTTTTTCGGAAATTTCTGGATGGGAATATCCCTCGATCTCATACAGGTTGAACACTGTCCTGTATCCTTCCGGAAGTTGTAGGATCAATTGATAGATTTCTTGATTGGTCAATTGATGAATAGCATTATCTTCCAAAGCCACGATGTTGTTATCGGGTTCTACCATCATGGGGGCTTTTTGTTTTTTGCGCAAAAACATCAAACACTCATTGACGGTAATCTGACGCATCCAGGCTTCTAGACTACCTTCCCCTTGATACTTGAAGCTTGTTAGCTTTTCAAATATTTTGCTGAAAGCAAGGCTTAAAATGTCTTCGGCGTCTGCCTGATTTGGGATATAACGGACGCATAAGTGAAATAATGGCCTGCTTTGAGCATGAAAGATTTCCCTCATCGCTTGTTGATTCCCCTGTTTCGCAGATGCTATCGTTTGGTTTGTAATCAAAGTTGTGGTGGTTTGTATTTCTATAAATGAAAAATAGAAAGTAAGGGTTGCTTGACAATTAAAAAAATATGACTCCCCAGAAAATTAAGGGTATTTCCTGCAACTTTTATTAGGAAAGGAAGCCTATCTTCCTTGACGAGTCAGCTCAATGAACTATGGCAGCAGTATGCAGGAAATGGACCTAATCAAATTTTACTAGCTAATGCGATTCTATTAGTTCTTTCTGATCTCAACAAAAAACCAGTTCCCGAAGCCTATATGGCCTATGCCCTTTATGATAGAGACAGCAATCAGTATGATAGTGAGGACGGAGCGTTAAGAAAAGCTTTGGTAAAGCTTTTTAGCTCCGGGCCAGGATGCAGGGCAGATTTTCAAAAAAGCCCGTAATAAGCATGAAGAGCTGAAAAAAGATATATTTGTAGAGAAGGATGGGTATATCGAAGCTTTTGTTGTCAATGAGACCTCAGAGAATGTTTGGTATGACAATTTCTCCATTCAAAGTACTGGGCCTATTGTGGTTCAGGAAACCCATTACGATCCGTGGGGAGTGGAGCTACAGGGCTTGGGGTATCAGGAGCCGGGTATTAAGGTCAATAAGTATCTCTACAACGGGAAGGAACTCCTGGACGGTCTAAACCTCAATCTATACGATTATGGGCAAAGGATTTATGATCCGACAATCGGCCGTTTTAATCGGATAGACAGGTTTTCTGAAAAATATTTCAACCTATCTCCATATCATTACGGAGCAAATAATCCAATCAAATATGTTGACGTTAATGGGGACTCTCTTTTATCCTTCATGAAGAATTTTCAAATATCAGGCGGGGTTACGTATGAAACCCTTGCTTTGAAGAGCAATATTCTTGGTCTTAGAACTGGAATTGATATTAGTGGTGATGAAAGGTATTTGATAGGTTATCAAGGTGATGGGTTGGAAGTTTTTGGAATGAATAAAAAAGGGAATGATGTAAGGAGACCTACTTTAGGTGCAAGTGTATTAGGTTTAGGGTTTTCAAAGGAAGGAATGTTTGTTAATGGAGAAAAAATTAGTGAAACTAATTCAGGATTATTTCTAGATAGTTATCATCTAAATTCGAATTCAGAAAATCAAAAATCTATTGGATTTTCAACTAAAATAGGAATATATCTTGGTATTAAACTGAATATAGAATATAAACTTGAAAATAGAAGTACTAACTATATTCCACCATTAAATTATGACCTGCCAGGTATTTTAGATAGAGTTAAAAATGATGAAAAGGTAAGAATCAATATGTCAGAGATCAATGATGAAGATAAAACTAAAATCATCAATTATTTAAAGAATAATTTCAATGGAAATTGATAGAGAAATAATAAGGGGTTTATTAGTAGCTTTAATATTTGTATTATGGCAAATTAAAATGTTTAACCATTTCGAATATCTAAAAAAAGCTAGATTGATTGCTGGAAATAATTATTTAATGTTTTTGTTAAATCCTTTTAAATCTGGGTATTATTATATGCTAATTATTTGTCCTTTAGTTTTTAACAAACATGGGGGAATTAATATAGTGATTGCAAAAATATGCGTTATAATAATATGGGCAATTTTTATATTTATTGTTAGCAAAGAAATTTAACTAAAGATGATTTGCTACAAAAAACAACAAGTATCTCTACAACGGGAAGGAGTTCAATGACCATCTTGGTATCAACCTGTTTGATTACGGGGCAAGAATGTACGATGCGACGATTGGAAGGTGGTTTGTTGTGGATCCGTTGGCGGAACAGATGAGAAGGCATTCTCCTTATAACTATGCCTTCAACAATCCGATCAGGTTTATTGATCCAGATGGGATGGCGCCCCAAAACTGTTGTCCCGGATCTTCTCAGTCGGTGTTTTATTCTGAAATGTAGAAAAAATTTGGCTTTATCCAGACGGCTGTGGAAAATTTCTTTGGTTCTACCACCATAAGTTCAAGAAGTAATTCAGGAAATACACAGCCTGTAGGAATTGTTATTGAGACCCCTGATGGAGTCGGACCAATGGAAACAGGTACAACAGGTAATCAAATCGGAGGAATTATAAATGCTGATTTACCCTCAGTCAAGAGTCCACCTTCTGGTGGTTTCATGGAAAAGATAGCCAATGCATTAGGTGGTCTTTTGGAAGGATTATTCGAATTTTCACCACCTACAGGCCAAGATAGTAATAATGAAACTGAACCTGCAACTTCAGAATCCTCAAAAACTAAAACAACAAATAGTTATGGTGGTAGTGGAAATTCTGATTCTACTTTTATAAAAAATACAGGAAAGCTTCATCCCGATGGAACCGTCTCTATTAAAGTATTAGTAGGGGATAAAGATACAATAGATTTCAAAACAAAAAATGTTGAAGATTCAAAAAGGCTACGAGATGATCCAAATGTTAAATGGAATAAGAATTAATAGGTTTTTGCTTGGAATTTTAGGTCTATTATATTTTTCTTCTTGCCATAATGACGAGAACGTGAAAAATAAATTTAAATCAGAAGATACGTATCAAATTTTAATCAATGAAACAGAGAAGTTAGAATTTGAGTGGTATAGTAATGGGTTTATCAAATCTATTTCTCGAATAAATGATTCAGGTTTAAAAAATGGAATATAACTTAAATATTATCCTAACGGTTTCCTTATGGAAAAGTCAGAATGGAAGAATGACAAAATAGAAGGCGAATATTGGATGTTTAATGATTTAGGTGAAAAGATTAAGTTTTATACTTATTTTAATAATGAAAAACATGGTGATATGTATGAATTTTATAAAGAAGAAAATACAATTACTCACCGGCTTTTTAAAAATAATGAACCTATATATATTGCTGTGTATAAAGATAAAGTCAAACAATTTAATACCCCAGTTCCAGTTTTTCATAATGAGGCTGTAAAAAAGGACAGTGTATATGAAGTTCACATTGAATTCCCTTTTCCATTTAAAGGAAATTTAGAATTATTTTTAAAGGATACCATTGATTTCAAGAAAGAATACCTTGACAAATACAACGTAAAACTTACAATAAATAATTTTGACAAAAGTTGGAATAAGTATGACATGTTGCTTGAATATGAACCAGTGGAAGGAGATACTTTGATTTGGACGGAACAAATATATAGTCGTACAATTCAAATAAAATAGCTATTTCACCTGGGAATCAAAATGTTTGATTACGGAGCACGGAATTACGATCCTTTAATAGGGAGATGGACCAGTGTTGACCCGTTAGCGGACCATCCGAAGCAGATAGGAATGTCTCCATATAGTGCTTTTTGGAACAATCCGATACGATACAATGACCCGGATGGAAGGTGTCCCGAATGTGAGGAAAATGTAATAGACCCCACGGACGGCCAAAGCTATAGATCCACGGGAGGTGCGGACTACACCTTTGGCAATGGCGAATGGACAAGACAGGGAGGAATGCTAAATGAAGTAACTGTAACGGCCCAAAAACCATCGTTATTAGAAAAAGGGTATTACAGAGGACAGGCTGCGGCTCAAGATGCCTGGAACAGCCCGATGGCTAGAGCTTATTTCCCTGATAAAATTTCTTTATCATTTTCATCTTCAGTAACTGCATTTGCAGGAACTAATACTGATTTTTCTCTAAATTGGATTACAAGAGGGCACGATGCGCAATTTACACCCTATGCTGTATTAACAGTTGGAGGTCAGGGTGGCCCTCAAGTATCAGGTGACGCTTTAATTAATCTTAGTGCGGGTTATTATGCAACTTCAGATATGCGAAGTTTACAAAGAGGTCAAGCTAGAGATGGTTTACTTGGATGGAGTACTTACGGTAGTGCCGATGCAGGTCTTGGTTTAGGTGGTTCTATCACTGGTTCGGTTGGATTTCAGGATTCACCTTTGGTTAGTAGGCCTACTTGGATTTCTGGTGGTATAGGTATTGGTGCGTCTATTGGTGGTGGTGCGACTGGTGGAGTGAGTTATAGCTGGCCAATTGTTCCAAGTCAATTCAAAAGATAATTAGTAAATGAAAAGAAGTTCAACAGTGTTCTTAGTTGTTTTTGTAGCAATAGTAGTTTTTGCGACTATTTATTTTTCTATTAGTAGAACTAATTTAGAAAAAGAAATGGCAATCGATTTTACAGTAGAAAGAATTGAAATAACGCCTGCTTTGAGAGCAGTATTGTATGATAAGGATGGGAATAAATTGAGATTGCAAAGATTTGTTTTTTTTGAAAGACACGGGATTCAACCAAATGATATTGTAGTAAAAGAAGCAGGTGCAGAAGTTCTTAAAGTATATAGAATAGATAGTTTAGGAAATAAGACTGTTCATTTGAAAATGAACATAGATTAAAAATTACTGTCATCCGAGTAAAAATTTTATTAGATTATATCACCAGTACAGGTGTATCTATTTGACAAATTACTCGTATCCCCCTATACGCATCTAATTCCATAAAAAAAATAGGGGGTGTTTTTCAGAATATTGAAAAATCCTCTTTGATTTAACACAGAGACACCTTTTTTTCGTAATCTTATTTTAGTCGGATGACAGTAATTAAAAATTAAAAAACCCGGCAAGTCCGGGTTTTTGATTTTATAGCGCAGCTACATTTTTCTGGAAAAAGTCTTTGAATTTTTTGTTTGTGAGCATCTTGTCGATCAGCTTGAAGATGGTCTGCCTGTCCTCTTCTTCTTGCTGCTGGATAAGCCTGAGCTGTTCGACGGCTGTCTTATCCTCGATGACGACTTCGGAGGGGATATCCCTGTCGTATGCGTGTACCTGGTCGGTGGTCATATTGAAAAGCTGTGACGCCCTGTAGAGTTCATCCACGGTGATTGCCCTGGTTCCCTTTTCTATTTTGCTGTATGCCGACTTGTCTACCCCGATATGGTTGGCGACATCGATCTGCTTGAGGCCTTTCTGCTCCTACTGGGTACAGATTGGCGAAAGGGCAAGGTTTTGATAAAAGTGGCAGGTTGCAAACTACACCCGGTCACCTCCTAAAGACTAATTTAAATCTAGACGGAGTAGGGGAAATTGGAAAATACACCAAGATCATCAATACTTTGATTGATTATTTGAAATCAGGTGATAAAGTATCCTCCATTTCAAGAGCGTTCAGAAGAGAAGCAACTTGATGTGTTGGAATTCTTCATAAGTTTTATTTTTAACAAAAATATGTAAACAAAAATGTTTATATTTGCATCATGGATAAAAGGATTCAATACATCAAAGGAATTCATCCAGGATTATTTCTGGAAAGGGAGTTGAAGTCAAGGGGTTTGTCCAAAGGGCCTTTTGCTCTTTCTATAAAAGAGTATCCCCAAACCTTAAGTGCCATCACTCGAGGTAAAAGATCTATGAATACCTCCCTTGCGTTGAGGATAGAGAAAGCCTTAGACTTAGAAGAGGGAACGCTGATGATTCTTCAGGTCTATTATGAAATCAGAGAGGAAAAAAGAAAATTAGCAAAGGGAATCAAGCCTGATGTAAGTAAACTGAGGCCTGTCCTTTTTTGGGATACTACTTTCGATAATATAGATTGGATACAGCATAGACAGTATGTGATTGACCGAGTCATGGAGCTTGGTAGTGAAGAAGAAAAAAAGCTAATCAAAGATTTTTACGAGTTACAAGATGTTGCTGAGTTAATTTCTAAACAATGAACCAGATCCATTATGCTTACGGGGTAAGTATTGGGATTTGATTAAATTTGATTTGTTTCAAGCAGTTGATAGGCTTTAGGAAATAGAAATAAAGAGTTTTTACCAAATGTTTGATTCTCGCAATTTTCCGTTCGCTGTAATTTTTAAAAAAAAGCATTTTTTTAAGCTCTGTTAAGAAATTTATAATGAGCTGTGAAAGTTCAGGTAATTGATTTTGTGAACGCTCTATATTTGTGTCAAAAATTAAAAATACTGTAAAAAAATAGAAAAAAACCTGCTAAAATTTTAATGAATGAATCCTTTTGTTAATTTTGCCTTTGTCCGAGAGAGAAAAAATGTTTTCCTCGTCATTGAAATGATTTGTATTGTAGGATGATGAAATTGGCAGACATGCCCTCCTGTCTCGGGGGTGGAGATACCAGCACTAGTTGGGAATGGATAAAGCGCACAGAGCTCAGTGTTGCCTAACTACTCCGTGGAGGTTCGAGTCCTTCTCCTACAGCTATTAGATTAGATTTGGGTTTTCTAGATAAAAAAGGCGGCTGGCTGTGTAAACGGTCGGTCGCCTTTTTCCGTTAGAAAATTTTAACTTCTTGCCTCGAGTGTATTCCCTGCTTTTATAGTACTTTTACTTCGAAACTGAAGCTATCTTCCCGTGAATCAGCCTATGAAAGCTTTTTATTTGCGACATCAGCGAATCCTCCGTCCATTAGCTTGGTTTGTGGGAGTTCTCTTATTTCTTCATGGGATTTTGTTTCTAAGCTCTGATTTTTTGTTGAGAAATTACCTGAAGCAAAAGGTAACGGAAGCATCTGATGGGAAGTATGCCATAGAATTTGAAAGCTTTCGAGTTTCATTGCTCCAAAGGGGGGTTGCTTTTCGTGAGTTGAAGCTTTTGCCGTTGACAGACTCATTGGAGTTTACAGAGGAAATTCCTTTTTACCAGGCGGACCTACCCTATGTGAAAATCACAGGGCTCAACTATCATTTCAGAAGTAAGGAATTGATCATTGGTAATATTCGACTGCTAGAGCCTGACCTGAGGGTTCGATTTTTGCAGAACCAAGAGGAAAAAGCAGTGGATTCACCCTTGGTTTTACTACAGGAAGAAATCCAGAAATCCTTTTTATCCTCATCCCTTCAAGATATCCGAATCAAAAATTTGGAAGTGTCGGATGCCGATTTTCTCCTCAATAATTTTATTTCTCAGCGGGCGATCAAAGGTAAAAACTCTCGTATTTATCTGAAAGATGTGCAGCTATTGCAAAATCGTGTACCCGAGACTCCGTTCAATGCAGTGGGTTTTGAGTTTTCCATGGAGGATTTTCAAATATTGTTGGCTGATAGTGTGCATACGATATCTTCCCAATTGATTGATATTTCTTCCTTACGATCATTTATTAAAGCTAGTGAAATTAAAATAGATCCCAACTTCTCCAAACCTTTGGATAGCTATTTCCAATTGGAGTTGGATGAATTACAATTGGAGGGGGCAGATATCAATAAACTCTTCTACACTGGTGTAGTAGATATAGAATTTTTGAATCTGAATAAACCATTTTTTCAATTGTATTCGACTCCCAAAAGACAAGGCTTGGAATTGGGAGATTTTGAGATGTATCAATTGATTGAAGGGATCTTAGAAGAAATCAATATCAGGGATTTGCAAATTACCGAAGGTAAATTTACCAAACGTAACTCCTATAACCGCCATTTGTACTCGCTTAATAGTGAACGGGTAAATTTCAAAATGAATGAAGTGTACGTAGGCCCTGATCTTCAACGTAAAAAAGATCAGTTTTTCTACGCAGCTGATGCCTCCTTGGATTTGTATGAGGTGGATTTGTTTTTGGGAGATTCCCTGCATCGAATCACTAGTAGCTTTGTTCGTTTGAGTTCCTTTGAGGATGAAGTGCTTATTCGAGGTTTTGAACTGCAACCACTGTCGGGGACCCTCGTGGGTAGTGGCAATACCTTGCTGGAAATTGCAGTTCCCGAATTGAGTATTGGCAAAGCCAATCTCAAAAAAATCTACCAAGAAGGGATTATTCAGGTCGAAGAGCTGACGGTCAATCAGCCTGCGATAGTCCTTCGGGATTTGCAAAATAAGGACAATGGGAAAGAGTTTGATATAAGCTTATTGTATGAAGATTTTCTGGAGGGTATTTATATCAAGCAGCTAGAATTAAAAGAAGGATCCATTGTCATCGACAATAATCTGCGTTCTAGACAGGACAGTTTGTCGTTTGGGACGGTAAACTTATTGCTGGATAATTTTGCATTGGACGCAAATACGGTAGCTTCTGAGTCCAAAGGGGTTTTTTGGGCGGATGATATGCGTTTAGAACTTTTAGACTATGCATTGAAGCTTTCAGATGATTTGCATATGTTTTCTGCTGAAAGGGTGTTGATTGATACCAAATTGGATCGGGTAGCAATTCGGGGTTTCCGTATTCGTCCTTTTGATCAAGAGCGTATTACTACGATTTTGGACAGATACGAGCAAAGCACAACGTTGGAGATTTTTGTCCCTGAATTTACGGTAAACGGAGTTGATATTTCCAAAGCATATGAAGAAGGAATCCTAAGAATCCGAACTATTCGGGTTCCCTCTCCTACCATCAAAATCCACCGCTATCGTACACAGCAAGAAGATGAAGAAGAAAAAGTCAAGCGGGATGTGTTGGAGTTATTGACCTCTTATTTTCAATCCATTTCCATTGGATCATTGAGTTTGGAGCGGGGGAGTTTGAGTTATGAAAACTCTGTGCGTGAGCGTCTACGGACGTTTTCAGAAGATAATATTTCCATTGCTGTTAAGAATTTTTTTATAGATCAAAATACTGATTTGGATCAAATATCTTCCCTATTTTCAGAAGAGGTGGATTTGAATTTGAATAACTACGTGTTTTCCGTGGCCAATGGGAAGTATAACATCGTAGCAGATAGGATTAATTTCAATACCTCTACGGAAGAAATCATTACCCGAAATGTTCGTTTAACGCCTAGTACCAGCACACAGGATAAAACCAAAATTTCTGCAACTATCCCTGCGATGTCATTTCGTGGAGTAGATTTGGAGGCCTTCCTCTTTGATAATGTCTTGCAACTTCAAAAGGTACGACTCGTGGACTCGGATGTACAGGTGTTGATCAATAGGGATATGGAGGTAGAGGACACCGCAATTGGCAGGAGAGCCCGACGCCGAGACCGGACGCTTCCTAAGACGATTGATCGGATATCTATTGATACGGTTTTGACCGAACGTTCCCGATTTAGTCTATCCTTTAAAGAAGGAGGAAATACTAGCAACCTGATCAATACAGGTATCAATTTGGGGATTTATGATTTCGAACTAGATTCCTTGAAAGCAAGACAAGCCGATATTGCCAGTCTTTTTGGAGCCTTGTCTTTGGGAATGGATGAGTTTTGGTTGAATCTGGGGGATAGCGTGCACCAAATCACCTTTGACAGGGTAGAACTTGATACCCGAAGAGATGGGATATTGGTCAATAATTTCCGCGTGATTCCCAAGTCCTTGAGTGGAAATCCCGGTCAGCCTGTTTTTTCTGGACAGATTCCGGTTGCATTGATTAAAATCAATTCTTTAAGTGAGTTACAGCAGTCCAAGGATTTATGGATAAAGGAGTTGACGTTATTTAGACCTGATTTGGAAATTTTCACGGATACCGTTCGGAACATCAAAAAAGCAAAACAACGGGATATTGCGGAGACTACTGTGTTGGAAGTATTGAAAGTGGATGATTTTAAGATAGAGCAAGGCAATATTGCTTTGATGGATAAATATGGTGTAAAACTTGGGCAACAGTTGAAGGGCTTGGATTTATTTTATGGAGGATTTGAATCTGAATTAAGCGATTTAGGTACATTGACTACAGATGACTTATTAAAAGAGGATTTCTCTATTTTCCTTCCTTCCTACGATGTGATGTTGAAGGATAGTTTGAATCGTTTGCGGATCCGAGGTCTTAGTCTTCAAAATAATCGAATAGGTATAGAAGGACTAAGCATGATACCTACGGTAGGGAGATTTCAGTATCATCGTCGAGTGGGTACACAGTCAGATGTAGCTGAGCTGAAAATGGAGGATATTGAAATCTTGTATCCAAAGTGGCAAACCTTGATTTCTGAACAAGCTTTGCAAGCTGAGAAGCTGAGTATTGCTCAAGTGGACGCCAAAATTTTCCGGGACAAGCGTTTTCCGAAAAAGGAGGGAGTTGTTCGGTTTATGCCGCAGGCCCTTATGCAATCAGCAGGGATAGATGTTAGGCTGGATACCTTGGCGATTCATCAGGCCTTTGTGGGATATACAGAGTTTCCAGAAAAAGGGATGGTGCCTGGTAATATTTATTTTACTGATTTGAAAGCCACCTTGACTCCTTTTGTGCTATCTTCTGATTCTAGTAGCTTTGATTTGGAAAAATCCGATTTATATGCCAAGGCTTTGCTCAATGGGGTGGCTCCTATCGATTTACAGGCACGCATGCATTACGACTATCCTTATCCTATGGAAGTAAATGTGCAGCTGGGTGCTTTTGACCTAGCTTCCATCAACAGTATTATTGCCTCCAATGCTTTTGCCCGTGTTACGCGTGGTCAGGTAGATGGCGGTAATTGGTCCTTTGTAGCCAATGATCAGTTTGCAACAGGTAAAATGACCTTGCTTTACTCAGATTTGAGGGTTCAGTTACTGGATGAGCGTACGCTCGAGCCTGGTAAGGGTAGAAAGAAAATCTTAACCTTTGTATTGAATGCTTTTGCAGTGAATAGCAATAACCCTAGAAAGCTTTCAGGAAGAACCGTTCGTTCCAGAATCTATGAGGAGCGAGATCAGGAGAAATTTATCTTCAATTACTGGTGGAGAACAAGTCTCAGTGGAGTCAAAGGCAGCTTAGGACTCGGACAACCGGTACAACCCAAACGAAAAGAGGAAGATAGATAATTGAAAACTCAAGTATTCAAAATACCGTTTAATCCGTTAAAAAATTACTTGAATATGACATTTGTCATACATTTTGAACTATTTTACCAATAATTTTGAAACACACAATAAATCCTTTTAAGAGATGAATTACACAGAAAATTACCGTGGAATTAAAGTTGATGTACAAGCGCCACAAGTAGATGTGCCTGCTGGACTACAAGAACAAATCAGAAAGTCAATTGATAAATTATTAAGATTTACACCTGTCATCAATGCAATAGATATTTATCTCAATATCTCTGGTACAGGCAAAACAGCAGAGAGAACCTTAGGTATGCGCGTAGGTATCCCCGGTCCGGATGTATTTTCGGAAGAAAAGGCTAAAGATCGCTGGAATACCATGCTGAGAGCTGTGGTAGATAAAAATGTAAGGCAATTGCAGAAAGGAAAATAAGCTAATTAAGTTGTCTATTTAGCAATTCTGGTGACTCGAGATATTAATTGATACTGGATATTGATAGATATTAGCTGAAAGAAAGGCTTCCGGTTAAAAAAATCGGAAGCTTTTTAATTGCTCCCAAAACATCCCTGCACTGGAAGGAAAAACCAATAAAATAAATACAATGCCTGCCAATGCACCATATAAATGTGCGTCGTGATTGACTCCATCATGACCTTTTTTAGCTTGAACAATGGTATAGATCAAAAACAGACCACCCAAAGCAAACCCAGGTAAGCAAATCAAGCCAAACAAGCAGATATCCGATAAGGGCCGCAAGACAATGCTGCCAAATACAGCTGCCGCCACTCCTCCCGAGGCACCCAAGGCGCGGTAATAACTGTTACCCTGATGCTTTAGAAAAGTAGGAATGTCAGCAATTACAATAGCTCCTACATAAAACAGGACATAGGTGACAATGCCCAATCCAAAACCCAATCGGTAAATCAAGAAATACTCAATCGTACTCCCAAAGAAGTAGAACGTAAACATGTTGAAAAACAAGTGCATGCCATCCTTATGAATAAATCCGGAGAGTACAAAACGATCCCATTGATTGCTGTTCTTAATCAGATAGGGCGTAAACATCCAGCGATTCATCAACTCAGGTTTATTCCAAGCTTGATAAGAAGTTAAGACAGTAATCCCTATCAAGACAAGCGTAGCAGTAATTTCCATTTATTTTTCCCGATTAATCAGATCTTGGGTAATGGTACGTAAGTTTTGTAATGCAGTTGGATTATCAGCCTGTACCGTGTCCAATTGTGCAAATCCCTTATCAAAGTATTCATACATTTTGGCTTCAGTCAAGGACTGGATACCGATGCGATCGTATATCGCAGTCACCGCTAGTACCTTTTCCTCTTTATCAAATTCTTTGGCCTCCATCCAGCTAGTCAATGCTTTCGCATCCGCTCCTGTAGCGAGTTCCTTGGCTTTGATGAGCAAAAATGTCTTTTTGTTGGCGATGATGTCTCCACCGACTTGCTTGCCAAATTTGGCTTTATCTGCATATACATCTAACAAATCGTCTTTCAACTGAAATCCAATCCCGATATTGACACCAAAGTCGTAGAGTTTTTGGCTTTCTTCCTCAGACTGTCCCGCTAGTAGTGCTCCAAATTGCAGTGCAAAACCCAACAAAACAGCTGTTTTTTGCCTAATCATATCGATATAAGCATCTTCACTTACGTGATCAAGACTTTCAAAATTCATGTCATGTTGCTGTCCCTCGCAGACTTCTGCAGCTGTGCGGTTAAATAGACGCAAGCAAACAGGTAGTAAGCTTGGCTCCATTTCTAAGAGCATGTCATAGGCTTTGACAAGCATCACATCTCCTGAAAGGATGGCTGTATTAGGGTTCCATTTTTCATGGACTGTAGCCTTTCCTCTTCTCAAGGGTGCATTGTCCATGATATCATCGTGCATCAGGGTAAAGTTGTGAAAAACTTCCACCGCGGCAGCAGGAGTTAGGATTTGTTGGTAATCATCTTTGTACAGGCTGTAAGCTAACAGCGTGAGTAAGGGACGTATTCTTTTACCTCCCAAACTCATCAGGTACCCGATGGGTTCGTATAGCTCTTGTGGGGATGTTCCGTAGGAATACTGCTGGATGTGTTGTTCTAAATCCTTTAAAATCTGATTAACGTCGTTTGCGGGTTGGCTCATTGTCGGCAAATTCCAGGTCTATGGTTCGTCTATTGATATCGGTAGCAACAACTTTCACTACCACTTTGTCTCCCAAAGTGATGATTTTTTTTGTTCTGCTCCCAATTAATCGCATGTTTTTTTCGTCAAAATCGTAGTAGTCATCGTTCATTTCAGAGACCTTCACCATTCCTTCACACTTGGTTTCTGTGATTTCCACATAGACTCCCCACTCTGTCACTCCTGTGATGATACCTTCATAATCTTTATCTTCCGCCAATGACATGTATTCTACTTGTTTGTATTTGATGGAAGCACGCTCAGCATCAGCTGCTCTTTTTTCACGATCAGATGAGTGTAGACACTTATCTTCCCAATCATCTGATTGCGGTGACTTACCACCGTCCAAATAGTGTTGCAACAATCTATGCACCATCATATCCGGATATCTTCGGATAGGCGAGGTGAAGTGCGTATAATGGCTAAATGCCAATCCAAAGTGTCCTTTGGGTTCGGTGGTGTACTTGGCCTTGGCCATACTTCGAATAGCCAATTGCTCTAAGATGTTTTGCTCAGGCTTGCCAATAATCTCTTCCATCAGTTTATTGAGTGCTTTAGAAATCTGTGGTCCCTCAGCCACTTTCAATTCATGACCAAAACGCTTGGCAAAACCTGCAAAAGTCTCCAAACGCTCTATGTCAGGATTATCGTGTGTTCGGTAGACAAAGGTGTCTTTTCCCTTATTCTTGTGGTAAATAAATTCGGCTACCGTTCTGTTGGCAAGCAACATAAATTCCTCAATTAACTTGTGGATGTCTTTTCGCTCCTTGACCACGAGACCCAAAGGCGTACCTTTTTCATCCAGCTTAAATTTTACTTCTACCGTTTCAAAATTTACAGCTCCGGTATCGAAGCGTTTCTTGCGTAGTTTTTTCGCAAGCTCATTAAGGATGGTCAACTCCTGATAGAAGTCACCCGATTGATTGTCGATATTTTCTTGCCCTTCTTCGTAGGCAAATCGTCTGTTGGAGTGTGTGACTGTCCTTCCTATCCATGAATTGACGACTTTCGCATCTTCATTCATTTCAAAAACACAAGAAAACGTCAACTTGTCTTCGTTGGGTCTTAGTGAGCAGAGGCCATTGCTCAAACGCTCGGGAAGCATTGGAATAGTTCGATCAACCAAATACACGGAGGTAGCGCGCTCATAGGCTTCTCGCTCCAAGGATGTTTTTGGTTTGACATAATGAGTCACATCGGCGATGTGCACACCAATTTCATAATTGCCATTTTCCAAGATGCGATAGGAGATAGCATCATCAAAGTCCTTGGCATCGTGTGGGTCAATGGTAAAGGTCGGGATGTCCCGCATATCCCTACGATTATCAATTTCTGATTGAGGGATGGCTTCAGGAATAGCTTCTGCTTCCTGTACAGGCTCCTCCGGATATTCAAATGGCAAACCAAATTCTGCCATGATGGAGTGAATTTCTACCTCATGTTCCCCAGATTTCCCAAGTACTCTTACAATTTTTCCAGTAGGGTTTTTGTCATCTTCTCTCCATTCGGTGAGCTTGACTACTACCTTTTGATTGTGCTCGGCACCTAAGAGATCGCCTCTGTGGACAAATATATCCTGATGCATTTTTCGGAAATCGGGCACCACAAAGGCAAAGCGAGGGGAGATTTCTACCCGCCCTACAAACTCATCCCGTACACGTGCGAGGATTTCGAGTACTTTTCCTTCTTGCCTACCACTATTTCCTCTTACTGGGAATACCATGATACGGACCCTGTCTCCGTCCAAGGCTTGCTTGAGGTCCGCCTCTTTCACCATAATGTCCTCTGTAAGGTTATGCTTGGCATCTGGCTTGATAAAAGCAAATCGTGGATTTACAAAATCCACAGTCCCCTCGATGAATTCAGGTTCTTTGGTTGAGCTGAAGTAGTTTCGAGGGTTTTTTGAAACGGAACCAGCCGCTGCTAGTTTATGTAAAATAGGTTCTACGGAGCCTTTGTTGAGGCTATCTCTAATCTCTAGCTTTTTAGCTACTTGTTTAGCATTGAATTCTTGTCCGTAATGGTTATCTAAAAAATTCAATATTTTTTTGGCCAACTGTGCGGTGTCTAAAACCTTTCCGCTACTTTTCTTTCTGCGTTGGCCTTTGTTGTCTGATTTTCTTCCCATAAAAATGAGTATTTGATTTTGTGTTTAATATAACAATTGTTTTACCGCTATGGTAAAAAAGCAGGTGAAGCTTTTGTGATTTCTTTTGTTTTTGAGCTTTGGGTGATCTGCTAGCTACAAAAACAGGCTATTTGAACAATGGTGTAATTCGGATCAAAGATGAAAAACTTTTAGCTATTTGTTAAAGGAAAGTTTTCCAAGAATAGTTCCTTTGGGTAGAATTATACCTTATTTTTAAATACTAAAACCCTTCCAAGAAATCAATTTTCCCATTGACCTATGTTGAGAATCTGCCCCGCTATATACGAGTTTTTTGTCCAAATTGGGCAGTTGAGAAATAGTTTCAAATTTTGTCAAGCCATCAAACATATCTGATTTGATGGTTTGGGTCGCTTTGAACTCCATGATTTCCAAGTTTTCCCCATGATCGACCAAGAGATCCACTTCATTGCCTGATACATCTCTCCAGTACCAAATGTCCTGTGGATTGTTTTGGTGATGCATTTGTTTGACATATTCTGCAATCATCATGTTTTCAAAGACAGCTCCTTTGATGGGGTTTTTGATCAGTTTTTCCCGTGAATTGATTTTTAGCAAATGGCATAGCAGTCCTGTGTCATAGAAGTATAGTTTGGGTGTTTTGATGATTCGCTTGCTGTAATTCTTGTAATAAGGATGCAATTGAAAGGTGATGTAACTTTGATCCAATGCAGAAAGCCATGCTTTGGCAGTCGGTTGACTGATGCCACATTCATTGGCCAAGGCATTCATGTTCAAAAGCTGTCCAGCACGCGTAGCGCAAAGTGCGATAAAGTTTTGGAATAGCTTTAAATCTCTGATGGCGACCAACTCTCCAATGTCCCTGTTCAAGTAGGTTTCTATATAGTTGGAATAGAATACTTTTGGCGGGATATTTCGGTCGTAGACACCTGGATAGAAGCCTTTGATTGAAAGGTCGATAAAGTCATCTTCCATAAGTTTTGCCCCCTTCATTTCATTAAAATCCAAGGGAAAGAGCTTGAAAATTGCAACCCTTCCAGCCAAACTCTGCGTGATGTTATGCATCAAGTGGAAGTTTTGCGAGCCTGAAAGGATGTACAAACCCATCTCTCTATTTCTATTGTCCACATTGCTTTGTAAATAAGAGAAAAGCTCTGGAACCCGTTGCACTTCGTCGAAAATTACCTGAGAGTGAAACTCTTCCAAAAATCCATTGGGATCAGTGGAGGCAAAGTTTCTATTGTCAGGATTTTCTAAACTGATGTATCTAAAGTGAGGAAACAGCTCCTTGAGTAGTGTTGTTTTACCTGACTGCCTCGGTCCAGTCAATGCCAATATGGGATACATTTGGAGCGTATCTTTAATTGATTGGACTATATGTCTGGTAATCAGTGTCATTGGTGCTTCAAATGTATATAAAATTTTGAAATATCACAAGTTAAATTTTGAATTATCACAAATTGAATTTTGAATTATATGCTTTTTAATTTTGAAATAGGAAATCGTAAATTTTGAAATTACATATATCAAATTTTGAAATATCATATACTAAATTTTGAAATATTCAAGTATGAATTTTGAATTATAATCATTTAAGATGTTGAAAAACAGTTGGTTGTGATTTTGGCTGCGGATTTTTTAAAAAATGATGAAGGAGGAATCAATTATCGTCCTTATTGATGATTTCCATGTCAAGATCGGGTGGTAATCCTTGAAAGGCAAGGTAGATTTGTGCGGTGACGAGGACGTCTTTGAGGCAGTAATCTTTGATGAGGGGAAGGTTCTTGTCCTGATAGTAGGTCTGATTGACCTGCGAGCCATCGATGCTGTCTTTGGAGGTAGGGATGTCAAATACAGAAGCCAATAGCTCCAGACGGGTATAGTGCTTGTAATCCCCAAATTTCCACAGTTCCAGGGTGTCCAAATGCCTGATTTCCCAAGGTTTTTTGCCAGCAAGCTGCAGGGGTTCGGGGAGCGGTAAGCGATTGATAAGGATTCGTCTACTCAGGTAGGGAAAGTCAAATTCTTTTCCATTATGAGCGCATAGGGTCCAACGCTTTTTGTTGAGTAGGGTACAAAATTCACTTAGTAACTCGTATTCATCATCACCGTAGAAGCTTTTGGTCCGAAACTCCAGTTTCTCTTCACCTTTGACGAAATGAAAATAGCCAACACCGATACAGATCACTTTTCCAAATTCCGCATAAATGCCTGCTTTTTGAAAGAATAAGTCGCCCGCTTTACATTCGGCAGGTGACTCGGGTTGTATTAGTTTCTCCTTTTTCACCCATTCTTCTTGTAGGCGTGGAGGCAGTAGCTCAAAAGAAGCTTCTAGGCTCGCTGTCTCGATGTCTAGGAATAGAATTTCCGCTAACTGACCCAAAAAATCATTCATAGGAGGCTTGATTTGAATTGATAGGGGGTAAATTACTGGTGAGCAAGTGAAAATCCAAGTATGCCTGACAACTTAAGTACTTATTTGCTTAGCTGTGCAATACCCCCTCTAATCCCAAGTCTTCTATGAACTGAATATGTTGAGGTTCCATGCTGCCGTGTACAAAGACAAACTTCTTATCAAAGATTTGATCCAGGATGTAATAGCTTACCCAAAATTCATTGGTCAGCGCAAAAACTGCGGGATCAATCGGTTCGATTTTGGCAATGGATTGGGCACCGAGTTCTTGAATGACATGACGGAGCGTAGAAGTTTTACGCTGTTCCCCATCGATGATTCCATACCCTTTTGAAGTGATCATGACGGTATTCAACTCTATCAGGTTATGATTGATGATATATACTGCCCATTCTGTCTGTCCTTCAACTTCCTCTTTGGCTATAGCAAGTTTCACCCCTGTAACCGGGTGAAAGGTAATGTCTTTTTTCATGTAGCATTTTAATCAAGCCCCAAAGTTAAGGATTTGAAAGGTCAAGGACAATGGAGAGGTTGGATTAGAAGGGTTAGCTAAGGTTATCAAATTCCTTACATACTTTGATGGATTTCTTCCGTACCAATTTTGATTCAAAGTGAAGTTTTTCTTCCAAATCCTTTCTGATTTGAAATTGATTGTAGTGGGTCAAAGCCTTAAAGATATACTCGTCCATAGTCATTCCTATTCTTTTACATATTTCGTTAGTTTCATCGAACTTGTTCTCGTCCATGGTTATTTCTATGCTTTTCATGATTTGCTAATTTACTCAAAAATCCAATTTCAAAAGCCTATAACTCATCACATCATCACTGAAATCTTCTCTATTCATATTATTAGCAGAAACGTAAAGGCCTGCTTTGCCAACGAGGAAATTATCAGAAGAATGGACTTCAAAAGGTTCGAAGATGTGTTCAGCGAGGATATTCAACTCCTTATCCAAGACCATGATCCCAGTCAAAGGTCGGGAACGCTCCATTAAGCGCAACTGATCTGTGCTGAAAGTTTTTTCTAGTGGATAGCCCGGAAGAAAGATTCTATAAAACACATCTCGGTAAGGATCGTACAAAAATGTTTCGTACTGATCGGATTGTAAAGTTTCGATGATGGCTTTGTCTGGATTGCCTGGAAGTTCATTTACGATATTGAATTTTTCAACATGATTGGACTTTACTTCTTTTATGGTGACTACTTGATTGGTTTTGGTATCAAAGACCTGAATCCTATGGTCATAAAATGGAGCGATGTAAATCATATCCTCACGCTTTGCCCACGAAAAATAAGACAATTTTTTTCCCTGATCCCAGTAATCCAAGCCATAATAAACCTCATGCCAAGTGGCATCCTCTGTGCTTAGGCTAGCGCTGTACACGAGAGATTGATTTTGGATATCATTCGCACTCATCCGATGATGATCCATAAGAAATGGTTGGGCTCCATAAATCCTATTATGAGACTTGAATAGTGGAATCATACTGCCATTTCCGATATGAGAAACCGCATAGTTTCCCTCGGGTAAGGACCGTTCCCAAAGCAGTTCACCATTAAAATTAATCATCCCCAAAGCGGGAGGATAAAAAGTTACAAAAATAGAATCCCTGCCTATCAAGGTCCCACCAGTAAAGCGTCTGCTACGTTTTTCATTCTCAAATTCGAGCGGAATACTAAGTTTCAGTTCTCCTGAAGTAAAAGCAGAAATCTGAAGTTTTTTGATGACATGATTGTAAATCATTACATGTTCCCCCGAATCTGAGTCAAAAAGGTGAATCATTCCAGGATTGGAGGAAGCAAAGTCTATGGTTGGGACTTCTAAAGTTTCAGGAGATAGTGATATTTTTAATCGATTGGTATCTTTTTCGTTACATCCTGATAAGCATGTAATCAGAAATGATATCGTTAGGATTTTTTTAAGTTGTTTCATTTAGTTTAGTAAAAAATCTGGGATAGGAAAGTAAGCTAAATTTGGGTCCTCATCTGTTGTGATTCCAATAATTCTACCGTTGACTTCATCTACTCCAATAGATCTAATCGAGCGATCTAGGTGTAGAACCGTCAAAGCTTCTCCTGAAAGGGTAAACACAAAAATCTTTGTCGCCAAATTTCCTGTTTCCCTCACTTCTGTTCTAGTGTTGCCGCTATATAGTGCATAGATATGCTTGCTCGTAATGCTCGCATCTCTGTATCGATAGGGGTTTTGAGGGTCGATAACAAGAACTGAATTATTTGTAGGACCTGCTAACTCAAACTTTGGGAGTTCCAAGTCAGGGCCGTCAATTATCGTGAATTTTTTTGTTTGATAGTCAAAGATTTCTATCCTATCCCTGTACCCACACGCCTTTACAAAAATTTGTTTTTTCGAATCATTAATAAACCATCCATCATTAAGCGAAAAATTTAAAAAATTATCCATGGGATGTTTGGTGTTGATAGATTCCCACTCTCCGTATCCGGCGATTTCTTTGCCATTTCTGTGATATTCTACAAGCCTATTAGGGTGATCAGAAGAAATACCTAAAAACGTCGAGTCTGTAGCAGCATACAAGCGAATCAATGAAAAAAAACTCTCCGGCTGTCTGTATTGCTCTATTGACAAGGGGTTATCATCATTGATAAGAAATTTGGATACTTTTTTATCAGTAGAAGAGTAAGCGTAGAATGCACCAGGTTCAAACGCAAGATCAATTGACATTACAGAAGGAATTTCATTAGGCCCAAATCCCATTACTCCTTTTTCACTGATATGATCAAAGGTCTTGGCGTCGTAAATGTGGATGAGTTTGTTTTCTTCTGGTATGGTACTATCCTCAATCACGAAAATGTAATTTCCTTCAATAGTGATGACATTGTAAGGATTAATGAGTTCAGAGAGGTCTAATTTGACCGAGCTCAACTGTATTTGTTTAACGTTGCCTGTATCAAAAACCAAACGCGTTTCTGAGTCGTGAACAATAACTGATTCGGAGCAGCTAAAAAAGAACAGTGAGATAAAGCAAAGTAAGGTACTATGCATGAGGGTTTTCAAAAAACGAGAAAGTTGAATCATTATGAAATTAATTTTCACTAAACTAAAAAATAAATCTTAAACTAAAAAATTTTTCCAACGCTACAACCTGGCCCCTCACGAAAAATATTCACAGAACATTTTCTCAACGTTTGGTCCCCCAAAATCTAAACTCTAAACTCTAAAATCTTAAATCTAAACTCTCAAACCAACTCCATCCCAAACAACTCCGCCAAGTGATTTTTGACTTTTTCCTTGACTTCTGACTCATCCATGGCTCTTCCCAATTCTAGATGTAAGGAAGTCACTGCCTTATCGGCGATGCCACAAGGGACAATATTGCCAAAATAAGCGAGATCAGCGTTGACATTGAAGGCAAAGCCGTGCATAGTGACCCAGCGGCTGGACTTCACACCCATGGCGCATATTTTTCGTGGATTTTTTTGTTCCACATGATCCAACCATACGCCTGTAAGTCCGTCGATCCTTCCTGCTTCAATTCCATAATCTGCTAAAGTTAGGATAATGGCTTCTTCCAATAGCCTGAGGTATTTATGGATATCTGTAAAAAAATTCTCCAGATCCAATATCGGATAACCCACCAATTGCCCCGGTCCATGATAGGTGATGTCACCGCCTCGATTGATTTTGTAGAAAGTGGCATTTTTTTCTTCCAACCCTTTTTCGTCCAATAACAAATGGGAAAGCTCACCGCTTTTTCCCAAGGTGTATACATGCGGATGTTCTACAAAAATCAAGTAGTTATCCGTTGCAGATTGCTCTTCTGCCGGAAGTTTTCTGTTTTCAATCTTTTTGGCAACTATCTCTCCAAAGATGGATTCCTGAAAATCCCAGCATTCCTTGTAGTCCTTGCTGCCCAGGTCTAGAAATTTTACTTTTTTATTGATAACTTGATTCACGGATTTCGTAGAAGTTTGTTAGGAAACACATACAGACGAAGTTAGGTTCTGACATGTGTTTTCAGAATCGCTTTTCAACTATTTTTCAAAAGTAACAAATTAACCGATGGCAGCACACAACGAACAAGGAAAGCTCGCAGAAGGGTTGGTCAAGGATTGGCTGACAGGCAAGGGCTATAAATTTCGCGAGGCCAATTACCGTCATGGACATGCGGAAATTGACCTGATTTTTGAATACAAAGGGCTTTTGATATTTGTGGAAGTCAAGTACAGAAGTGGAACAGGCTTTGGTTTTGCAGAGGAATTTGTGGACAGCACCAAGCGCAAACTCCTGGTCAAAGCAGCTGACCACTATATTCATCAAAAAGATTGGCACAAGGATATTCGATTTGATATTGTAGGCGTGTACAAGGATCAACGGAACAATTACCACTTCAAGCACTTTGAAGATGCTTTTTATTGACTATCCTCGCCCGTGGGCGCTTGTTTGTCAGCAGGTTTGATGACTGATTCTTTGATGACTTCTGGGTAGGTTTTGATATGTAAATCGCGCTGTGGGAAAGGGATTTCTATGTTATTTTCTTTGAAGGCCTTGAATATAGCCCGCATGACCTCATCCCGTATGATGATCCATACATCAATATCATCTACCCAAAAGAGGACTCGGAAGTTTACGGAGTTGTCTGCAAATGTTTGCAAATAGACTCGTGGGACTGGTAGTGTCAAAATCCCTTCTCGAGTTAATTGTTCCTGAATCAAGCTGGTAACCAAGTCTAGGTCTGAATTGTATGCTACTCCAATGATTAGTTCTACTCTTCGTTTTTTGTCAGAAAGCGTCCAATTGGTCAGTTGCTGCGCTAGCAGGTCTCCATTGGGGATGATGATTTCCGCTCCATCGTAATTTTTGATTTTGGAAGCACGGATACCTATATCACTTACAGTTCCTTCAATATTCCCTACCTGAATGATGTCACCGATTTCTATGGGTTTTTCAAATGCTAAGATTATACCCGACACAAGGTTGTTGACAATGGTCTGAAGACCAAAGCCAATCCCAACCGACAAGGCACCTAAGACGATAGCTATTTTATCTACCGGGATTCCCGATGCTGCAATGGCTATTAAAAAGCCTACGGATAGCACACCTAGTCTTAATAAAAGGATCGCAGAACCCAAGCGTTTTTTCTTTGCAGCAGCATATTGTTGATCCTTGATGGAAGCAAAATAGGCCACATTATTGGCTAAAAATGAGGAAATATACACTACCAAAATAAACACTGCCACCTGGCCAAAGGTAAAGGAAGCATTGAGGATATTTCGGGGTTTGGCTAGTGAGTTCCCTATTGCCTCCAAAAGCGTATCAAGTAAGGAAAGGCTTTCAAAGAAATAGTATCCCCAGATGGCGATTGCCAAAAGAGAAAATAGCTTGGTGATTCGTTGTTGGATGTCCTTAAAATCAATCATAGAGGTGAATTCCGATTGATTTTTTCTACTGACCTCTATTTGGAGATAAATCATCTCCTTGATTACGATCAGAAATACGAGTAAGCTCACTGCATGCATAAGGCTTAGCGTAGCTGTAACTCCGAGCATTTTTGCTAAGCTGAATCTCCCCAATACATTAGCTAAAAGGGCTACTACTTGAAAAGCAATGTATATATTGATGATTTTACTCAAGTATGGGGGAAGTGAATTTTCCGAATCTGTTGCAATGACTTTCTTTAGCTGTAAGCCTAATAGGATGGCGATGATGCCAAAACCTAATAAATGCCAGCGTTCATTGTAGCTGATTTCCCAGTAAAGATTACTGATCAGACTGAAGACAAATAAAATAAATAAACCGCCCCACACTCTTAAGGCGGATTTGTTGATACGATTGGTGAGTAATACTCCTGAAAAAGACACCATAAAAAAGAGAATGACTGCAAAAAGTGTCACAGGTGGATTGGTGAAAAAGAATGGAGAAATAGCCAAAATCAGAAAAGAAGAAGCAATGAAGGTGAATTTGTGAATGTAAACCAACCTCCCCAAAATGATAGAGGCAAATTCTTTTTCTTGTTCGATTTTTTTTATGTTGGTACTAGTCCACCAATAGAGTACTCCGATGGAAGTTAATAGAAAAAATAAAACTCCAATGTGGCTAGCAATGTAGCGGGAAACTATCAATCCATTGAATCTCAAAGAAGCTTTAAAAATATCGAGCAGACGTTCGGTATCTGGCCCCTCCCTTTTTTCCCAGAGATAGTTATTTTCTTTATCAAGTAAACTTCTTTCTAGCGTTTTTCTTTGTGCTTGGATTCGTTCGCCAACCAAGGCTAGATTAATATTTACTCTAGAAATTCTGCTTAAATAATTGGCATTGACTATACGCGCTTCTTGAAGAGATTTCTCTAGTTGCCCTAATTTTTTGGATAGATCTTTCTTTGCTTGAATATATTCGTCAAATCCAACAGTATTTTCTTTGCCAATTTGCAATATTCCATCAGTTTTGATAGAATCAACTACTGTTCGAAATCCTAAAAGCTGCTCCATTTTTAAGAGGACGGGCTTTTCAGCTTCATTCAATTGGGATTTGATGCCAGATAACAAATTGTCCAAGGCATTGATGTAGCGAAGATTGATGCGGGATTCCTGACTGTCAAGCCGTGACTGAATGACAGTGGCAATCCGCTCTGCACTTGGCAAAATGTCAGCTAGAACCGTAGTGTCTACCTCGTCATCCAATCCTCTGATGATGGAATTGATAGTAATATTAAACTGTTGTATTCTTTTAATATTCTGCTCTAGGCTAAGTTTTGGTGCTTGTACTTCTTCTGGATTTCCTTGTGCAGAAGTCGAAGGTGATGCTCCTTGCCCTAACAAAAATTGTTGAGCAAGTATTAATTGAAGAGTAAGGACTACTAAAAAAAGCCTTTGCAGCATGTTTTTTTCTTTAAATGTAAATAGAATTCCACAAAGTTTTAAAATGTCAGAAACTTGCGCAATTATTTTTTGTTAATAGGGAAGATAATCTGCGCGGCTAGGTTTTAACGTTAAACCTTGTTAAACAAAATGGCAGAAAATAAAATTTGTCTGGTATTTGATATCGGATGAGTATTAAATTCACGTATAATACAAGAACTTAAACCAACACATATGAATAAAGGTCAGTTTTTCCTAGGTATTATTGTTGCCTCAATGATCGGAGGCATCATCGCGCTGGCAGGGGCAAGCTACCTGTCCAAGCAAAACTCAGCTACCAATTTCACCGACAAGCAAAATACCAGCTTGGTCAATTGGCTATCGGATGACAAATTTATTGTTCCGGAGGGGATCAATTTTGTCGCTTCCGCTGAGCAAGTTACTCCTGCGGTGGTCCATGTGAAGAGTTCGGTAACCGTCGGACAACAGCAAAGGGGAGTAGATCCATTTGAAGAGCTGTTTGGTTTTAGACAACCAGACAGAAGAAGTCAACCAAGACAAGGACAGAGTTCTGGTTCGGGTGTGATAATTTCCGAAGATGGCTACATTGTCACCAATAATCACGTGATCGAAAATGCCACGAGAGTGGATATTTCTTTATTTGATAATACGCGCTACAGTGCACGTGTGGTAGGTACTGACCCTACCACAGATTTAGCTTTATTGAAGGTAGAGGCAAAAGGTTTACCTTATGTTAAATTTGGAGATTCAGATCAGGTGAAAGTTGGGGAGTGGGTGTTGGCCGTAGGGAATCCTTTTGATTTGACTTCTACTGTAACTGCTGGTATTATTTCAGCCAAGGCGAGAAATATTGGAATTCTAAGAGATTTAGAAAATAACCTTCAGATTGAATCCTTCCTACAGACTGATGCGGTGGTTAACCCTGGTAACTCTGGTGGTGCTTTGGTGAATTTGAAGGGTGAGTTGATCGGTATCAATACAGCTATTGCTTCCCGTACAGGTACATTCAACGGATATGCTTTTGCAGTGCCTACATCTATTGTCAAAAAGGTAATGGATGATTTATTAGAGTTTGGAGCTGTTCAAAGAGGGATTTTGGGTGTAAGTATAGCCAATGTTTCACCTGAGTTAGAAGAACAATTAAAAACTACTTTTGGAGTATCTAGAGGGGTTTATATCCGCAGTGTAAATGAAGGAAGTGGGGGGGCTGAAGCTGGTTTGAAAGAAGGTGATATCATCATTGGAGTAGATGGGGTGGAGACAGAGTCTGTTGCCCGCCTCCAAGAAATGGTAGCCCGTAAAAGGCCCGGAGATAAGGTAGAGGTGAAATACCTTAGAAACGGCAAGGAATCAAAAGTTAATGCAACCTTGAAAAACATTTCTGGTGATACCAGAATCATCCGAAAAGAACAGCCGAAAAGAGCGACATTCGAAGGTATTACTTTTGAAGATGTGAAAGACGATTTGAAATCTCGATTGAATATCTCTGGTGGTGCGAGCATCATCAGTATCAACAACGAGGAGTGGAGAAAATCCGGAGCTAAAGTAGGGTTTATTATTACTTCTGTTATTGGTTCTGATGGTCGATATAGAATCTCAGGTGCTGAGGATTTAAATAATGTGCTTTCTGATAACAAAGGTGAAGAAGTGGTTGTCTTGGGAGTATATCCTTCTGGTCAGGAGTATTATTTTGAAGTGAAAATCAAATAATTGGTTGATTGTTTATAAACAAAAAGGCCGCTCAGTTGAAGAGCGGCCTTTTTTAGTGTACTTCCAAAAGCATAAACTGATACGGTTCAAAGTGGAGAAATTCATGATCCATCCCAACTATATATTCTTGACCACTCCACAGATCCAGTAACTTTTCCGGTTTCTCCGTATATTCACGAAAAGCATACCAGCTGATTTGGGTAGCATATGCACTGAAGTTGAAAGCGCCAAAGAATCGTTTTTCCTCATGTTCCCGTAAAAAAACAGTCACATGCCTGCTCTGAGGGCTAGACCAAACTAGGTTTTTCAAGTCAGCTACTTGGGAGACTTGTTTACGGATGCCGATCAATTTTTTAGTTCCTTCAAAAATCGCATGTTCTGCCGTTCCTTTTTCCGATCTCTTAGCCACTTTGTTCCAATCTATCAGTGGCCTATGCATCCATCGGTTATCGTAACTTTTTCCCGGGTCCTCGTAAAAACTGTAGTCATTCGTATAGCCGACTTCGTCTCCGTAGAAAAGCATGGGTAAGCCGCCAATCATCATGGAATGTGCCTGCATCAATAAGATTTTTTGGATAGACTCCTTGATTTTTGATGCATCGCCTGTTTCCATCGCAAGTTCTAAGCCACAGAGTGATGCCAAGGTTCCACTGATGCGTGCATCACCTGTTTTGGGATTAAAGGAGAATAATGCTCCTTTGGCTGGGCTATTAGGGTAGTTGCCTGCATAATAATCCGTGATAAATTTCCGATGATGATAAGGATTTTTCCCTATGTTTCGAATCATCTCATCTGTATACCCCAAGCCAATGTCATCGTGGCATCTTGTGTAGGTAATCCAAGATGTTCCGTAAGGTTTTTGAAGTATCAGGTGCTGAGCGTTCATTAGCAGTTCTGCATCTCCTGTCGCTAAGGTGTCCCATTGCAATGCCATGTGTGTAGCGTTATAGGCAAAATCACACTCTTTGGCAGTATAAGCACCTGTGCCAAAATATTTGATAATTTCCTGAGGGGCGACAATTGCTTCTCCCAGGATAGCCATGCCGGGTGCAGCTACCAAAACACAGTGCTTGATCAACTGGAGTAGGCTGTGTACTTGTGGGAGATTTTGACTCGTGGTGCCTGTCTGTTTCCAAATAAATGCCGGTGCATCTACCCTCAATACGTCGACTCCTAGATTGGCATAAAACAACACATTATCCACCATTTCCCTTAGCACAATCGGATTCATGTAGTTGAGGTCCCATTGGTAGTTGTGGAATACGGTCATAACCCAGCGCTTGCACTCAGGAACCCATGTAAAGTTGCCCGGAGCTCCCTCAGGGAAGATTTCAGGCATGCTTTCTTCATACTGATTGGGTATCCATCGATTTTCGTACATGTAGAAAAACTGCTGATAGTAAGAGTCTCCTGCCTTGGCATTTTCAGCCCATTCGTGTTTGTGGGAGGTATGATTCAGCACGATATCCAACATCAAATACATGCCTTTTGCGTGCATGGTTTTCCGCAACTTCTCCAAGTCTTTCAGGGTGCCAAACTTGGGATCTACCTTCCGGAAATCAGAAACCGCATACCCTCCGTCGCTCTCTCCTTCCGGACTTTCAAATAATGGCATCAGATGCAGAAAATTAACTCCCAAATCTTCCAAATAAGGAAGTTTGGAAGGCATGTCTTGGAGTTTGCCTGCAAATCTATCTACATATAAACTCATCCCCACCAATTGATTGCTCAAAAACCAATGATCTCCTTTTGCTTTCTCCTCATCTCTTACTTGAAGATCTTTTGCACGGTTTTGACCTTGTTGGATGACCTGGACAATTAATTGCTCAAACTGTTCATCTTTTTGTGGATGTGTACTGTAGATTTCATAGAATAGTTTGCCGATTACCTCCAAATGTTGCTCCAGCCGTCGGATGATCGGTAGGTCATTTTTTGAAATTTTTAATCCATAAGTATCAATGATTCGAATAATAAAATCATTGGACGTAATTGCTGTTGGCATTTTTCTAATTTGGTAGTGTAAATAAGTTGTTGAATTTAATGCCCTCCACCCATAGGGGCGTTGGTAGTATCCACATCGTGGGTTTCCTTGATTCGAAGCACAGCCATTGCTGCTCCTAACAAAAGTAAACCTGCAAATAAGATGGCTATCCCTGGGTCATTGTTTAAGAAATACTTGGATATAAAACCGAAAGTCAAGGTTTGTAAGATCATAGGGATCACAATCATCATATTGATAATTCCCATATAAACACCGTAACGCTCTTTGGGGATTTCATTGATCACGAGTAAGTAAGGAATACCCATCATACTAGCCCAAGCAATTCCAAAGCCTGTCATAGGAGCAAACAGCAGGTATTTATTTTCAATAAATGGGAAAATCAATAAGCCTACGCCCGCCATAATCAAGCAGACAAAATGTACTTTTCGAGGTCCAAATTTCTTTGCAATACCTACCAGTCCAAAAGCGGTGAGGAAGGTGACAATGTTATACCATCCATTGACCAAGCCTGTCCAACCAACGGCTTCTTCAAAGAGCTTCATGTCAGCCGTAGGAGAGGTTTTCCAGACGGACTGAGCAATACTTTTTGCAGCATTTTGCCAATAGACAAACAAGGCATACCATTGGAACAAATAGACCAAAGCCAATTGCCACATAACTTTGGGCATGACAAAAATGGAATTGACAATCTCTAGGTTTTGACCGAAGAGTACGGATAAGCGAGGACTTTTTTCGATAGCGTCAATTTGTCGCTTGATCAGTCCTCGGGAAAAAATCGATGGAATCAGTAAGAGGGCGAAATAGGTGTAAATCAATAATGAGGTAAGGATGGACAGGAAAAACTGAATGACGAGATTCGGCTTGCCTTCCTGATGTTTGCGTAGTTCCACCAGTTCCTCTTCCGTGGGTGGGATTTCTGTAGTTTTTGAAATACTCCACATGACCGATGTGATGGAACAGACGGTTCCCAAAAAGAAGGAAGCATACACCCAAACGGGAAGCGATCCAGCTGTTCCGGGGATATATTTTTGGAAAACAAACAAAGACACATTCGCCAAGGTGATGCCTAGACCGGTGAAAAAACTTTGGGTGAGAAAGCCTTTTGCATATTGATCCTCTGGCATGGTGTCCGCAATTAAGGCTCGATAAGGCTCCATGGCTGTATTGTTTGCAGCATCCAATACCCAAAGCAGCCCCGCTGCCATCCAAAGACTACTACTGAACGGATACAGAAATAAACAAATGCTGCAAAATACAGCTCCAATGAAGAAGTAGGGCTTTCGTCTCCCAAATCTCGGTGACCATGTTTTATCACTCAAGGCCCCAATGATGGGTTGGATTAAGAGGCCTGTCATGGGGCCTGCTAAGTTAAGGATAGGGATTTCATGCGGTTGGGCACCCAACATATCATAGATGGGGTTGACAGCACTCTGCTGCAAACCAAAGCTGTATTGAATGCCAAAAAAGCCGACATTCATATTGATGATTTGGCTAAAGGATAAACGTGGTTTTTGGTTCATTTTGGGTTGGTTGATTTTTAAAAGTGGTTTATACTTTTAAGTACAAACCACTCAACTCTACCAAATTATAAAAAAATATCCGGAGTTTGACATGCTTGCGCTCATCAAAATATTGTAAATAAGGGCTCTAAAGCCTGTTTTTAAGAGAAAAACTAGGTTTTCGGGGAGTCTAAAACGTTTGCGGAAAGGTGGGGTATTTTTTTAAAAATAGTAGAATTTTTTAGGCTTTAACCTTTAGGTCTTTTAGAGGGATTCCTCTTGTTATGGAAACACGATAGCACCTTCACCACTTTCTTTTCATCATTAACGGTGAAAAAAAGTGAAACTTTTTGAGTAACAATTTCATTGACTCCTCAGCTGTAATATAGGTATTTTCATCTTCTTGCAGTCGTTCTTCCCAAAAAGTTAATTTAATCAACTCCCACCGCATCAAGAGATTCATCAAGATGCGATGGGAGTTTTAGGAATTACACCTCATTATTCAACAGAATCGCATCCAAATCCTCTCCAGGCAGTGCGATGATGGATTCACTTGCTTCGTCCCATGCTATTTTTCTACCAATTTTATAAGAAAGTCCTGCCATATGGGCTGCAATGGCTTCTTCAAATCCTTCCTGAATTCCACAGCTTGGTTCTCCACCATTTCGGATACAACTCAACCATTCCCGTATATGCAAGAAGGTGGAATCCACTCTTTTCCCATCCCGGTATGTCCACAACAAGCCTTTATCGGCGAAGTATTTGGCCGTGGCTGAAGTTACAGCATCCACACCATTAGCACTTGGGTCATATTGGAATATGGGGACATTTGGGTCTATTCTTCCCTCTGCTATCAAGTCACGATACTTGGTCGATCGTGGGTCTGCGTAGATGCTGAGTGTATTCCCCAGTTTCATGCTTGCATCATGCCCCATTAATACAGTTCCTCTTTCGAATTGATTACCTAAGGTAGCACTGTAGACAAGGGTCATGCCCTTTTCTTTTGATTCGCGTTGGGTTCCCCCTGTAGTAAACTCGGGAAATTCCATATTGACATGCATGACGTCAGGAACATTTCGCCCATCCCGATGGGTGTAAATTCCCCCCGAGGCTGTGACATACTTGGGAATTCCCATTTTCAAGATACAATTGATACGATCATAATCATGTGTCAACAAGTCACCTGACAAGCCAGAACCATATGCCCACCATTTTCTCCATCTAAAAAAATGTTCTGCGTTGAACGGTACTTGGGGTGCTGTTCCCAAAAAGGCATTCCAATTGATGGTTTCAGGCGATGCTTCTGGGTGTATATCATATTGCCATGCTCCGTTGTCATCATTACGGTTGGTAGTAGTCATGATGAGTGAAACGTGTCCAAGGGTATTTTTTTCCAAGGCATCCATTGCAGTCAGGAAGCTTTGAGTCTGCCGGTGCTGATGTCCTACTGCAAATACTGCTTTTGGATTTCTTCTACAAGCTTCCCGCAATGTGTATGTTTCCTCTATGGTGTGGGTCATAGGTTTTTCCACATACACATGTATCCCTGCTTCTATAGCTGCTTGGGCCATAGGCGCATGCCAATGGTCCGGAGTAGCGATGATAATGGCATCGATCTCCCCACTATGAATCATGTCCAAGTAAGTTTCGTAGCGCTTACAAGTGTTTTCATGGGTATTGAATGATCTGAGTGCATTTTCAGCCCTCACATCAAAGATGTCACAAATACCGCTAAGCTTCACGTTAAGGCTTTCCTGTGCTTTGAAATCTGCCAGTCGCTTGTCGTTTGGGTCATTACGTTCGTTCTCAGCCATTTCTTCCAGCCACTCATTGGTCGCAAAGCCAAGGGAACGCATCAACTGCTCCCCTCTGATACCAAAGCCAATCAGTCCTATCCTTAAAGGCTCTCCACTCATTGGCCCGCTTTCTGGTGGGGGAGTGGCTTTGATGTTGAGCTTTTCCAAAAGGAAATCTCTTTCTAATTTGCTCTTTTTATCATGATTGACACCTGCATACCAAACTGCCCCTAGGATAGGAATACCTCCCAGGCTTTTCAATAAGTCTCTTCTCGAAAATCCTTTGAATAATATTTTGTTATCTGCCATGTTCTTTGCTCGTTAGGTAGTGGATGGGGTGATTTCTTTTTTTACAAAAAGTCGGTCTAAGCCAATAAATGACGAAGTAGGGAATAAAAATAGGACGAATAGGGCAGCGGCTTCTATCAGATTTTTATTGATGATCCAATAACTGCCTTCACTTGGTCCTAGTGGATAGCCAGGAAAGGGAGGGTGCGCCAAGTAATAAAAAATCAGCAATCCTATCCCTATGAGACTGCCCCAGCTACTTTTAAATCCTAATAAAAGACTTGCTCCTACAAAGATTAATGCCGCAATATTTAGGGTATCAGTGACAGCTATTATGGAGTCTGAAGCCAACCATCCGAAGAATCCTTCCATATAGGTTGCACTGAGTAAGTATCCTTTGGCGGTCCAAGAAGGATTGTACAATTTGATGACCCCTTCATAAAGAAAATGCCAGCCAATCAAAATCCTTAGCAGGACTAAACTGACGAGCTGAATTTGGTTGAAATTGAGTTTATCGTTCATAGTCTGAGTAAATAGATTGAAAGAACGATATTACTGACTTTTAAAAACAAAAAACCTGATGAAAATCAGGTTTTTATATGATTGTGGTAGTGTTGGTTTACTTAATCTTGTTTTTCAGTCACTCTTTTGGATAAATTGCTGGTACGTTGAATAAATTGGTCAATGCTTCTTAATTCGGAATCTACTAACTGTCCTTTTTCACGCAAACTGCTTAAGTGGTCGCGGTATTTGCTAAATGCTTCAATTGCTTTGTCATATGCTCCTATGCGTTGATAGATCAAGCCCTCTTCTTTGTATAGCTCTGGCAGATTTTCCCATGATTTAGCTCTTCCTTTTTCAATGTATTCCAAGGCTAGCTGATTGGATTCCAAATCGTTGTATTGTTTTCTGATGATCCGGCTCATTAAGAAATAATCCATATCTGTAGTCAAGCCATGGTCCTCCAAGCGTTGAATCATACGATAAGCAGTACCATAATGCTTGTAGTAAAACTGAGACCAAGCAGCGGCAGAAATAGCGGGTGCGAGATGGGTGATAAAGGCAATTTCATCATGGTCCACCACCTCTGGATAAGTCCTGAGGAATCTTCTGGCAGTTTTGTTGGCGAGAATTCGCTGTTCGTTCGTGTATTCAGCTCCGATATTGCTTCGGGTATTTTTCGATAAAAAATAAACCGAAGCACCTAGATCTGCCGCCAAACCGTAATCATGCCATCTTCCGCTATTAACTTCATCTACCGCCATGGCAGTAGCTACTGCTACAGCTGTGATAGTACCCCAAATTCTGGCATTACGCTCAGCTCTTAAAGCCCGGTTGAAATTGATGAGATTATGTTCTAAGACTACATGAGCAACATTTTCGGCTAGTAGCTGTATAAGTTGTTCTTCTGTTCGTAAAGTAGCCAACAAGCCTGTTGTCAATACAATCATCCCATTGTCGAAAGCAAAACTTGTTTCCTCTGGCGATTTCAATATCAAAATACTAAAGTTGCGCTGCCGTTCTTTCAGCATTTCAAAGGGATGGATAGCCAAGGTCAGCTGATACAGATAGTCACTCAATAATTCATCCTCAAAAATCAGGTTATTTTTCAAAGCCGTGGTGTAATAGTCCATGGCATCTTCATACAATTCTTGCCGCTTTTCTGCTTCCCAACCTACTTTGGTGATTTCGTCTGCTCGGTTGGAAAACCAAATTTCTTCCCAAAAATCCATGTCAGGGTTTAAAACCTCTACCCTGTCCTCGTCAATGAACCGGCGGTTACCATAGCTGATGTAACCATATTGTTTGGTTACACCGTCAAACTTCATTCGCTGGGATACAAGTGTAATGGTGTCACCTGCCGAATATTCACCTGCGGACCTGAGTAAGACTCCCCTCAGCTGGATGACATCCTGAGCGCTTACTAATCCCGTAAGCAATACGAGGAAAAATGAAAAAAAATACTTGTGCATAGCTTCTATTAGTTTGGTTAAGTTGGTTTACGCAGAACTAAAATTGCTTGTTGCTGTCTTTTGGCATTTTTATTAAAAAATATCTAAGTTAATTCCAAAATATAAGTAAGGCCCTACTAAAAGTTATAAGGTTTATTTTGGTTTAGTAGAATTGCGTTTTTTAGAGTTTAGCTCGTCTATAGGTTACAAATGCTGATAATCTTTTCATTGCCTCATGTATACCTTGAAGCGGTTGACTGGAAATAACCAAGCGGAACCAGCCCTTTTCTGAATGCCCAAAACCATTGGTTGGGGTCAGCAGTATGCCTGTTTCGTGAAAGATTTCTAACCATAACTTTTCTTCTCCTGCCGCTGAATGCTCCGTAAGGAATTCACTCAGATTGGCCCATACAAATAAACTTCCGTAAGAAGGGGTGTAAGGGATGTTTAAGGATTGGAGTGTTTGGATTACAGTCACATAATTTTCAGTCAGTGCAGCCTGTGAATGGGAAATAAACTGATCCATAAAAGCAGTATCTGTCAAAACTTCCTGCATCAGCCATTGGGTATAATTGGAAATGGCATGTGATAAACCTATGTTTCTATACCCTTGAATCAGCTCTTCATTGTGTGAATACAGAGCACCAACCCGGAAACCAGAGATTCCCATATCTTTGGAAAAGGAATACCAAAAATGTAGGAAAGGACTTTTTTTGGTTTCAATTACTTGAAGAAAGGATTGAAAATGGGCGTCAGTAGGATAATCTTCTGTGATAGCAGGGTGCTGGGTGTCTATCAAAGACATGCCGTAAATCTCATTCACGATCAAATGCACTTCATTCGAAATACACCAATCCGCCAGTTGATCTAATTCCTGTAGTGTATAAATTTTCCCTGTGGGATTATCCGGCTGCGTCAAAATCAAGAGTTTACATTCACTGCCAGAAGCTTCAATGGTATTCTTGGCTTCTTTAAGTTTATCTAAAGCAATCGAATTCCCGATTTCAATCTGTAGGTCGTATCGCTCAACTCCCGAAAAAACTTGCAAGTCTGCTGTGTAAACTGGATAGCTGGGAGCAGGGATAACGGCTGCATCTCCAGGGTTTGCCAGCAAAAAACTGGTCATCTCTATAACTGCTGTAGCCCCTGCTGAGCAGGCTAAATGGTTTGGATCTAAGGGTTTAACCTTCAAAAAACGTTCAAAATAGCCGCAAACGGCCTCTCGGAACGAAAGCACTCCCGCAGGGTCACCATAACTCGAGGTCCAATCTGGCAACAATTGTTGTTGGCTGACTTGTCGGATTTTCTCCTGCAACAATTCCCACCCTAAATGATTTTCAGCCATATTCATCGGGATAGCACCAGTTGGGTTCTTCTCAGGATGATAGGGGTTTTCCAGCACTTGGTAGTATAAGTCTAGATCTACCCGCATGGCATTTGCTGCGGCTTTTATTCCTCGTTTACTTAGATTGTTTGCTTGCTTCATGATTGTTTGCTGGTTGTAACTGGTTTTTTGTTGAGGGTCAAGATAGCAACGGTTGCCAAGATCAAGATAGTTCCCAACCAATCCATGCCAGTAAATAGGATTTCTAACCAAAACACGGCCGTAATGGCAGCAGATAAAGGCTCTACACTGCACAATAAAGAAGCGGTTTGGGCACCAATCAGATTCAATGAATGTAAGAATATGGAAAAAGGAATAACTGTTCCGAAAACAATAATAAAGCCGACTGCTCCATAGGTTTCTATGTCCCAGATCCCACTCCAATACCAAGGCTGTGTATACAGTGCAAAGGTCACACCTCCAATAAGCATACCCCAGGCTGTGACCGTATTAGAGGAAAATCTCCGCAAGAGTTGTACGGGTTGGATGGTATAAAATGCTAAAGCCAAGGCCGATAAAATCCCCCAGATGATAGCGGCTTTGGAAATAACCAAACTCTCAATGGTCCCATGCGTGACCAGCAAAAAGATTCCAACACTTGCCAAAACAAGCGCAGCATACTCTCGCCAAGTGGGCCATCTTCTGTATTTGATAGCATAAAAAGCCACCACAAATACAGGTCCGACATATTGGAGGATGGTAGCAGTGGCTGCATTGGAAAGAGAGATGCTATAGAAGTAGGTGTACTGCACGGTTACCATACCAATAGCACCAAAGAGGAAAAGTTCAATACCGTCTTTGGGTTTTTTCCAAATATGCTTAATATCAGTTCCAGCCTTGTAAAATCCATAGCTCAATAAAATGACACCTGCGATAAGCATTCGCCACGTAACCAGCCAGTCGGGAGCAATGGATTTTTCTTCAAATAAAAATTGGGCAACTGTACCAGAGATGCCCCACAAAACTGCCGCTGTAAGAGCCATGATATAACCTGATACAGCTTTGGAGCTGCTTACTCGGACCATTGGATTGAAATTTCAGCGAATCTAAGGATTCATTCCCTTAAATCATATGGCTTAATCTGCGAGGGCA
Organism: Mongoliitalea sp.; assembly: GCF_054166905.1. Lineage (NCBI taxonomy): Bacteria > Pseudomonadati > Bacteroidota > Cytophagia > Cytophagales > Cyclobacteriaceae > Mongoliitalea > Mongoliitalea sp. Next base: position 121,810 of record NZ_JBSZCK010000024.1, on the reverse strand, counting down.
TTTCTTTTTTTGAAGCGATAAATTACTGCATAAGCTAATGCTAATAAAATGGCTTGAATGGCAAATGAAAATGCGATGATTTCTAATCCAAAGTATTCGGCCAAAAAGCCTGAACTTGCGGGTAACAATGCTCCTCCGACCATAGCAGCCGAAATCTGAAAACTAATTAAAGTAGGTGCAAATTTTGGTTGAAACAGCGTAGATGCTAAGGCAATCATGGAAGGGAAAATGGGTGCGCAACTGAGTCCGATCAAGGCAACCGAAAAATAGCTCAAATTGGCATTCACATCCCAATAGAGCATCATGCTTCCCAACACAATGCCAATAGTGCCGAGACTTAGAACTTTTGAGGTGCTGGATTTTCGCAAGACAAAGCCAAAAAATATCCTTCCAAGTGTCAAACTTCCCCAATAGGTACTTACCCATATTCCGCCTATGTCTTCTGCGATCCCTCGGGACTGGGTAAGAATGGTGTATAGCCATTGCCCTACCCCTATTTCGAATCCTGTATACAGGAAAAATACTAATATGCTCAAATATGCCATCGGCTGTTGTATGCTTTCGCTGAAACTCCCCGCTTTGGTATCTTTGGATGAAGAGGATTGACTTTTCCAAAGCTTGATTGTTGAAAGGAAAACAAGACCCAATCCAATTTGAATCCCCCCAACAATGAAGTAACCAATTGTCCATGAATCTCCTTGGGTAAATAAATAGGTTAAAATCAGGGGTCCTGAGGTTGCCCCGATACCATAAAAAGCATGAAGCCAATTAACCACACTAGGAGAAAAATTGGCAGAGGCAAAGATATTGAGGGAGGTATCAATAGCACCACCTCCGGCTCCCAAGAAATACGCAGCTATCAAAAGAAAGGTTAATCCGCCAGCCCAAGTGAAAGCCCATAAACTCACTCCAGTAAGCATACAACTTCCTGCAAGCAACCAGCCTAAAGAAATGAATGTGCTGATTTTAGAATTACTCAAACTCGCACTCAAGTACCCTGCTACAAAGGCCATTAAAATAAGTCCCAGTTTTTCAAGGCGGATATCGATAGCCTCACTGATAAATGGCCAAGCGATTCCTAATAGTCCATCAGGTAATCCCAAACTGATAAAGGCAATAAATGAAATGAAAATAAGCAGGTTTTTTCGGGACTTCATATGATGGTCTTTTTTGGGAAAAAGGGATGCATTTTGAAGATTATTTCCTAAAATTAACTTTCAAATTTGAATTTTAAGCAATTCCAAAAATTATGATGGGGGCTAAGGGAGATATCGCGAATTATTTGAGTAAGCATTTTGATCACTTTGAGGATCGTTTGAAAAAAGAAATTGTCCAAGACGGGGAGTTGGTACTATTTCCAGCAGATGAACTGATTATGGATATTGGACAAAAAGTGGAGCAGATACCCTTGATTGTCAATGGTATCGTGAAAGTGTTTCGGGAAGATGAGCAGGACAATGAGATATTTTTATATTACTTGGAGCCTGGGGAAGCCTGTGCCATAACCATGATTTGCTCTGCGCGGGAAGGATATTCCAAGATCAAGGCTATTCCTGTGGAGGATACCACGGTAGTGGTCCTGCCTATAAGCAAGCTCGACGAATGGATGCCCAAATATCAATCCTGGTACTTCTTTGTCATGGATAGTTATCAGGATCGCTTTGAAGAATTGCTGAAGGTAGTAGATGCCATTGCTTTTCGTCAAATGGATGAGCGATTATTGGAATACTTACATAAAACTGCTGAGGCGAGTAATTCAAGAGTAATCCGTGAAACACAAACTCAAATTGCCCTGGAATTAAATTCAAGTAGAGAAGTGGTGGGTAGATTATTGAAAAAACTGGAACAACAAGGAGTAGTGAAGGTGAGCAGGACTCAGATTGAGTTGTTAAAAAACTAAAGAGAGGGCCTTTCGAACCCTCTCTTTTTGGTTGTTTAGTGGTAGTATATCCTTATAGTGATTTTTTTGCTAGGTAGAAGTCTACCATTTCATAATCAGATGCTTCTCTTTCCAACATTTCAGCAACTGTTTTTGGTGGTGGGACGATTACTTTCTCTCCAGGTGTCCAGTTTAATGGCATCGCACATTTATTTTGATCTGCTGTCTGAAGTGCTACTAATACTCGCTTGATCTCATCCATGTTTCTACCTACATTCAAAGGATAGTACATGATCAAGCGGATTTTTCCGTTTGGATCGATAAAGAATACAGCTCTTACAGCAGCTGTTTCACTTTCTCCCGGTTGCAACATTCCGTACAGTTTGGACACGCTCATGTCGATATCGGCAATGATTGGGAATTCGAATAATACTCCTGTATTTTTCTTCACATTGTTGACCCAAGCAATGTGTGAGTGGATTGAGTCAATGCTCAAGCCAATTAATTTGGTTTTGTGCTCATTAAAGAACTTTTGTTCCAATGCAAAACCGGACATTTCCGTTGTGCATACAGGTGTGAAATCTGCTGGGTGTGAAAATAAAATGGTCCAGCTATCTTTGATATACTCGGAAAACTGCATGGGGCCTGTTGTAGTCATTGCCTTGAAATCAGGTGCCTGATCTCCAATTCTAGGCATTGTTAGTGTTTCTTGCTCGTTCATATGAGTTTTTGTTAGTGTTTTAAATTTGATAGTACAAATATCAAGGATTGATAAGCTAACTAACGAGACCTAAGTCACTATTGAATAATAAAATCAATAGATATGTACTATCGAATTATTGTCTATATCTATGGGTTAATTATTAAGTTGCCAACTATATATTGCTGTAAAAATTGATAATCATGAGATTACTCCTATTTCGCTCTATTTTTTTTCTTCTTTGGCTTGCAAGTGCTTTCTTTTCTACGGGCTGTCAAGAAAAAATTGAGCCTGATCTACAGCCGATTGGTGATGACGGCCAAGTTTTTGCCATTGATGTTGGAGATAGTGAAATTCCGTATCTGGTAATAAACACTAATGGAGCGGAGATTCCTTTTGAACCAAGGATTCCTGCTACGATGAAAATCTATGAAGGCAAAAAACTCACCCAAGAGCAGCGTATTGGAATTGAGTTTAGAGGGAAGACGAGTTTTCGCTTATCTCAAAAGAAAGGTTTTAATATAGAAAGTATCAATGCAGCTGGAAATGGTGTAGATGTATCATTTTTTGGAATGCCCGAGGAAGAAGACTGGAGGATAGTTGGACATGTAGTCAATTTAGAGGATAAGTATATTTGGGATAAAACCTTGATGTATAATGATGTGGGCTATGAGCTTTCCAGGAGTATTGGGAAATATGCCAGTAGGACCAAATTTGTGGAAATTGAAGTCAATGGTGAATATCTTGGGGTGTATTCGTTTATGGAAAAACTCAAGCGGGACTCCCATCGGATAGATATCAAATCATTAAATGCGAGTTCTACCAATTTAACTGGTGGATATATTTTAATGATCGATAAAACTTCCGTTGGAGATGATGGGATTGGCAAGCCTTTATCCTATTTCTACTCCAACTGGGATGATGATGCCCGTTATACCCCTGAAAACAGTTTCAGGAGTGGTTATGATATTTTTGGGAATCCTATTGATTTTGAACCCTATGGGCCTCCCTATCATTTCAATATGTATTTGGAAACCTACTTTTTATACGAGTATCCAAAAGATAGAAATATTACCCCCGCTCAAAAAGAGTATATATTCCAGTATATGCATGATTTTGAGACTGCACTCCTTCAGGATGACTTTTCCAAGGGAGAGCGTAGTTATGTAGCTTTTGTGGGTTTAGAAAGTTTCGCTGATTATTTTATCATCAATGAATTGTGCCGCAATGTAGATGCTTATCGCCTGAGTACCTTTTTGCAGAAGGATAGGAATGGGAAGTTGGAAATGGGCCCCGTGTGGGATATGAACATAGGTTTTGATCAAGGTGATCGAATCCCTATGAATGGATGGGTGATGCGTTACAATAATTTTGTTTCCAATGATCCGTGGATGATTCATTTTTGGTGGCCCCGCTTGATGGAAGACCCGGAGTTTCGGAAATTGATCAAACAGCGTTGGACAAATTACAGAAATGGCCCGCTTTCAGACATTGCTCTGACCCGACTGGTAGATAAGAATGCAGATTACTTGGAAAAGAATGGAGCTGTACAGCGGAACTATGCCAAATGGGATCAAGGGATTGGTGTAAATTATCCCGACGCGGTACGTAATTTGAAAAATTTCCTAACCCAACGAGCCGCTTGGATGGATGGGGAGATACAGGGATTTTAGGAAGAAAGTACTGGTGGAAACAAGAAACAAGAAACAAGAGACAAGAATCAAGTGACAAGACGAGAACCGAGGATCCTTTTCTTAATGCCCCTTAATTCCTTAATGGTTAAACTAATCACCCAACCCACTAATCACTCAATTACTCAAATTAAACATTCACTTAATTAACCCAATCTACTAATTACTCAATTAACTCACTCATCTAATCACTAAGCTCCTTATCTTTACGCCAAACAAACACGCTTATGAATTACGGAAAGTTACTGGTTTTGATCGTTGTATGTTGGGTAAGAAGCTGGACTGTTGGGCAGGCTCAGGGAGATCAGTATGTCATTTTAATTTCTTTGGATGGATTTCGATACGATTATGTGGAGCGATTTCAACCGGAAAACTTGAGTAAATTCATTGCTTCCGGTACGGTGGCAGAAGCCTTGATACCTTCTTTCCCTACCAAAACTTTTCCCAACCATTACACCATTGCAACTGGAATGCGTCCTGAAAATCACGGTTTGGTTGATAATTCTTTTTATGATCCATACAAAGATCAAGTGTACCAAATAAGGGATAGAAGTATCGTGGAAGATGGCTATTGGTATGGAGGTACGCCCATTTGGGTGCATGCCGAAAAGAATGGACTGATAGCAGCATCCTATTTTTTTGTTGGTTCGGAAGCACCTGTTCAAGGGATCAGGCCTACGCATTACTTCAATTATGATGGGAATGTCCCTAACTTGACAAGAATTTCTAAAGTGTTTGAATGGTTAAATCTCCCGGAAGATGAAAGGCCACGGTTGATAACCATGTATTTTTCGGATATGGATGATTTCGGTCATCGATTTGGACCGAGTAATGATGGGGAGATTGGGAAACGATTAGAGAAATTGGATAGGGAATTAGGCGCTTTATTAGAGGGAATCAAGAGTTTTGATTTTGATATCAATATCATTATCGTATCAGATCATGGAATGGCAGATGTTCCAAAAAGCAACTTACTTAACCTAGATGAAATCACTTCCGGAATCCAAGGTAGGATAGTCAATAATGGTGCTTTGGCTCATGTGTATTTAGCCAATCCTGAGGAAGTGGATACCTTAATTCTCCAATTGAATGCTCAAGGGGCTCCGTTTAAGGCAGTGAAGGTAGATGACCAAGAATATTACAAAACACTTGATCTATACAAAGAGCGTATGGGTGATGTTCTTATCCTTCCTGAATTGGGTTACTACCTGACTACTCCATCAGGTATGGTGAGTTATCAAAATCGCTCTGCGATGTTTAAAACGGATGTTTTTGGAGAGCACGGGTATAGCCCCGAATACCAGGAAATGCACGGGATATTTTATGCGGCAGGGCCCATGATAAAGGAAGGTCTATCCATTCCAGCATTTGACAATATTCATGTATATCCATTGGTTTGTATGCTTTTAGGTTTGGAGGTGCCGGATTATATTGATGGGAACTCGGAGGTTTTAAAGCCTGTTCTTCAATCAAAATAATCCATGCTAATGAAAAGACAGCTTTCAAATCGAGAGGATGTTCAGTTTTTGGTTAATAGCTTTTATGCCCAAGTGAGGGAAGATGCTATGTTGGGTCGTGTATTCAACCGCATTGTCCAGGATTGGCCCACACATTTGGAGCATTTGGGTGATTTTTGGGAAATGGTCCTGTTACAATCTGGTCCAGGTGCGGGTAAATTCAGTCCAGTACCTGTACACAAGGAAGTGGACCGGACCATGAATCATCAGCTGCAGCAAGCACATTTTGAGCAATGGTTAGGTTTGTGGTTTGCCACCCTTGACACCCATTTTGAGGGAGAAGTTGCCGAGTATGCTAAAGAACACGCTGGAAGGATGGCGCATATCCTGTTTTTTAGAATCATGGAGTCTAGGGCAGCTCACTAACATTTTTGATTCAAACCTGTTGATAGGGAAATAATTCCATTGATGATGCGTACAGTAATTCTCTCCTTTTTTTTGATCCTTACTTTCTCTGCTTGCTCACTCAAGCGTGTGGAGCGTTTTAAAGACATTCCTTACATGACGGCTTCGGACTCCCTTCCTGAGAAAACACTCAATGTCTTTCAACCCAAAAAAGCAAAAGACGCACCTGTGCTTTTGTTTATCCATGGAGGTAGCTGGAATTCGGGAAATAAAGAAATCTATAATTTTTTAGGAACTCGTTTTGCGAAAAAAGGCGTAGTCACCGTCATTATGGATTATCCATTAAGTCCGGAATATCAGGTACAATCCATGGCATTGGCTTCTGCTCAAGCAGTCAATTGGATGCATGAATCCATTAAAGATTATGGGGGTAGCAAAGACCGTCTTTTTGTATCAGGACATTCTGCCGGCGGTCATTTAGCGAGTTTGATAACGGTAAATAACCAGTATTTTGATCAGTTGGGCGTATCTAATCCTATCCAAGGCGCTGTATTGATTGATGCCGCAGGTTTGGATATGAAATGGTTTTTGGAGCAGATGAACTATGAACAGGGAACATCCTACAATATTCCCTTTACGGATTCTCCTGAAGTATGGGAAGAAACTTCACCTATCTATCATTTAGATGCCGAAGATCCTCCACTGCTAATTTTACTAGGTGGTCGAACGCTTCCAGGAATTACCTTGACTACAGAGCGGTTTATGGAAGCATACAAAGAATTTGAGCCTGCTCCCAATTACATCTTTCAACCACGGAAAAAGCATAAAGGGATGATAGTTCAGTTTATTTACTCTCCAAACAAAGTCTATCGGGAAATTTTGAAATTTATGGGAGAGTAGTTTAAAGGGAATCTCTTTAACTATTTGATTGCCTTTTCCTATACCGAATGACCAAACTAATTGGTACCATAGCACCAGAAAGAATCAAAGCAGTTGTAGAAATAACAGGTATATCTGAACTATTGCTCCCTATCCCCCAAAAAGCCCAAGAAGCCACTAAGGGTATAGCCATACTGCTGAATTTTAATCCCGAAAGCACATAAATTGCAGCGGCTATCAGTAGGATTCCCACCGAAACAGCAGGAAAGGCTAAAAACTCCAGCCCCCAGGTACTAATCCAAATACTGATATTTAATACAGTCGCTGCAATTACCCAACCTGTATAGATTCGAATACTTGTCTGACTAAAATAACTGAAACTGAAAACGGAACTGGTATCCAAAGCAGACGTTTTGATGCTCAGCTTGACCAAGCTTGTCAGTAATCCAAGGATGATTAAGACAGAAATGAATAGCATCTCTGAAGTCCAGAAGTAGATCCAAGCCCCGTTAAATACATTGCTGACTATAAACCATAGTCCTAGTTTCCCTGATAAATTTTGTCCTTTGGACTGTATAGCTTCTACAACAAGTTGAATACAAAGAATACTTAAGCCCAGGTAAATCAATCCCCAAATGGCAAACGTAAATCCTGCGGGTGTTATGTCCACGGGATATGCTGCACTGATTTCTCCTACGCTTTTTCTACCATCAAATCCTGTAGAAAATAGATAGTTCATAAAAATGGCTATGCCGAAGCTTAGAAGATTGGCAGATAACAACAGAAGCTTTTTCATATCCATGAAGTAGTTGATAGGGAATATAGTAAAAGCACTCTTAAACACAAAAATTATAGGGATATAGTGGCGATCACTCGAAGATATCATAGGGCTAACTAATAAATCGGCTAGGTATTTGTGGTGGAATTTGGAAAGAATGTCTATATTAGCTAAGTGATAAATATGCAGCTATGAACTTTTCTATGATACGCTTAGGTATAGCCCTAATGCTCACATTTTCATCTCTTTTATCTTTTGGCCAAGAGCAGCAAGCAATCCTCTTTGAAAATGTACGAGTCTTTAATGGTACAGCTAAAGTACTTTCTTCACCTACCAATGTCTTGGTAAAAGATGGAAAAATTGAAGGTATGGGTACTTTTGAAGGAGTAGGTTTGGAAAATCTGCTTCGCATTAATGGCGAAGGAAAGACCTTAATGCCTGGATTGATTGATGTACATGTGCATATGACCTTTGGCGCATTGACCATGCGAGAAATGATGTCCCCGATGTTTTCCGAGGGGATGATGATGGAAAAGGTAGCGGTCAATTCAGAGAAAATGCTCATGAGGGGTTTTACATCTGTCAGAGATGCGGGCGGGCCTATTTTTCCTTTAAAAATGGCTGTGGATGCAGGGAAAATCAATGGGCCAAGAATATGGCCTTCTGGTGCAACCATTTCTCAAACAGCGGGTCATGGGGATTTTAGAACACCGGATGAGCAATCCAGAAGGTTTTTTGGAGAGCCATCGAGAGCAGAGCGCTTCAATGCTACGTTTATAGCAGATGGAAGGGATGAGGTTTTGACGGCAGTTCGAGAGAATTTACGATTTGGAGCAAGCCAAATAAAGTTGATGGCAGGGGGAGGATCTTCTTCTGCGTATGATCCCATTGATGTCACTCAATATACTTTTGACGAAATGAGGGCAGCCGTTGAGGCGGCAGAGGATTGGGGTACCTATGTGATGGTGCATGCCTATACTCCTCGTGCAATTAGAAGAGCAATAGATGCAGGTGTCAAATGCATAGAACACGGACAATTACTGGATGAGAAAACGCTGCGTTATGCAGGAAGGAAGAAGGTTTGGTTATCCACTCAGATGTTGGTGGAAAATACACCAAATATGGATCCGCAGCGAATAGCCAAGCGTGCTTCGTTACTTGAAGGACAAACACGCGTATGGCCTTTAGCTAAAAAACTGAAACTGAAACTAGCTTGGGGTACGGATTTTTTATTTGAACCAGAGCTTAATGATCGACAAAATGAATTTATTCTGAAATTACAACCATGGTTTACAAATGCTGAAATATTGAAGATGGTCACTCATGACAATGCTGAATTATTGCAACTTTCAGGGCTCAGAAGTCCCTATCCAGGGAAACTTGGAGTAGTGGAAGTGGGTGCTTTGGCGGATTTGATTTTGGTAGATGGAGACCCCTTGGCTGATCTCTCCTTGATCGCCAATCCAGAAGAGAAGTTTGTGGTGATTATGAAGGAAGGTAAGCTGTACAAGCATGCTATGGATTGATAATTTCGAATACTTATGTCAAATCCAATTCAAATTCTTTCACTGCATGTGTTTAGGCGAATTCCCCATGGTCATTGATTTAGAGGTTTGATATTCCCCGTCAATCAGCGTGTAAATCATAATTTTACATTCTACTAGTTGCACAATCCAGTATTACAGTACACCGACTTCTAGGTAGACATCAGGCTTTTGTTAAAATTCATTTCGATTGTTTCCGAGGGACAAAACTTCAACAATTAGGTCTGTAGCACCTACGCAACCCATTCATCTATCTTGGTAGGGTCGCATACAACGCAGATATCGGGCAGTACCACTGTATTGATATCCTCGTTTTTATTTTTCGGAGATTCCTGTAATGAGCTGTCAGGAATTTATTCGAAATTATTGTAGATTAGTGTTTAAAAGTTAGTCATTGATCCATATTATGCGAAAACTATTTATCCTATCAATAGCTTTTTTGTTTTTTACTTTTCATGCAATTGCTCAAGAGCGTGAAATTATTCCTCTGAACGAGCATTTTTATCCTCTAACGCTTGGATTTGGAGAGCACACCTACAATGATGTAAAAACTATGTCTTCCGAGGGGGAAATCTTAGAAAAAATTTATACCCTGGATCATCGCTTAGTTCAAAATCGAAAAACAACTCTTGGAGATAATGGAGTGGAGCGCATACAAGTTTCTAAATACGGAACTGATGGGGATTTAATTTCAATAGAAATAACCGAATTTGAAGAAGGACTAACATACACCCAAGTACACAATGGTAGTCGGGTAGTTTTAGAATTGGCCTGTGCCGGAAATTTTTGTGAGGGAGAGTTTAATGGGTCTTTTGTAGATAGGAATGTATTTAAGCCAAGCTTTAGGTCAGTGGATTCCTGGGAAAGGTTTATTCAGAGCGAATTAACTTATCCAGTCGTAGCTAGGAGAGTTGGGGCTCAAGGCATAGTTTTGCTAGGCTTGAAAATCAGTTCAAATGGTACTTTGCTGGAAAAAGTAGTGATGAACCCAAATGAGGTTCATAAATCTTTGGCTAAGGAGGCTCTTAGAATCATAGACCTTTATGAAGATGGGTTTATATATGCTGTGGACCTTCAAGACTATCCCATTGATGCATGGTTGTATTTACCTGTTAGGTTCGTTTTAGAATGAATAAGCCTAATTTTTTAGGTATTATTTTCGAAGATAGTTCTTATATACTTCTACCCTTAATGTAAGAAAAAGGAGTGAGTTTTTTACATATGAAAAACAGGGAGTTAGTGTTAAAATCAAAAAACGTTAGGACTAAAAATGCGCAACTTGATCAGGTAAATCAAGGTTCCAAAAAAGACTTGGAAATACGTTGCCTCAACATTTATTAAAAAAAATTGACTGATCAATTCTTTTCATTATTATTTAGTAGCCCCGACGGGAATCGAACCCATATCTATTGTTTAGGAAACAACTATTCTATCCATTGAACTACAGGGCCTGGTAAAGACATGGAGACTTGCCTGCTGCAAGTAGGATGCCAGAGCTTAGACTCAACGGTTGTAAGCAGAATCTTGACTCAAGAGAAAAGAAACAAGAATCAAGAATCAAGATGGATTTTGTTCTTTTCTTTCCTAATGATTCACTCATGATTCTTATTTTCTCCCCATTCACTTACTCCGCTATCCTTTCTCCTTTCTCATTTGATCAAATTTAACCCAATTCCTCACAATTAAGCAAATATATTTCAGGTGATTTGCTGATTTACAATTATTAGCCGTATCTTTGCAGTCCAAAATTTAAGATGGACGGGATCCATCAATTCACTAAATATCAAATTTATATGGCAGTTAAAATCAGATTAGCGCGTAGAGGTCGTAAGAAATTGGCCATCTATGACGTAGTAGTAGCTGATGCGAGAGCTCCACGTGATGGACGCTTTATCGAGAAGTTGGGTACCTACAACCCAAACACTAACCCTGCATCTATCACCATCAACAACGAGCGTGCGCTCACTTGGTTGATGAACGGTGCACAGCCAACAGATACTGTAAGAGCTATGTTATCTTACAGAGGTGTATTGTTGAAAAAACACCTTCAAATCGGTGTAATGAAAGGTGCTATCACGCAAGAACAAGCAGATGCGAAGTTTGAAGCGTGGAAGTCTGGCAAAGATGCTGCAATCGGCGGTAAAGTGGAATCCTTATCTAAGGCTAAAGCTGACGCTCGTCAAAAAGCATTGGAAGCTGAAGCAGCGAAAAACCAAGCGCGTTTGGACGCTATCAAAGCAAGAGAAGAAGAAGCTAAAGCTGCTGCAGCTGCTGAAGAGGCTCCTGCTGCTGAGGAAGCTCCTGCTGCTGAAGGCGAAGAGGAAACTCAAGCTTAATATCTCATATCACCATGAACAAAGACAATTGTTTTCAATTGGGCCATATAGCCAAAGTTCATGGACTTCATGGTGAAGTAGGCATCGTACTCGATGTAGATTATCCGGAAGACTACGAAGACCTCAAGCATGTATTCGTAGAGCAAAAGTCCCGATTGGTCCCTTTCTTCTTAGAACATTTTGTATGGCAACATAGCAACAAAGTGCTCGCAAAGTTTGAGGATTACGATACAGTAGAAGCAGCTGCTCCACTCGTGGGTTCAGGTTTGTTTCTCCCGCTATCACAATTGGAAGAGCTGCCGGAAGATCAATATTATTACCATGAATTGATAGGATTCGAAGTACTGGACGAAGTACTGGGAAGTATAGGGGTAGTAAAAGTCATTTATGACTTAGAAACCCAAGATCTAATGGGTGTCGACCATCAAGGCAAAGAAGTCCTTATCCCGATTCAGGATGGGATCGTCATGAAGGTTGACAAGGTAGATAAAAAAGTTTATTGCCTATTACCCACAGGATTACTTGACATCTACTTGGAAGGTTAACCCATGCGTATAGACATCATTACCGTGGTTCCTGGCTTATTGGAAGGGCCTTTTGCACATTCTATTCTAAAAAGAGCAGAAGATAAAGGCATCGCAATGGTCAGAGTACACAATCTCAGAGCATATGCCAGCGGCAAACAAAAGCAGGTCGATGACTATGCATTTGGAGGCGGTGCTGGAATGGTCCTGATGGTGGAACCCATCGTCAAGTGCATCACAGCATTGCAGGCGGAGCGGACCTATGATGAAGTTATCTACATGAGTCCTGACGGAAAAACCTTTGACCAGAATATGGCCAATGAGCTTTCTCTGAAAGGAAACATCATGATTCTATGCGGTCATTACAAAGGTGTGGATGAGCGGGTCCGTGAAAAATGGATCACCCGTGAAATCAGCATTGGGGATTACGTCTTATCAGGAGGAGAATTGGCAGCTGCCGTAGTGACAGATGCGATCATCCGATTGATACCGGGCGTGCTCAATGATGAAACATCCGCATTGACAGATTCCTTCCAAGATGGACTGCTAGCACCACCGGTCTACACTAGACCAGCGGAGTATGATGGAATGAAAGTTCCAGATGTATTGCTATCAGGTCATGAAGCCAATATCGAAGCCTGGAGATTTGAAGCATCGGTTCGCCGTACACAGGAAAGAAGACCCGACCTATTGGAAGGGAAAGATTTCTAAAGGCGATTGTAAGCAAGCACTAATAATAGAATTCATTCAAGACTGCGCGGGTGCGCAATGCTACAAGCAAATAAAACATTTAAGCTATGAGCGAACTAATGAAAATCGTAGAAGCGGAATACAGCGAGGTAAGAGCTAAATTCCCTTCTTTCAAAGCTGGTGATACCATCAACGTTCACGTAAGAATCGTAGAAGGTAACAAAGAAAGAATCCAGCAATTCCAAGGAACAGTCATCCAAAGAAAAAACCCTAACTCCAATGGTGAAACTTTCACAGTAAGAAAAGTTTCCAATGGTGTAGGTGTTGAGAGAATTTTCCCTATCCTTTCTCCTGCAATTGAAAAAATCGAATTGTTGAGAGAAGGTAAAGTGAGAAGAGCTCGTTTGTTCTACTTAAGAGGCCGTCAAGGAAAGTCTGCCAGAATCAAGGAAAAAATCAGAACAAAGAAAGACGCTTAATCAAAGCAAATCTTTGCAAGAAAAGGGAATCCGAGAGGGTTCCCTTTTCTGTTTGATTTTTTGGAATGCCGGCAATAGCTCACGGCTTTCTGTTCAAAATTTACTATCTTTGCACCCTGATTTTCAGAAACCAAACCAACCATTGATACCCAAAATGGGTTGAATGACAGAAGATAAAACCAAGATGAATAGAGAAGTACGCGTTCGCTTTGCTCCTTCACCCACAGGAGCTCTACATATCGGAGGAGTAAGAACTGCTCTTTACAATTACTTGTTTGCCAGAAAAAACAATGGCAAATTTTTGTTGAGAATCGAAGATACCGATCAGACTCGCTTTGTTCCGGGAGCTGAAGAGTACATCAAAGATGCATTGGATTGGCTGGGAATCACTCCTGACGAAAGTCCATGGAATCCTGCAGATTGTGCTCCTTACCGTCAGTCTGAGCGCAAACCTATGTATATGCAGTATGCTTTGGATTTGGTTGAAAAAGGTCATGCTTATTACGCATTCGATACTTCCGAAGAATTGGAAGCCATGAGAGAGCGTCTGACTGCTGCCCGTGTGGTATCCCCACAGTACAACTCCATCACGCGTACACAAATGAAAAACTCTCTTACTTTGCCAGAGGATGAGGTGAAAGCAAGACTAGCATCGGGTGAACCTTATGTGATCCGAATCAAAATTCCTCGTAAAGAAGAAGTAAGACTCAATGATATGATCCGTGGTTGGGTAATGGTGCACAGCTCTACCTTGGATGATAAAGTGTTGATGAAGTCCGATGGAATGCCAACCTACCATCTGGCCAATATTGTGGATGACCATTTGATGGGAATCACCCATGTAATTCGTGGAGAAGAGTGGTTGCCGTCTGCTCCTTTGCACGTATTGCTTTACAAATATTTTGGATGGGAAGATACTATGCCTCAGTTTGCGCACTTACCCTTATTGCTCAAGCCAGACGGTAATGGTAAACTTTCTAAACGTGATGCGGACAAACATGGTTTCCCAGTCTTTCCGATGGACTGGCAGGACCCAAACTCAGGAGATAAAGCCATGGGCTTCCGTGAACAAGGATACCTGAAAGAAGCATTGATCAATTTCTTAGCTTTCTTGGGCTGGAACCCTGGAGATCACAGAGAAATGTTTACCTTGGATGAACTGGTGGAAGCTTTCAGTATTGAGCGCATTGGGAAATCTGGAACCAAGTTTGATATCAACAAGGCCAAGTGGTACAATGAACAGTATCTCAGAGCTAAATCTGATGAGGAGCTAGCGATTTATTTGCAAGAAGAAGTTGCTAAGGATGGGTTGGAAGTGGATGCCATCAAAGCAGCAAAAATTGCAAGCATCATGAAAGAACGTGCAACGTTCCCTGCAGACTTATGGAAAGAAGGTAAATTCATGTTGACTGCTCCTCAAAGCTTCGATCAAGATGTGGCGGGCAAAAAATGGAATCAGGATGCAGTGACGGTATTGAATAGCTACACTCAAGAATTAGCAGCAGATACATCGGAGTTCACTCCTGAGTTGGCCAAAGCCTTACTTGAAAAAGCAGCTGAAAGCAATGGAATTAAGTTAGGCAAAATCATGCAGGCCGTACGATTGGCTGTGACAGGTGTAGGCGCAGGTCCGGATTTGATGGCGGTATTTGTAATAATCGGCAAGGATGAATTGATCAAACGCATTCAGTTTGCCGTATCAACTTTATAGAATCAAAAATAGCTGGAGTCATGGCGAAAAAACCCAAAAAAGAAGAAAATCCAAAAGTCCATAAGGATTTGGAAGGATTCAAAATGAGCATCAACTCATTTGGTGAGATTTCTAGCAGCTTTTCCATTGAGAAGTTGAATGAGTTTTTGAATAAAAATGTCGAAGACAAAAAGCTAAAAGATCGAGAGGATATTGATGATATCAAAGAAGGTAAGTCTTCTGACTCTTGATAAGAAAATGGAAAAGCGCTCAGGTAAATGGAGCGCTTTTCTTTTTTCAAAACTTAAAATAGTTTACTTTTAGTTGTCCCAAATTTCATCAACATGAGAAAGGTATTTTTAGCAATCGTAGCTTGGTTCTTTGCATTGCAGGTATATGCCCAAACAGGTTCCATAACAGGTATTGTATTGGACGCGCAGACGAAAGAACCGCTTCCATTTTGTAATGTTTTTATTAATAACACGACTATTGCCACGACCACGGATTTTGAAGGTGCGTTTACCTTGTCAGGTGTTTTGGTAGGAGATGTGGAGGTGGGTTTTTCCTTTATTGGTTACCAAGCACAGCAAAAAACGGTGGCTGTAAGGGCTGGTACTTCCCAAAGTATTTCCATTAATCTGATGCCTACTGAGCAGGAATTAAGTGATGTGGAGATCAAAGCGTCAAGGGATAAAGCTTGGGAGCGAGAATTGAAAAAGTTTAGCAATTATTTTTTAGGTACAGATGAAATTGCATCTACCTGTGAAATTTTAAATCCATGGGTGATCGATTTTCCCGAGGACAACAGCAATGCCGCTTTTCGGGCATTTGCATACCAACCAATTCAAATCAAGAACAATGCTCTAGGATACTTATTGACCTTTGATTTGAAAGAATTTCAATTTACTAATCAATCCTATGTCATAGTAGGGGCGACCCGATTTGAAGAATTGGAGGCAACAGATAACCGAACACGCAACCTTTGGAGAGCCAATCGCTTGGATACCTATTTGCGTTCCCCGGCTAATATGTTTCGTGCGATGATCATTGGGAGACACAATCAGGAGGGATTTTATCTGTATGGAGATAAGCCCGGTGGTTCAGAATCAAGGAATATGCGCTCCGATGTATTTGCAGATGAATTGGGCAAATCTGTAATCAACTATGAACCAAATAACTTGGTGTCACCAGGTAAAAACCCGGGTGAATATAGACTGTTTTTAAAAGGGAGAATTGAAATTCATTATGAAAAAGGTTACTCCAAGGTCAATACCTATAAAGATGCTCCGTATCCGATTTCCTGGCTAGAGGTCAATGGAAACTATGTTACAGTGACTTCTAACGGGATGGTTGTGAATCAAAAGGATGTGATTTTTTCTGGCGATATGGATAAAAGTAAAGTTGGAAACCTGCTTCCCCTTGATTATAGTCCTTCTTTAGCTGCTCAAATGCAAGCCCAAGTGGTTCGAGATGCTAATAGCTTGCAAGAGCGCATTCATCTGCATACAGATAGGTCGTATTACTACAAAGGAGATCAGGTGTTTTTCAAGGCTTATATGAATTATACCAATTCTGTAAATCGACGTGAATTGAGTCAGGTCTTGTATGTAGAACTCCTATCCGAAGACAGGGATGTGATTTTGGAGCGAAAGCTCAAAATTGAAAATGGGGTAGCCGTGGGAGATTTTTTCTTACCGGAGCGATTGGATGGAAATGCTTACTATTTAAGAGCCTTTACCCAATGGAACCGGAATTATGGGCCTGATGCTTATTTTGTCCAAACTCTACCTGTGTTGGATGTAACCCAGAAAGTCATACAACCTCTTCAAAACTCAACAAGTGATCTTCCTGTAAAAGTTACTTTTCAAGCAGAACCTGCTGAGCCAGCTACTAGGACGCTAGTAGTTTTGTCAATAGAAGCCAAAGATGCAAATAATAGACCTGTTGCTTCCAACCTATCGATAAGCGTTACGGATGATGGATTGGTTTTGCCCAATGCGGTTCCTTCTCGAATTGTTGAAAATTTGGCCATCAAAGAAGTTCCTGCTCATATTACTACCGAAAAATTCACCAATCAGGTTGAAAATACATTTAATCTATCAGGGATTTTCAAAAATGACAAAGGGAAAGCTACAGCCACACCATTTACGGTGTATATCAATAATTTTGAAGGGGAGTTAGACTGGGAAACGGAGAAAGATGGATCATTTATAATTGATGAAATGGATTTTTATGGTCCAATAGATTTTTCATTTTTGGCGGTGGATAAAAAGGGAAAAGGCTACGGAACCTTTGAATTGACTCCTCAATTGAAACCTCCTTTTTTTATACCTGTCCATGCGGTTATGCCAAGCATTGAGAGTAGGGATCAACCTATATTTAGAGAGCGCAGATCTGAGTTGGTTTTGGAAGAAGTCAAAGTCGAAGTTGCCAGAAATAGAAGCGAAAAAGCCATTTATGGAAATGCGGATTATGTCATCGCAGGGGAATCCCTAATGCGTGGAGGAAATGCAGCTGATTTGTTGTTAGGAATTAAGGCCTACGTGCCGGGGATGATGGTCAATTCTTTGGGGCAGGTTACCTTAAGAGGGGGTGCCACTTCTGTCTCTAATTCTATGGAACCATTGGTGATGCTGGATGGGAATGTGTTGCCATCAAGTTCTGCTGCTAATATTATCCGCTCGATCAATCCCAACGACGTGGATCGGGTAGAAGTAGTGACCCGAATGCTTTCAATCATGGGGGATATGGGAAGGAATGGTATCATTGCGATTTATTTGAAAAAGGGAGAAATGAAGACAGCAGACTTTTTAGCTGGTAATCCAGGTATGAGTTCATTTGTCGTAGAAGGATATCATCCTCCTTCTAATTTTGTACAACTCGATTATGGGACGTTGGAAGATGCACCGCTGTACGATGAACGTGCCACCTTGTACTGGAATCCCTATTTGATTACAGACTCTGTCTCGGGTAAAGTGCAAATAGCCTTTTATACCAATGATTTGGACTCTCCAAAAACAGTTACCGTCGAAGGGTTGACCATCAATGGACAGCCCATTCATGCTACCTATACGATTCCTATTCGTAAATAAGCGCTAATTATTTATTACTATTCCGATTTATAAAAGATCTACCGTATTTTTGAGCATGAAATTATCCTATCTGCTGTTTGGGTTACTATTATTGATGAGTTGGGAAGCTTTTGCTCAGTTGAATGTTGGTGTGCGGGGTGGCTTTGGGACTTCTTCCATCACCTACAGACCCGAGCCAGGCCGTCCGGCTATTAACACATCCAATATCAATGCTCCCATTTATGGACTTGTAGTAGAGTATTTTGGCAATAAAAATGCAGGCGTTGCTTTGGAAATTCATCAATTGAGTTTGGGTTACACCCAACGGGATAGTATTTCCGGCGGTGAGAATCAAACAGAATTGCGCTATTTAAAAATGCCCCTTTTGTCCAATTTTTATTTCGGTAATTCCGGTCGCTTTCATATCAAATTAGGGCCTCACGTGGGCATGTTGATCAATGCGGTTGACATCAAGCGAGAGGTTACTGACAATCCGATATTTCTTCCGACCTATGGTCAGGCAGGAGATAATCCTAACCGCTTCATGTATGGATTGACCCTTGGAGCTGGATTGTCCAAGCTTTTTGGCAAGTCAACCTTGGCAGGCGATGTGCGCTTTGGATATGAATTTGCACGACCAGAATCCCAAGATAGGATTTTTGACATGAACTCTTCTACGATTGAAGTATCCTTGACGTATATGTTCCAGTTGGTCAAGCCGAAGTGGAAAAAAGAGTGAGAGAGGAACTATTTGGTGTGTTTTGAGGTATAGAAGTAGAATTAAATCCAATCGACATGTTGCAAGCTCAAAAACGTCCCGTACATATTTACATGGAAGCCAATCCAAATCCAAACTCCATGAAGTTTGTGGTCAACTTTATGTTGGCAGATGATGGCATAAGTTTTGATTACCCTACGCAAGAGAGTACAGATACATCCCCTTTAGCAAATGAACTGTTTAATTTTGCAGCCGTTGAGCGTGTGTTTATCGCTGCCAATTTCGTTACAGTTACCAAAAAAGAGGATGTAGAATGGTTCGAGATTCAGGACTTTGTCCGTGAACATATCAAAAAATACTTGGAGTCTGGGAAGTCAGCAGTGACGGTGGTCTATGATAAAGATCCACTCTTTGATGAAAATGACTCCGAAATAGTGAAAAAAATTAAAGGAATTTTGGACGAATATATACGTCCCGCCGTTGAACAAGATGGTGGAGCGATTGTATTCCATAGTTTTCAAGATGGTATTGTCAAAGTGTTGTTACAGGGGAGCTGTTCGGGCTGTCCTTCCAGTACCGTGACTTTGAAAGCAGGAATCCAAAATCTTCTTACCCGAATGATTCCGGAGGTAAAAGAAGTACAAGCAGAAGGTGTTTAAAGGAAATTGGACTTGGACAATCTTAGGCCTGACTAGCTTGCTGGTCAGGCACTTTGCTATTAAGTACCCTGAGAAAACCGAATTGGTTTACTCTAGAACTGTTTTTCCTGGTATTCGCAATATCGTGGATGCTACCATATCCAAGTTACCATTTGCTACCGTCTATCTTTTTGTTGCTTCCATTTTTATATTTATTGGCATATTCATTTATTACTTTCTCCAAAAGCAGGGCTGGAAGAATAAATTAGGATATAGTATTCGCTCACTATTCAATAGCTTGGGTGCTATTGTATTTTTTTTCTTAGTTCTTTGGGGGTATAACTATCAGCGAATTCCGATTTTTCAGCAAGTCAATCTTAATCCCCTCCCGTTGAATCAGGAGCAGTTGGAGGATGAAATGAACCTGACTCTGCGTATAGTCAATAACCTTCGCAATACCATTACACAAGACACAGTTGCGATTGAGGAGATTCTTGTCTATGATAGTTTGGAGCGCTTGGTCAGGGCCAATATGCGGGAGAATTTATACCTCTTGGGCTTAAATTTTACAGGAGAGCCACGGACCAAGCAGTTTTATCCAGCAGGTTTTATGCGAAGGATGGGGATTTTGGGGATTTATTTCCCTTTTACAGGTGAAAGTTACATTGATCCAACTTTACATCCTTTAGAAAAACCCTTTACCATTGCACACGAAATGGCACATAGCTATGGAGTGACAGATGAGGGTGAGGCTAATTTCATTGCTTGGGTCATTTGCTCCAATTCTGAAGATCCTTTGCTACAATACTCCGGTCAACTTCGATTGCTTAGATATCAAATGAATGATTTGTTTCGAATGTCACGTGATCTTTACAGGGAGTTTTATCAAGCACTTCCTTCAGGCATCCGAAATGATTTACTTTCCATCCAAAGACTGCAGGAGCAGATCAAGCCCATCAACCTTGAAATTAGCCGTAAGTCCAATGACCTTTTCCTGAAAACCCAAGGGGTCAAGGCGGGAGTGAATAGCTATCAACAATTGCCCATGTTGGCCTTCGCTTGGAGAAATACCTTGAGGGATTGAAAAAAAGTCCACGAATGGCACGAATCACATGAAGGTGCAAAGCTTCGGGATTGAATTTCACGCAAACCTGCCTGTCGGAAGACAGGGTCGCAAAGACGCAAAAATGGTGGGCTCCTCATGCCAAATCTAAAATCTGAATTCTAATCCCGATAGCTATCGGGACTAAAATAAAAAAGTCCACAGATTTCCCAGATTTCACAGAAGAAGATGTAAAGAAAAATTTGTGGCATAGTTTAGATGCTCTCATAGGATTGATTTTAAAATTTCCTCGCATGGCTCCTTGGATTGGGTTTCATCCTTCATCCTTCAACCCTCATCCTTTATATTCCTTCATCATTCGACATTTTTTCACGCCACGACCGCTACGGTTGCTCGCAAAGCCTGCAAGGTAAGTCTTGCACTCATTCCAAATTCCTCATTCTAAATTCCTAATTATTTTCCTCCTTCATCCTTCCTCCTTCATCCTTTCTTTCACCCCTCTTTTCTCGGAAATTTACCGTACCTTTGCAGACTGAAAAAAAACTGAATCAGGAATTTAGATGAGTTTGACTACCGAAATACAGAAGCGCAGAACATTTGCCATCATCGCTCACCCGGATGCGGGAAAAACTACCTTGACTGAGAAACTTCTACTTTTTGGAGGAGCTATACAGACTGCGGGGGCCGTGAAATCCAATAAGATAGATGTGGCCACCAAGTCTGACTGGATGGAAATCGAAAAGCAGCGGGGGATTTCCGTGGCTACTTCTGTGATGGGCTTTGAATATAAAGGTGTAAAAATCAATTTACTTGATACTCCGGGTCACCAAGACTTTGCGGAAGATACCTACCGTACATTGACAGCGGTGGATTCCGTGATTATGGTGATTGACTGTGTGAAAGGGGTAGAGATTCAGACGGAAAAGTTGATGGAGGTCTGCCGCATGCGAAATACGCCTGTGATTTGCTTTATCAATAAGTTGGATAGAGAAGGGAGAGATCCATACGAGTTGCTGGATGAGGTAGAGACAAAATTGAATATACAAGTCCGTCCGCTCTCATGGCCCATTGGCATGGGTAAAAGTTTTAAGGGAGTATATAATCTCTATGATAAAAAGTTAAACCTCTTTACTCCAAGTCAGCGAAAACTTTCAGATGATCGAACAGTCATAGAAAATTTGGACGATGCTGAATTGGATACGCTGGTCGGTCAGAATCCAGCTAATCAATTGAGAGAAGATGTGGAATTGATTGAGGGTGTGTATCCTGATTTTGATGTAAACGAATATTTGGAAGGAAGAGTAGCCCCTGTATTTTTTGGTTCTGCAGTGAATAATTTCGGTGTCAACGAAATGCTGGATACGTTCATCAATATAGCGCCAGCGCCCAAAAGTAGGAATGCTGAAGAGCGGGAAGTACTACCAGAGGAGTCTAAGTTTTCAGGGTTTGTATTTAAGATTCATGCGAACATGGATCCTAATCACCGAAATAGAATTGCTTTTTTGCGTATTTGCTCGGGGAAATTTGAGCGAAATAAGCCCTACAATCATGTAAGAGGTCCAAAGCCCTTGCGTTTTTCCAATGTGACCCAGTTTATGGCTCAGGATCGAGAGATTGTAGATGAGGCATTTCCGGGGGATATCATCGGTTTGTATGATACAGGTAATCTTAAAATTGGGGATTCTTTGACGGAAGGTGAAAGCTTGACATTCAAAGGGATTCCTAGCTTTTCTCCGGAGATTTTTAAGGAGGTCATCAATAAAGACGCCATGAAAACCAAGCAGTTGGAAAAGGGCTTGAAGCAATTGATGGAGGAAGGGGTGGCACAATACTTTACCTACGAAATGGGTAATCGTAAAGTGGTAGGTACTGTGGGTCAATTACAGTTTGAGGTAATTCAGTTTCGACTGAAGCAGGAGTACAATGCATCCGTGGAGTTTTCTCCTATGAATTTGTATAAAGCTTGCTGGATCAGCAGTAAGGACAAGAAGCAATTGGATGAGTTTGTTCGTTCCAAGAGTAGGCACATTGCCAGAGACAAAGATGATAAATTGGTCTTTATGGCCGAGTCAAAAGCTTGGTTGCAGATGGTGCAGGATAACTATCCAGAAATTGAATTTCATTTCACGTCGGAATATTAAGTAGATGAAAAAGAAACCATTCTCCGTTGTTTACGAAGATAATCACCTTTTGGTGGTTAACAAGGCTGCGGGTATCCTGGTACAAGGAGATAAAACGAAAGATAAAACACTTACTGATTATTGTAAGGAATATATTGCAGCCAAATATGAGAAGCCAGGGGCAGTATTTTTGCACCCTGTCCACCGTTTGGATAGACCTGTGAGTGGCTTGGTGGTTTTTGCAAGGACCTCCAAAGGCTTGGAGCGTATGATGGAATTATTCCGCAAGCGCGATATTCATAAGGTTTATTGGGCAGTAGTCAAAAACAAGCCAAAAGAGGAATCAGGAAAATTGACGCATTACTTGGTAAAAGATGAGCAGAAAAACTTCGTGAAGGCTTATGCTAAAGAGGTTCCTGGTTCACAAAAAGCTGAGTTGAATTACAAAACCCTAGGCAAGATGAATGATCATTGGCTTTTAGAGGTGCGTCCCGTGTCTGGTAGACCACATCAGATCCGCGTGCAGTTGGCATCCATGGATTGTCCGATTAGAGGAGATATCAAGTATGGATTCCATAAACCAAACCCAGATGCAAACATCAACTTGCATGCGTTCCATTTGATCTTTGTACATCCGATCAAAAAAGAGAAAGTCTATCTACGTGCCGCTTTACCGGAAGAAGCGTTCTGGGAACAATACCTGGAGTTTGAACCCGTCAAAGCCAAAGATCAGCATGTAGCAAATACGTTTAGTGGGTGAGGGGAGTGAACAGTGCCTGTGCTGAGCGAAGTCGAAGCAAACAGTTGGAAATGAGCAGTGAAAAGTGAGCAGTGGGGAATTAGGAATGCTTGTGCTGAGCGGAGTCGAAGCAAGGAATGAATAATGAGGAATGGTAGGGCTACGAAATACGCTTTAGTGTTGAGGTAGTTAATGGGGGGTTGAATGATTAGTAATTACGAAGACCTGGCAGGTTTTAGAAACCTGCTAGGTCTCTTATACACGAATCCCTACTTGGTACTTTGTACATGGTGCTTGGTACATTTCAGTGATTAATTGGAGGTCCTCGGTCCACTGTCGACTGTTTACGGCACGATTGTGATTGAAATACGATTATCCTTTTTATTTCCTGAATCCATACTTGGTACTTGGTTCTTGGTACTTTGTACAATACAAACTAAAATAAGTCTATGTTAAAGCAACTCGGAATCTACACAGGAATACTCTTCTTAGCTACACTTCTTTTATGGTCTTGTGGGCCTAAGCAGGAACCGAAGATGATTTACGTGGTGAGGCATGCGGAGAAATTGTTGACCGGGGATGATCCTTATTTGAGTGTGGCGGGGACTGTTCGTTCCAAAAAGTTGGCTGAAATTCTTTCCGATAAGCAAATTGAACATGTATTCAGCACCGATTTTATCCGCACAAGAGCTACTGCTCAACCTTTGATTGAAAAAACTCCAGGCTTGACCTTGGAAATCTATGAAGTCCGTAAGCATGATGATCTTGTGAAGGAATTAAGGAAGCGGAAAGGCAATATTCTGGTAGTCGGTCATAGCAATACCATTCATCATGTAGTCAATTACTTTGTGCAAGATGGAGGGCAGTATCCAGAGCTGGAAGATTTAGAATATAGCTTCATCTTTGAAATCACCTTAGAAAAAGACGGCTCCAGTTCGGTGGTCAGAAGGGAATATAGGGAGTTTAATTAGTGAAGAGTGAGCAGTGAGCAGTGAAGAATGAAGAATTAGGAATGAAGAATTTTGAATGAATTGATCCTGTGGGTTTTAACCCACCTATGGGATTAGAATTTAAAGATATGAATGGGCAAAATTTTTAATGAATACTCCCATCAATAGGAGCAGGTTTTAACCCATGAAGAGAAATAAAATTCAGCTTATCTTCTAGATAATACCTGTATCAATTGCCGTGGGTTTTAACCCCCGGCGTTGGAAGGGAATTGAGCAGTGGATAGTGAAAAATTATTCAGATTGAAAGATAGACGTTAGTCCCATGCGCGCCCCTGAGTCTAGTGTCTAAGGTCTAAAATCTCGCCTCTCCTAAACAATCCTCACCTCAATCCCCATCGCTTCCATTTTCTCTCTGTACAAATCGGGAATACCTGCGTCGGTGATGACAATGTCAATATCTTCGAGATTGCAGATTTTACCAAAACCTCTTTTGCCAAATTTACTGGAGTCTGTCAGGAGGATGATTTTTTGAACCCCCTTCATCATTTGTGAATTGAGATGGGCTTCCATCATGTGTGAGGTGGTCAGTCCATCTTCCAAACTCACACCATCTGCACTGAAGAATAACTTGGAACAGGCAAATTGTCTAAGCATATCCTCTGCATAGTGGCCCACTACCGAACTACTGGTCTTTCGGACTACGCCTCCCAATTGCACGACTTCTATGGCGGGGGCATCTATCAGAGCCAAGGTCACATTCATGGCAGCAGTGAGTACGGTCAGCTTTTTACTTTTGGGAATGTTTTGAGCAAAAGCTACCACGGTAGTTCCCGAACCAATAATGATCGCATCGTCTTCATCCACCAAGCTTATCGCATTTTGGGCGATTTTTGATTTCTCTTCCACCCGTACCAACTTCTTTTCGCTGACAGATCGATCGTTAACATACGGAGAAACTGATGTTGCAGAACCATGGGAGCGATACAGCAAGCCTTTGTCTTCCAGAATTTTCAGGTCTTTCCGAATAGTGACGACGGTTACATCCAATTCCTTACTCAAGTCCGTTACACTGACGAAACCATTTTTCGCTAATTCATCTAAAATATGCTTATGTCGCTCTGCTATGGTCATTTTTCTGCGTTTGGTTCCCTAAAAGTATTCAAAAAGGAGCATAAAAGAAATCGTTGAAAAATAAAAAGTTTCTTTTTGTTTCGGTTTATTTCTTTTTTTGATATTTTTGAACAAACGAACAGTAAAATGGATAGAAATAAAAACCTTCTTCGATTACAGGACGAAAATTACCTATGGGATATTGCGGTAATCGGGGGAGGAGCTTCGGGTTTGGGAGTTGCTTTGGATGCCTTGTCCAGAGGATTGTCTGTGGTGTTGGTTGATAAATCAGATTTTGCCAAAGGGACTTCAAGCCGAAGCACAAAGTTGGTGCATGGAGGTGTTCGGTATTTAGCGCAGGGAGATATTTTTTTGGTTTTAGAGGCATTGAAGGAACGCGGGCGCATGCTTCAAAATGCTCCTCATTTGACTTTTAATCAGCCGTTTATTATACCTATCTATGGCTGGTTTGATCGATTGCAATACAGCATTGGATTGAAAATGTATGATTGGATGGCAGGTCGATTGAGACTAGGGAAGTCTAGGTTTATTTCTAAAAAAGAAACCAAAGAGAGACTCCCACAAATCAAAGAAAAAGGACTGATGGGGGGAGTAGTCTACCATGATGGACAGTTTGACGATGCAAGGTTGGCGCTGAGTGTGGCTCAAACCTGTGATGAAATGGGTGGATGCATGCTGAATTACATGCAAGTGATTTCCCTTAACAAAGATTCCTCTGGAAAAATCAATGGACTTCAAGTCAAGGATAATCTGAGTAAATCGAAGTACAAAATTCAGGCAAAAATGGTGGTGAATGCAACAGGAGTTTTTGCCGACAAAATTCTCCAAATGGATCAGCCGGGAGCTCCCAAAAGTATTCAACCTTCCCAAGGAATTCATTTAGTGTTGGACCAATCGTTTTTGGGAGGGAAGGATGCGCTGATGATTCCGAAGACTTCTGATGGACGGGTGCTATTTGCAGTGCCTTGGTTAGATAAATTGGTGGTAGGCACTACGGATACTTTACGGGAAAAAGCCAAATTGGAACCGGAGGCCTTGAGTAAGGAAATTGATTTTATATTAGAAACGGCACAAGGGTACCTTGAGAAAGTTCCTACCCGCAAGGATGTCAAGGCTGTTTTTGCAGGCTTACGGCCTTTGGCAGCTCCGAAAGAGGGGAGTACCAAGACCAAGGAAATTTCTCGCTCTCATAAGGTGATTGTTTCCGATAGTCAATTGATCTCCATTACAGGAGGTAAGTGGACCACCTTTCGAAAAATGGGAGAAGATACTGTGGAGGAATTTAGTCGTGTCACAGGGGAAAAGCTAGCGCCATCTGCTTCTGCTCCTATCCACTATCATGGGTATACACAAAAGCCTTTGGAAGGACATTGGAGAGGATACGGCTCCGAAGCTAAAAAAATTCAAGACCTCATCGAGCAAGAACCTGAGTTGGGAACATTGCTGCATCCAAATTACCCTTACACACAAGCAGAAGTTGTTTGGAGTACGAGACATGAGATGGCAATGAAAGTAGAAGATATTCTCAGCCGACGCATGCGGGTCCTCCTGCTAGATGCCCGAGTAGCCCAACAAATGGCGCCCAAAGTAGCAGAACTCATGGCAAATGTCCTCGGCAAAGACGAACAATGGATAGCAGACGAATTGCAAGAATTTGAAAAATTAGCGAATAAGTATATATTGATGGATGAAGGTTGAGGGAGGAAGGGCTGTACGAAGTACCATGTACCAGGTATAAAGTATAGAATTCGTTTAATGGAAAACGCTCTATCTCCCGAACCAACACTGCTCCCTAACATGGACACTGCAGTGAAAATTGACTAAGTACCAAGTACAAAGTTTAGAATTCGTTTTATGAAAAACGTTATATCTTCCAAAGCACGATCGAAACCGTTGACAGTCGACCGTTGACAATCAACCTCCCGTATAAATGTACCAAGTGTAGCATTCGTTTTAAAAAAATGTCACATCTCCTGAACCACGATCGAAACCGTTGACAGTCGACCGCTGACAGTCGACCTCTCAATCACTAATCACTTACTCAACTAATCACTAATCCCTAACAATGACCCACTATATCCTTTCCCTTGACCAAGGCACGACGAGTTCTCGAGCGATTGTATTTGACAAGCAGGGGCAGATAGTTTCTGTCGAACAAAAAGATTTCAAACAGTATTTCCCCAAATCCGGCTGGGTGGAACATGACCCGCAGGAAATTTGGTCTAGTCAGTCCTCGGTGATGATCGAAGCCTTGGCCAACCAAGGAATCAAAGCCTCCCAAATAGCAGCCATAGGGATTACCAATCAACGAGAGACTACACTCGTATGGGACCGAACCACGGGAAAAGCTATTTACAATGCGATCGTCTGGCAGGATAGGCGCACGGCTTCCTTTTGTGATGAGTTGAAGGCTGCTGGAAAAGCGGAGTTGATTGCGGAAAAAACAGGACTTATTCTCGATGCCTATTTTTCAGCCACCAAATTAAAGTGGATTTTAGATCATGTGGAGGGAGCTCGGGAAAAAGCTTCCAAAGGAGAGTTAGCATTTGGAACTGTAGATACTTGGCTGGTGTGGAAATTGAGCAGTGGAAAAACGCATGTGACGGATGTTAGCAATGCCAGCAGAACCATGCTCTACAATATCCATGAGAAGCAGTGGGATAAGGAATTACTCGACTTATTTGACATTCCTGCTTCCGTATTACCAGAGGTGAAGTCTTCTTCTGAAATTTACGGAACTACCTCTGGAGATATTTTATCCCATAAAATCCCCATTGCTGGGATTGCGGGGGATCAGCAAGCGGCCTTGTTTGGTCAATTGTGCACCCAAGTGGGAATGGCCAAAACCACCTACGGGACAGGCTGCTTTTTGATGATGAATACGGGAGATGCTCCTGTTAAATCCACCAATAGATTATTGACTACAGTGGCTTGGGAAATTAATGGGAAGATGCAGTATGCATTGGAGGGTTCGGTATTTATTGGAGGGGCAGCTATTCAATGGTTGCGGGATGGTATCGAACTTATGAGTGAAGCGAAAGAAAGTGAGTCGCTTGCCAACCAACTGGAGGATAATGACGGTGTTTATTTTGTACCTGCCCTCGCGGGATTGGGTGCTCCGCATTGGGATGCCAATGCTCGAGGTGCTTTTTTTGGAATCACTCGTGGGACTACAGCGGCCCACATGGCACGCGCTGCCTTGGAAGCCATTGCCTACCAAGTCAACGATGTTATCAAAGCCATGGAAAAAGATAGCGAAAAACCTACCATAGAGATGCGTGTGGACGGAGGTGCCACGGCCAATAATTTCCTGATGCAATTTCAATCAGATATCCTTCAGTGCAGCATCCAACGTCCCAAAATCATTGAAACCACTGCTTTGGGAGCTGCTTTTTTGGCTGGCTTAGCAGTTGGATTTTGGAAGGATGAGGAAGAATTGAAAGCCCTTTGGGAAGCAGACCGTGCGTTTGAACCTCAAATGGATGTAGCAAAAGCTGAGAAATTTTTACATTTTTGGCATAAGGCAGTCGAACGCGCTAAAAACTGGGTAGAATAATGGATGCATTTGTAGCAGAATTTGTAGGAACCTCCTTGCTCATCGCCATGGGTGCTGGAGTAGTTGCCAATGTAGTTCTTCAGGGAACCAAGGGCAATAACAGTGGTTGGATGGTCATCACCACTGCTTGGGCTTTAGGTGTTTTTATTGGGGTAGTGGTCGCAGGTCCTTACAGTGGCGCACATTTGAATCCTGCCGTCAGTATTGCCTTAGCCATTACAGGAGATTTCCCTTGGGCCGAGGTGCCAACATATGCCTTAGCTCAGATTCTAGGAGCCATGTTTGGGTCAGGTATAGTATGGTTGATGTACAAAGACCACTTTGATGTCACGGATGATCCGGGATTGAAATTCGCACCCTTTGGAACCGCTCCTGCTATTAGAAACCTACCATCCAATTTGTTCTCCGAGATCATCGGTACTTCTGTGTTGATCATTGTGATTTTGTATTCTACCGAACCCATGATTCAAGATGGAAATGGTACTCCGATAGGATTGGGATCTTTAGGTGCGCTGCCGGTAGCTTTTTTGGTGTGGGTGATAGGGTTGAGTTTAGGGGGTACAACCGGCTATGCCATCAATCCTGCGAGAGATTTTGGCCCTCGCTTGATGCATCAGTTGCTTCCGATCAAAGGAAAAGGGAATAGTGATTGGGCTTACAGCTGGGTTCCCATCGTAGGCCCTATTTTAGGCGCGGCCATGGCAGCAGGGATTTATTTATTGTTGGGTGTAGGGGGGATGGTATAAGGAACATGAATCACGCAAATCTGAAATGCAATTCCAGATTTGCAACAAACAATTTGTGATAATACGCTACTTTCCAAACCCAAAACTCCAGCCCACATAAGCATCCGCTTGCTGGGAATCTGTTAAGAAACCGGTCAAAACTGAGTTGCTTCCGATAAAAAAGCCACCCGCGCGAAAGCCTAATCCACCGGAAAGTCCTGCTACCTCTGTACTCATCCAAGGAGAAAAGATTTCAAAGGCTCCGAACTTTATCCGAGGAGTAAGGGCAAATATATTTTGAGCAGTAATCTGCTGATTTGCATTGGAATTACCCAAATTAAATTGGCTAAACAAGCTTAAATAAAAGGCCTTCGTGAGCCTCAGATCTGTGTAAGCTGAAAATAAACGTGGCAATTGGGGCTGATAATTGCCATCCGATGTTTTAGAAAAAAATCCAGAGGCTAGCAATTGGTCTTCGATTTCTTCAAAACTTCCACCATCTAATTGATTCAAGTCGAAGCTTTGACCACTAGGGATGTTGATGCTGTAATTGTGATTGACTTGAGAGGAACCGAAATCCAACGAACCTAATCCTTTGAAGGAAATACCGGAGGTAGCTTTAATTGTCCCTTCTTTTTTCCAGTCATGAGTAATCCCAATATCCAAACCTACTCCCGAAATGGAGCCAAAGGAGAGTGAATTGATAGAAAAATCATCGAGTGAATCATCGAATATAATTCCTGAATAATTCAAATTCAGGTTTCCCGTGGCATTTGTCAAAAAAGCACTGTTTTGATCCACACGCAAAGTACCTCTGATGCCATCAATCCCAGCATTGAAATAGGCTGTTGGCATCAGTAAGCGAATTCCTGTACCAATGGATACCCTGTTTTTCTCATTTTCAAAGATTTCCCGACCTGCCATCAAGCCAAATTCTGTCCAGCCTGCCACATTGATCCGCTGATTGTAAGGAAGATTGAGGGTACTTTCTACAAAAGATTGTCCATCAGTAGCTGTGGTAATGCTTCTACCCAAGTTAGCATCCAAATCCACTATATCTGTTCTGAAAAATCCTTGAGTGGTTAAACCAAATCCCCATTTTCCCATCTTAAAACCAACGGAAGGCCCCATAACTCCAACATCAGTCCTTACATTGACCGGACCATCTGTTCGGTTGAAGAGTATGTCGGAAATCTCTTCTTCACCTAAAAAGTCACTAAAGGATAACACATCATTGCTGGCATTTGCTGAAATGGCAAATAGATTCACTTCCACTTTTTTATGCAGATTCGTGATTTCTGCCGGATTCATGGTGGCATGGAGCAATCCTCGTCTCGAAGTATTCTGAATACCCACAAAACCTTGTTGGGCCAGTACAGGTGTTAACCCGAGGAATGTACAAGCTATCGCAGCGAATAGCTTAATTGCTGTATGTTTTTTTTGAATGAGGGTTTTCATAAATCTATCTGTTTGGGAAGCAATGCTATATTATGCTAGGAAGTTAAGTATTCCATATCTAAATCAAAAATAGATAATCAAATTACTGTGTGCGTTATTTTAGTTCAAAAACTCTATATTTGGGAGTATCCTTGACTGATTGATAAATGAAACTTCACCACACAACTTCTGCAACTGTATTAGCCTTTTTATTTCTGAATTTGCTTTCTTCTTGCGGAAAAAATCCAGTTGATACGCATACTGAGGGATCAAATGCGCTCATAGAAATCGTTCCTGTAGATAGTGTCCGTGTGGAGAATATCTTGGCTTCTTTGTTTTTATTTCAACATGCTACGGAAGACTATCTTTTTTTTAGAGATGCGGGAGCATCTAAAGTCTATGTATTTGATAGGAATGGAGATCCTGTGTTTGAATGGGCTAAGTCGGGGGATGTCCCTGGAGTAATTAGTTTGATTGCTGATAATATTTCTTTAACTCCTGAGGAGAATTTAGTTGTTACAGATAAAGTTAATGGTGTGATGGTGTTCTCTCCTGATGGAGAACTGTTGTATCAGGAGCGCGTGTATCAGTATCAAATGGGTGCTCATGGATTCTTCACTATCTTTCGAAAAAATCAAGTGATTCAAAAAGATGGACAAACCTATGTACTTCATCACTTAGATTTGATGGATGAATTTCAGGAAGTCAGTGAGCGGTTTTATACTAATCGAAAAAATCTTTTGATGACGAATCTAAGTAGTCGTCAGACAAAACAATTGATTCCCTTTCCCGAGGGCAGTAAGTTTTTATCCGGAAAAGCTTTTCCTTTCGAGGATTTTCGTCCTCATGTCTATTTTGATCAACAAGAGCAGAAACTTTATCTGATGTTTCAAAATGAACCTGTCCTCTATACCTATTCTTGGAAAGAAGAAACGCCTGTTCTTGAATCGAGTCAACGGTTAGCTTTGGAAGGTTTTTATGAAAATGATGGGTTGGAGTATGCGCAGGTGCGTTATGGAGTCCTCAATGGCAATCAGGTGGGAATTCCTTTCCCTTCATCCATTGAAAGTTTGGAAAAGGTCGGAGATATTTTTTTGATTCATTACAAGCCGGGACCCTCTCCATCGGAGTTAGCTGATTGGGAACGGGTGAAAGAAGGAAGTGCAGATGAGTCCTTGAAAGCTTCCGTCCGACAGCAACGGCAATGGAAAACAGTAGCTCTTATGGATGGGAACATTCATCCTGTATCACGTCCTGCCATGTGGAACGATAGCTATCGGGTGATTGGTCAGGAGATTTGGTGGATGAAGCCGGGAAGTAAAGATCAGGAGGATGAAAGTTTTACAGTCTATAGAGGAAAGCTTAAAATGGTAGATTAAGTTGAATTTTGTCCTTTTATAGGATTTCTTCTGTCTCTGTTAAAACTCACGTTTTACATTTTAAACAAGTTACAATTTTAAAATCTCTCAAAATATGGATAATTGGGGATTGTAATCCCCAAAAATACGTATATTTAGGGATTATAATCTCCAAACATGCAAATTAAGCGAATTCTTCAGAGCGAACTTTCCAAAAGAGTAGACTGGAAAAAGGTCATCATACTTCTTGGACCTAGGCAGGTTGGCAAGACAACCTTGGTGAAAGAATTAGCTTCCGAATTAGGTCATGACTATTTGTTATTAACTGGTGATGAATTTCAAACAGTTGAATTTTTATCGAATCCCAATCTTGAATTTTTAAAAAGTTTTATTGGCAACTATAAAGTAATTGTCATTGACGAAGCTCAGCGCATACCTGAGATAGGATTGACATTAAAGTTAATGGCTGACCATTTTACTGGGATCCAACTCATTGTCACAGGGTCCTCTTCCTTGGAATTGGCAAGTTCTGTAAATGAACCTTTAACAGGCCGAAAATGGGAGTATAAGATGTTTCCCATTTCATGGAAGGAATTGATTGATTGGCAGGGACTTGCTAAAATACTACCTACATTAGAAAAGCTACTTGTTTTTGGATCTTATCCCGAAATAGTATCCAATACTGGAGAAGAAACTGTATTACTTCAAAATCTTTCTTCAAGTTATCTTTACAAAGATTTGTTGAATTTCAAGGGAATTAGGAGGCCTGAGCTACTTCACAAGCTTCTTCAAGCCCTGGCTTGGCAGGTAGGGTCTGAGGTGAGTTATAATGAATTAAGCCGAACTGTCCAAGCCGATAAAGCTACGGTCTCTGCTTATATAGATTTGTTGGAAAAAGCATTCATTATTTTTAAGTTGAATCCGTTCAGTCGAAATCTCCGCTCAGAAATTAGTAGTAGCAGGAAAATTTTCTTTGTAGATAATGGGATGAGAAACTCAATCATTGGAAATTATGCTGCTATAAGTAATCGGAACGATATCGGACAATTGTGGGAAAACTTTTTGATTGCTGAACGTCAAAAATTACTTAGTTACAATGGTTTTTATGGGAAAACTTATTTTTGGAGAACTACTCGAGGACAGGAAATAGACTATGTAGAAGAAATTGATGGGAAATTATTTGCTTTTGAATTCAAATGGAATCCTAAAGCCAAAGCAAAATTTCCGACTAGCTTTTTGGAAACTTATAAACCTGTAACGACTCAGGTTATTCATAAGGATAATTTTTGGCAGTGGCTGGGAGATTATCCTTATACAAATCAGCAAGATTGGTGATGGAGGTAAATAATCTACCCTGTAATGGGAGAAGGGTTTAAATGCGTTATCCCCCCATCTGAATTTGTACTCGATTGCAATCTCTGTAATCCAAGCCTGGGCTGTTCTGCATAAATCGGATCAGTAAATCAGTTGTTTGGATGAAAACCTCTTCTCCTCTATCTTCTCGCTGAAAGTTGAAAGTCGTTCCAATAAAACTGTTCATAGCTACCCGATATTTTTTTCCATTTTCCCATTCCTTGCCCCCATCCAAGCGCATGTCCATACCAAGGTATTGACCGGCAGCATTGCGGATAATGCTGTAACTCATCCCAGATACAAAGAGGTCAATGGAACCGGTGAATCGAGTCCTCGTTTCCAAAAGCGCCTGAACTTCCTGTTTGGTAAGTTCCATTATAAAAACGTGATTCCTGAAAGGGTCAAGGCTTAACACATCGCTGATTTTTACTGGCCCTGCTTGCAGCTGATTTAATCGAATGCCACCTATATTTTGTACCGCTAGATCCACCTCCAAACCTACTCTTAAGGCATCCGACATCAAACAACCAAGTTCGGGAGGACCGGAAATAGGGAATGGTAAATCAGTAATTACCGTTTCTAAAATAGGATTTGAAAGAAAAGAAGCGATGAGTGCCTGTGTTTCCCCATCCGTTTCATTAAATGAATCCAAGGAAATCAATTGACTGTTTCTTCTGACTAGTTCACCATTTCTGAAACCCAAGATTGTTTTTCCGACAAATCTCATGTCTGAACCAGCTTGGGTGATGAGGGTCCGCCCTTCATAAATTCCCCCAGGAATTGGTGTATGACTATGCCCTCCTATGATTATATCAAATTCCGGAAAACTCCGTGCGAAATTCCGATCTCGATTGACTCCCAAATGCGTCAGGGCGACCAAGGCCTGATGTTCTGATTTTAATCCTACAAATGAATTTCGCAAGTCTTCGACAGCTGTAAAACCTAAACTGGCCACATTACTTGGAGAAGTAGAAGGGAGTCCATTGGTTCCCGTCTGTATGAAGCCAACCACCGCAAAAGAGACTCCAATATCTTCAAAATTAAACACATGATAGGGAGCAACTTCCTCCAACAAGCCGTTGGTAGTCACATTGGATAGAATGAATGGAAACGAGGCGTCTTCTATTCGATCTTTCAATATGTCCAAGCCATAATCAAAATCATGGTTGCCTATCACCATCAAATCATACCCAATCCGATTCATGATGTCTACCATGGGCTTACCAGGCTCATCTGCAAAATCCACAAAAGGACTTCCTGAAAAGATATCACCCGCTGAAATCATTAAAACACGAGCGTTGGCAGCTTTTTCTTTTTCGACTAAGCGTTTCAGCTTAGCGAAGTTTTCTAGTTTGGCGTGTTCATCGTTGGTATGTAAGATTACAATTTCAACAACTTCATCTTGGTTGGATGGTGTTTCGGTAGTATCCTGACATGAAACAACTAATAGTGCGAGGGTTATTGATCTAAACAGGGTGAAAAATTTATGCTTCATACAAAACGTCATTAGATAATTTGGGATACGTACCTAAACTAAATTGGTTGTTAGGCTAGTATTTTTATGAGAATAAAAAATACCCCTTCCGATTTCTTAAAGTCAGAAGGGGCTAACTGAGTATTTTTATTTCTCTAGAAATAAATGTATTCTTCGTTTGAGACTACCTCAAAATCTCCCGAGAAATAACCAATTTTTGTATTTCAGAAGTACCCTCACCGATGGTACATAGTTTGGCATCTCTGTAGTACTTTTCTACCGGATAATCCTTGGTAAATCCATAACCTCCAAATATCTGCACAGCTTCATTTGCAACACTTACCGAAACCTCTGATGCATATAATTTTGCTTTAGCTCCAGCCAAGGTTACTTTTTGACCTCTATTTTTCATGTCAGCAGCTTTGAAAGTTAACAATCGCGCCGCTTCTACCTGAGTGGCCATATCTGCCAATTTGAAGGAGATTGCCTGAAATTTAGAAATAGGCTGATTGAATTGCTCACGCTCTTTGGAGTATTTGATGGATTCTTCCAAAGCACCCTCTGCAATACCAAGTGATAAGGCTGCAATGGAAATCCTTCCCCCATCCAAAATCTTCATCGACTGAATAAACCCTTCTCCTACCTCACCTAAAATCTGACTCTCATGTACGCGGCAGTCTTCAAAGATCAACTCAGCTGTCTCGGATGCACGCATGCCTAGTTTATCCTCTTTTCTTCCACCTTTGAATCCAGGAGTTCCTTTTTCGATAACAAATGCAGTCATGCCATGAGAATCACCTACTTCACCCGTACGGGCAATGACCACTGCTACATCTCCAGAGTAGCCATGCGTGATGAAGTTCTTAGCTCCGTTAATGACGTAATATTCTCCGTCTTTTACAGCCACTGTACGCATGTTGCCGGCATCTGAACCGGTATTTGGTTCAGTAAGACCCCATGCACCCAGATATTCACAAGTAGCCAGTTTTGGTAGGTATTTTTGTTTTTGTTCCTCATTTCCAAACATCATGATATGTCCGGTACACAAGGAATTATGTGCAGCCATGGATAAGCCTACGGAAGGATCTAATTTAGCGAGTTCAGCAATTGCTGTCACATATTCAAAGTAACCAAATCCAGAGCCTCCGTATTCTGTGGGAACCAAAACACCCATCAGGCCTAACTCTCCCAATTTTTTAAAAAGCTCCAAGGGGAAGTGCTGATTATCGTCCCACTCTTTTCTATATGGAGTAATTTCTTTGGCTCCAAAATCACGGATCATCTGAGCAATCATCTGCTGATTCTCATTCATCTCAAAATTCATCATATATATTCTCTAGTTATACTTGGGTTTATATCTTTCGAATATACAAACTTCCTGTGGATGTTGAAGGTTTTACCAGGAAGCTGGTAATTCAAATAGGATTCCAGGCTTTGATTTGTTTGACAAATAAGGGAAAATCAGATCTCCTTGATTTGAAATAAAGTTAATCCGATCGGTAATAAAACAAAATTAAATTCTGTGTAAAATATTTTCTGATTTTTACAATTGGTTGAAATTGAGGATGGAATTTTCTCATGGATTCCATTTTCCCAAAGAAAACTGGCTTTGAATGTGCATTTAAAGGAGTTAAGGAAGGAATAAATCCACAAACTTGAATGCCTTCCCATCGAATAAACCTTTGTCACTTAATTTCAAATCAGGAATGACCAAAAGGGCCATAAAGCTTAAGGTCATAAAGGGGCTTTGTAGGGTAGAGCCCATTTCTTTGGCCATCAAGTCAATAGCTGTGTAGGCTTTTGCGACCTCGTAGCCATCTTCAGCGGACATGATGCCCCCAACAGGGAGAGGTACCAGCAATTCTTGATCTCCATCAATCGCCACTACTCCTCCTTTGACGGCAATCAGTGCATTGACAGCCCGACAAATGGATGTATCATCTACACCAACTGCTATGATATTATGGGAGTCATGGCCGACCGATGATGCGATGGCTCCTCTTTTCAAGCCAATATTTTTAATAAAAGCTAGCGCAGGCTTACTGTTTTGATAGCGATTGACTACACTTAGTTTCAGGATATCATTTGCTACATCAGCAACTGCCAAACCATCTTTAATCAAAATATTTCCCTGTATTTCAGGAGTAATCAGTTGTCCATCCAAGGCTTCAATGACCCTTATACGGTTTCCGTTAGCGGTAACCTGGAATTCCTGTGGCTCCTTGGGAAGGGCTTCGAAATTATTGATGATGGGATTATTGGCTTTTTGAATAAAGGTATTTCCATGAGCAGCTACCAATTGTCCATTGATATAAGTTTTCTGTACACGGAATTGCTTCAGATCATCCACTACGATAAAGTCTGCCAGATCTCCTTTGCGTAGCTGTCCGACTTCCAGTTTGTAATGGTCGATCGGAGTTAAGCAGGCCGCTTGAAGTACATCAAATACATTTTTCCCTTTAGCTACTGCTCTGCGAACTAATTCATCAATATGGCTGACGGCTAGGTTATCTGGGTGTTTGTCATCCGAGCAAAACATGACCATACTTGGGTAGTTATCGATGATATCAATCAATGCATCAAAGTTTTTGGCCGCGCTACCTTCCCGGATGGCGATTTTCATTCCAAGCTTCACTTTGTCTAGTGCTTCCTCTAGGGTGAAGCATTCGTGATCGGTAGTGATACCAGCTGAAGCATATTTTTTGGCTAGTTCGCCTATAAGTCCCGGGGCATGTCCATCTACAGGTTTACCATAGCGTTTGGCCATCTCAATTTTAGCCATGACATCTGGATCTCGATTGACAGTGCCGGGCCAATTCATCATTTCTGCTAAATAGACGATTTCCTTTCGTTCCATTAGGTCATGTATATCCTGTACACTTATTTCAGCTCCGGCAGTCTCGAAAGGAGTGGCTGGAACGCAGGAGGGTGCGCCGAAATAGAATTTAAATGGAGTCTGTTTTCCATTGTCAATCATGTAGTTTACCCCTTCCATCCCGCATACATTTGCTATTTCATGTGGGTCAGATATGGTGGCTACAGTGCCATGAACTACTGCCAATCGGGCAAATTCAGAGGGAACAAGCATGGAAGATTCTACATGTACATGAGCATCAATGAATCCAGGCAGTAAGTATGGAAGGTTTTTATCTTCATGGATTTTTTGAATGGATATAATCTGACCTTTATATACTTCAATTTCAGCTGCATAGATTGATTTTTTGCGAATATCTACCAAGTTACCTTGAATGATCAGCGGATTCATATAAAAAGAGGTTTTAAGTTATTGAAATTCATAAGTTAGCGAAAATGAAACATACCCTTACATTTCGGAGGATTACATCTATTTGCCAGTAAAATTAGATTTAAATCTACTATATTTGCGCCTGAAATCAAGATAATAACACCTACTTTTCATAAATGAATAAGATAGTAATTGCGATTGATGGATACTCAGGTTGTGGCAAAAGCTCCACTGCGAAAGCTGTAGCCAAAAAGTTAGGGTATACCTATATCGACAGTGGAGCAATGTATCGCTCTGCCGCACTGCATTTTTTGAATCATTCGGTAGACATTTACAACCAACAGGAAATATTAGCTCATTTAGCGCAACTACGCGTCAGTTTCAAAGTCAACCTTGATACAGGGCAACAAGAGACGTATCTCAATGATCAGAATGTTGAGCAGGAAATAAGAAACATGCGGGTGTCAAATTACGTGTCAGAAGTAAGCACTATCAAAGCTGTACGTGAGGCCCTTGTAGCTCAGCAACAAACTCTTGGACAAGCAAAGGGCGTGGTGATGGATGGAAGAGATATCGGGACAGTTGTTTTCCCGAATGCTGAATTAAAGGTGTTTATGACAGCTAATTTGGAGGTCCGAGCACAACGCAGACAACAGGAATTAGCCGAAAAAGGGCAGGAAGTACCTTTACAGGATATCATAAATAATCTAGCGGATCGGGATAATACAGATTCTACTAGAAAAGAAAGTCCATTGATGAAGTCGGAGGATGCGGTTGAAATTGATACTAGCCATCTGTGCTTTGAAGAACAAGTAGACAAAATAGTACAATTAGCTCATGAAATAATGGGTAAGAACGAAGTAGCGTATGAGAGTAAGCATAGATAAAAATTCAGGTTATTGTTTTGGTGTTGAATTTGCCATCAAAATGGCAGAGGATGAGATGGAGGTCTCGGATAAGCTGTATTGTTTGGGAGATATTGTGCACAATGACATGGAAGT
Organism: Mongoliitalea sp.; assembly: GCF_054166905.1. Lineage (NCBI taxonomy): Bacteria > Pseudomonadati > Bacteroidota > Cytophagia > Cytophagales > Cyclobacteriaceae > Mongoliitalea > Mongoliitalea sp. The sequence goes on along the minus strand of NZ_JBSZCK010000024.1, from coordinate 82,180 downwards.
CAAGCGTTTGGCGGACAAAGGATTGGTCATCATTGATCGTGAGCAATTACAGGAATTGAGTGACTGTAAAGTTTTGATTCGTGCCCACGGCGAGCCTCCTGAGACCTATAAAATGGCCATCGAAAATAATATTGAGTTGATAGATGCTTCTTGTCCAGTTGTATTGAAATTGCAGCACAGAGTTAAGACTGCCTTTGATAAAATGGAAAAAGAGCAAGGCCAAATTGTCATCTATGGTAAAAAAGGCCATGCTGAGGTCATTGGTTTGACAGGGCAGACCTTAGAAAAAGCTATAGTAGTCATGGAAGATAAGGATTTGGATAAGATTGATTTTTCAAAACCTGTTACGCTTTTTTCACAAACTACTAAAAGTACTAAAGGATTTTACGAGCTGAAAGAAAAAATAGAGGAGAGAATCAAGGCGGTGAAAGGAGAGTTTACAGAGGTGGATTTCAATGCCAATGACTCAATATGTAGACAAGTATCCAATAGAGAGCCACAATTACAAAAATTTGCCGCTGAAAACGATGTGATTGTGTTTGTTTCTGGTAAAAAAAGTTCTAATGGGAAAGCACTTTACCAAGTATGTAAATCTGTCAACCCAAAGAGTTATTTTGTAGAAAACGAATATGAAATCGAGCCGAGTTGGTTTGACCACCAAGGCACTGTTGGAATATGTGGAGCCACGTCCACTCCTATGTGGTTAATGGAACAGGTAAAGGCTCATATAGAGAAGTTAGAACATGATTTTGCGATATAATTGAAATTCTTGTATCCAAATCGTTCAAATTCCGTAAGTGTCCTAAGTCACAAATAATAACAAAATAATCTTCTATAAACTGATTGATTTTATTAGATTTGGGGCGTTTTTAAAAAGATCATATATTCATAAAATCATATGTCAAAAACAATAAAGCTTAAGAAGGGATTCGATATTAAGCTCGTAGGTAAAGCTGAAAAGCAGCTTGCTGAGTTCAAGCCCGCTAAGACTTTTGCGTTAAAACCAACCGATTTCATCGGTTTGCAACGACCAAAAGTAACTGTAAGTGAGGGAGATACTGTGAAAGCAGGTACACCTATCTTGTTTGATAAAGCCATGGAATCCGTGCAATATGTTGCACCGGTGTCGGGCGAAATCGTAGAGATTAAAAGAGGTGAACGAAGAAAATTGTTAGAAATTAAGATTCTTGCTGATAGTACTATCAGTTATGAATCATTTGACAAGTTTTCTGAAGGCGATCTTTCAAAATTGACGAAAGAAGATGCAGTAGCACAAATGTGTAAAGGTGGAGTTTGGCCTCAATTGGTTCAGAGACCTTATGGCATTGTCGCAAATCCTGCCGACACTCCTAAGTCAATCTTTATTTCAGCCTTTGATACTCATCCATTGGCTGCCGATTATGGTTTTATATTGGAAGGAGAAGATAAATACTTCCAAGCAGGACTTACCATTTTGGGTAAATTGACATCTGGAAAAGTTCATTTGAATGTAAATGAAGCTGAGCAGATTCCTTCTATTTTCGCAAATGCGAAAGGAGTAGAATTAAATAAATTCTCAGGACCACATCCAGCAGGTAATGTAGGTGTTCAAATCCATCACATCGACCCGATCAACAAGGGTGATATAGTTTGGACAATATCTCCTTATGGCGTTGCTCAGATTGGAAAACTTTTCTTGGAAGGTAAATTTGATGCTTCTAAGAAGTTTGCTATCACAGGTTCAAGAGCTAAAAAAGCAGCTTATGTAAAGACTTACATGGGAGCTTGTGTAGATACCTTGGTTCAAGGCAACTTGAAAGAAGATGAGAAATCTGACGTTGCTCCTGATACCCGAGTGGTTTCTGGTAATGTGTTGACAGGTGAAAAAATCAATGCAGACGGATACATTGGTTTCTATCATAACCAAATCACCTTGCTTCCAGAAGGTCACTACCACGAGTTTTTAGGCTGGGCACTTCCAACCAAGCATTTAAGTTACCACAGAGCCTTAGGTTTGTTCTCATTTTTGAATCCCAAGAAAGAACACGTACTTGATACAAATGTACGAGGTGAAGAAAGAGCATTTGTGCAGACAGGTGTATTCGAAAGTGTAACTCCAATGGATATCCTTCCAGTGTATTTGCTAAAAGCAATTATGGCGGAGGATTTCGATGAGATGGAGGAATTAGGTATTTATGAAGTGGTTGAAGAAGATTTGGCACTTTGTGAATTTGTGGACGTATCCAAACACCCAGTACAGGAGATAGTCAGAAAAGGTTTAGACTTATTACAACACAGTTAAATATATGAAGTTTCTAAGAGATCTGTTGGACAAGCAGAAGCCCCTTTTCAAGAAAGGAGGCAAGTTAGAGAACTTTTATTATGCATTTGAGGCAGGTGAAACATTCTTGTTTACCCCAAATCATACCAATGCAATAAAAGGTGCTCAAGTGAAGGATGCGATTGACCTCAAAAGAATGATGATCACCGTTGTGATTGCAATGATACCTTGCTTATTGTTTGGTATTTACAACACAGGACATCAACATTTCTTAGCTACCGGTCAAACAGCAGGATTGTGGGAAGATTTTGGTCCTAAGTTGATATTGGGACTTCAGCTAGTACTACCGATTGTGATCGTTGCTTATGCAGCGGGTGGTGCAGTAGAAGCAGCATTTGCTGTAATTCGTAAGCACCCAATCAACGAAGGATTCCTTGTTACAGGGATGTTAATTCCTTTGGTAGTTCCTGCAACACTTCCTTTATGGCAAGTAGCATTAGCTACTATATTCGCCGTAGTGATTGCTAAAGAAGTATTTGGTGGTACAGGGATGAATATCTTGAACGTTGCTATGACGGCGAGAGCATTCTTGTATTTCGCATATCCTGCTCAAATTTCAGGTGATCAGGTATGGACATATTTAGGTGATAAGGCTCCTGTGGATGGATTTTCCGGTGCAACTGCTCTTGCAGTAGTGTATAATGCAGGTCAGGACGGTGTAGTGGCTACAAAAGCTCTCGCCGAGCATAATGCGAGTTTGCAATCAGGATTGTTCGAGTTTTGGAACTTATTTATGGGATGGATTCCGGGATCTATTGGTGAGACATCTGCTTTGATGGCCTTAGTTGGGGCAGTTATTTTGATCGCTACCGGTGTTGCTTCTTGGAAAATTATCGTTTCTGGTTTTGCAGGTGCATATTTTATGGGCGTTATCTTCAACCTTTTTGCTGGAAATAACGAATACTTAGCAATGCCAGCTGAATATCATTGGGTAATTGGTGGTTTGGCCTTCGGTATCGTATTTATGGCTACCGACCCAGTTTCCGCAGCTCAGACAGAAGTAGGAAAATGGATTTATGGTTTCTTGATCGGTGTGTTGACAGTAATCATCCGTGTTACCAACCCAGCGTATCCAGAAGGTATTATGCTAGCCGTTCTATTCATGAACGTGTTTGCTCCATTGATCGATTTTTATGTAGTAAAAGCTAATAAGAAAAGGAGGTTACAACGTGCAACAGTCTAACGCTTATATCATCACATTCTCTGTAATCCTGACAGTAGTTTTAGGATTGCTATTGTCTGGTACTTCTCAAGTATTGGGACCTATTCAGAAAAAGGCCGTAGAGCTTGATACCAAAAAACAAATTTTGGGTGCTGTTCTAGAATCTTCTGAATTGAGAAAAATGACTTCTGATGAGATTCTTGCGTATTACGACAAAAGAATCACTTCTAAAGTAGTAGATATCAATGGCAACTTGATTGAAAAAGATGCTGATGGGAACCCCATCATCGCAGAAAATGTAAATGTTGCTAAAAACTACAAAATGGCTCCCGAAAAAAGACAGTTTCCTATGTTTGTTTTCCACAAAGAAGGAAATCCTGATGCAGTAGAGGCTTACATTGTGCAAGTGTACGGAGCAGGTCTTTGGGATGAAATTTGGGGCTTCTTAGCGCTTGATACAGATTTGAATACCATTGCGGGTGTTACTTTCGGTCATAAAGGAGAAACGCCTGGACTTGGAGCAAGAATTACCGAAGCAGGAGTACAAAATAGATTTCAAGGAAAGCAAATCTATGATGACTCAGGGTCATTCCAGTCTGTTGTAATGCAAAAAGGTGAAGGCAGAGACTTCTCTGATGATTTACACAAGGTTGATGGAATCTCCGGATCTACCATCACGGCTAACGGTGTAAATAACATGTTGAGAAACTACTTGCAGTTTTACAGCGCATATTTTGAGAAATTGCGTTCGTCTGCTGGCTCCACTGATTTAGCTTTAGTAAATTAATTCGAACATTATAACCAAACTATAATGAGCACAGAAACAGCACAGGCGTCTGTAAAGCAAGCAGAGCCTCTTTTGTCCAAAAGAAGGAGAAAATTCATCAGTGACCCTTTGGTAGATAATAACCCGATTACCATTCAGGTATTGGGAATTTGTTCTGCTCTTGCGGTTACTACCCAATTGCAGCCTACCTTAGTAATGGCGATATCAGTAATTTTCGTGATGGTTATGGCAAACCTAACCATCTCTTTGTTGAGAAATGCCATCCCATCCCGAGTTCGTATCATCGTTCAGTTAGCAGTAATTGCATCTTTGGTGACTTTGGTGAACGAAGTGTTGAAAGCCTTTGCTTTCGATATGTATAAAGAACTATCCGTATTCGTTGGTTTGATTATCACCAACTGTATCGTAATGGGTCGTTTGGAAGCATTCGCTTTGGGTAACAAACCCTATGATTCCATCTTGGATGGCTTCGGTTCTGCCCTTGGATATGCTTGGATTATCTTGGCGGTTGCTTTCTTCCGTGAGTTATTAGGTTCAGGTTCTGTATTCGGGGTACAAATCTACGATGCAATTTCCGGCCTATTCGGAGAAGGATTCAGCTTGGCAACTAATGGTTTGATGGTATCTCCTGTGGGAGCATTCATCATCCTTGGGTTGATCATCTGGGTACAGCGTACCAAAACTGGTTATGTAGAACACTAAAAAGTAGCAAAAATGGAATTAGTAAATTTAGCAGTAAAATCGATCTTTATCGATAATATGGTTTTCGCCTACTTTTTAGGAATGTGTTCATTTTTGGCCGTTTCTAAGAAGGTAAGTACGGCCCTTGGTTTGGGCGCAGCTGTAATCTTCGTATTGTCTGTAACTGCACCAACCAACTGGTTGTTGAATGAATACATCTTGAAAGAAGGTGCTTTATCCTGGGCTGGGCCTACTTTCGCAACAGTCGATTTATCTTTCCTACGATTCATCATGTTCATCGCAGTTATTGCTGCAATGGTACAGCTAGTAGAGATGATCGTTGAAAAGTTTGCTCCTGCATTGTATGGTGCATTGGGTATATTCCTTCCTTTGATCGCTGTAAACTGTGCGATTCTTGGTGGTTCCCTTTTCATGGCGCAGAGAGATTACACGATCGCTGAAGCAACCGTTTATGGTTTTGGTTCAGGTGTAGGGTTCTTCTTGGCTATGGTTGCTCTCGCAGCAATCAGAGAAAAATTGAAGTACTCCAATGTTCCTGACGGATTGAAAGGTTTAGGTATTACCATGCTTATCACTGGTTTGATGGGTATTGCCTTTATGTCCTTTATGGGTATTGATCTTTAAGAATAAGAAATTTTAAAAAAAGCCTCGGAGAAATCTGAGGCTTTTTTTGTGTCAATGCTTTTTAATTTACTTAGTTTTGTTGAAAGCTGAATAACATGTCGTTTACTTATAAAAGATTCATTACCTACTTCTTTAGAGGGTTACTTTTTGTAGTGCCAATAGCATTAACCGTCTATGTGATTGCTTGGGTTATTCAATTCATCGATGGGATGATACCAATCCCCATTCCGGGATTAGGGATGCTGATTATTTTGGCTTTCATTACTTTTATTGGCTTTTTAGCGAGCATATTTGTTACCAAGCCCTTATTTGAAATCTTTGAGCGCTGGGTTTTTAGGATTCCATTGATCAATATCTTGTATACCAGTATCAAGGACCTGATGTCTGCTTTTGTGGGCGATAAGAAGAAATTCAATACGCCTGTTTTGGTCAAATTTTCTGAGAATATTTATCGGTTAGGTTTTATTACACAAGAAAACTTGTTAGAAATAAATGAGGAAACACTCGTCTCTATTTATACGCCCCATAGCTATAATTTCTCGGGTAATTTATTTTTAGTACCTAAACGAAATGTCACGATTCTTCATGGATTAAGCAGTACTGAGGTGATGAAGTTTATCGTTTCCGGTGGTGTTTCCAATTTAAATTTGAAAGATGGTTTGGATAGTGAAACAGGAAAGTCTCCTATCTTATAGCAAAACAGAAAGTTCAATAGTGAATATGCAACCCTTAATACATGAATGTGGTATAAAGTTTTGTAACTATTTTAAAATACCATGGAAACTGTTTCTCAAAAGTCTGTAAGTGATAAAGTATCCTCAATTTTTACACCCAAAAGAATATTTGCATTATTCAACTTTGCTATTCTTTTTACGATACTGATATCAGAAGAAGGGTTGAAGATCATTTCTGAAAATCTGTACTATTTTGTATTGTGGGTATTCATGTATGGTTTCACCTCCTATTTTAAGCCAAAGGATCGATTTGATAAATACATTCTTTGGCCTGTAAGTTATCCAATTTTGATTTGGGCTGCTTACTACATGTTATTATCCAATCAATTGTTTGACGAATATCCCTTACCAAAGTTAGCCGGCATGCTTACGGGATTCTTTTATACACTAGTATTTTATGCGTATTTTATAAAAAATGAAAAAAAGCTTAATTGAACCACTTGAAATTTGATTTCTTAGGAACAATTAAGCTTCTGAAAATTATTTATCGATTACTTTTTTAGACGTGCAATCGGTGTTTTGCCACCTTTGGTTTTTTGATCCATCGTCACGAGGATTTCTGCATCTAGTGGTAAGAATATGTCCACTCTTGATCCAAATTTTATAAATCCGTACTCCCCACCTTGAGCTAATGGCATTCCATCTTTGACATACCACTTGATTCTACGAGCTAGTGCACCGGCAATCTGTCTTACCAATACTTGTGTGCCATTTTCATGACGTAAAACCATGGTCGTGCGTTCATTTTCTGTACTGGATTTGGGATGCCAAGCGACCAAATATTTTCCAGGATGGTATTTGAAAAACTCTACAATACCGGCAATAGGAGAGCGATTTACGTGAACATTGAAAGGAGACATGAAAATAGAAACTTGCTTTCTTCGGTCTTTCAAATACTCATCTTCCATTGTTTCTTCGATTACCACTACCTTGCCTTCTGCCGGTGCATACACCAAATCATCATCATTTGGTAATGCTACAAATGGATTTCTAAAGAACTGAAGTACAATTAAATACAGGACTACACTGACAAGTAAAACCAGGTTGAGTACCAAGTCTTGTTCCGGAATCCATTGATGTAATCCATAATTAAGCGCTGCCAGGATTATTAACATCCAAAACAGCAAAGATCTACCTTCTTTATGTATGGTCATAGGATAATTCGTTAAAAAGGGGTGTGAAAGTCACCTTTCACACCCCAAATATATAAATTTTTATTTTGTTCGCTTTTGCTTAGAAGCCACCTCGGAAGGTGTATGTCTTTGCTACTTTATCGATCGCAACAATGTATGCGGCAATTCTCATGGGAACATTGTATTTGATAGAAGCTTCATATACATGGTCAAAGGCATCTTTCATGATACGGTCAGAACGTCTATTGACGCGCTCAGCAGTCCATTTGTAACCCAATCTGTTTTGAACCCACTCAAAATATGATACTGTCACACCGCCTGCATTAGCCAAGATATCAGGAACAGCCATAATGCCTTTTTCATTGATAATAGCATCTGCTTTGGCAGAAGTAGGTCCATTGGCACCTTCTACGATCAATTTTGCTTTGATTTTATCCACGTTATGGATAGTAATCACATCTTCTACAGCCGCAGGAACGAGGACATCCACATCTAATTCCAACAATTCCATAGGATTAGCCATTTTCTCAGCTCCTTTGAAGCCTTCCAATGTACCATTGTTGCCGTCTCTGTAAGCAATTGCTTCTACGATATTGATTCCATTTTCGTTGTGATAAGCACCGGAAATATCAGAAATCGCTACGATTTTTAAGCCTCTTTCTTCTAAAAGTAGTGAGGCCCAAGAACCTACGTTACCAAAACCTTGCACGGCACACGTAGCAGAGAAAGGATTGATTTTTAATTTCTGCATAGCTGCCAAGGCACTGACCATTACACCCCGGCCTGTTGCTTCGGTTCTTCCCAAAGAACCGCCCAATACCAAAGGCTTGCCAGTTACTACGGCATTAACAGTCATTCCGTGAGACTTAGAATACTCATCCATCAACCAAGCCATTTCTCTTGGTCCGGTACCCATATCGGGTGCAGGAATGTCTTTGTCCGGTCCAAAAACGTCGATCATAGCTGTAGTGTAAGCTCTCATCAATCGTTCAATCTCACCTTTAGACATTTCACGAGGATTACAACGAACCCCTCCTTTACCACCACCGTATGGGATATCCACTACAGCGCATTTCCAAGTCATCCAAGCAGCGAGAGCTTTTACCTCATCGATATGGACATCCGGTGAAAAACGGATACCGCCTTTTGCAGGTCCAAGGATGTTTGAATGGATTACCCGGATTCCCTCAAAAACTTCAATTTTACCATTATCCATGGTAATGGGAAGTGAAACAATCACTTGTTTGGCAGGATTTTTCAGCACATTGTAGACTTCTTCAGAAAGTCCCAACTTTTCTGCTGCAATGTTAAATCTCTCCATCATTGACTCCAAAGGATTCTCTTTATCCTTGATCGGAGCTGGTTCAATGTAAGCCATAGTGGGTTTATTTAGTTGAATTATTCAATTATGATACAATATTAAGGACTTTTTCAGTATCCGCGGGTGATTTTTAAAAGATTTTCAAAAAAGCAGCAATAAATGGGGCCGATAATAACAATCCGTCAAATCTGTCCATAAATCCTCCATGTCCTGGTAATGCTTTTCCTGAATCTTTGATCTCTATACTCCTCTTAAACAGGGACTCTATGAGGTCACCGTAAGTTCCTGCAATAATGATAATCGTAGCGATGCTTAGCCATTGCCAAGAGGGTAAGGTATTGAAATGCTTACCCAAAATATAGGACATGACATAAGCAGTACCTGCACCTCCGAGAAATCCCTCCCAGGACTTTTTAGGAGATACGCGCTCGAACAATTTGGTCTTTCCAAACTTTGTGCCTGCGAAGTATGCACCCGAATCTGAAGCCCATAAAATCAGTAAAGATCCTATGATGATTTCATAATGAAAGGTGCCATCCACCGCAAAGGCTGCTACATTCAAGAGTGCAAACGGAACTGCGACATAAAAGATGCCTAAAAATGTAAAAGCAACTCCTGTAAATGGCTTTTTGTCTGATTTTCTGTATAATTTAATGAAAAAAACTAAGGATACGAGTGGGAAAATCAAGAAATAGTATTTGTCATCCAAATGCCCAATTTCTATAAAGAATGTTAGCGCAAATATTAAGGTGCCCAAAAACGTTCCAAAACTTTTCAAAGGGAGCATCCCATCCAAGCCGGAAAGTTTGTAAAACTCCATCTGGGAAAATGCCAAAATCAACCCAAAAGTGATAAAATAAATCCAAGGACTGTAAACCGCCCCTGCTATAATCACAAATGCACCAATCAAAGCAGTAATGACACGTTGGGCAAGATTGCTGTAATTGTTGATATTGAAGCGATCCCGCATTCTAAAAGGTGATCTCATGCTGCACGATGTTTAAAGCCTCCTCTAAATGCTGTTCAGCAACCATCACCTCGTATTGGCCATGAATCTGATAGGCTGTTTCTTTTTTATTTAGAATCACTGCTGGGATATCCCGGTCTTCCAGTATGCTTTTGACTATTTCTGCCCTGACGGGTGAACCATCTGCAAACACTTTTTTCCATTTACTCATGAGTTGCTAATTGAGATTGTTCGTTTTTAAAAACACGAAATAAAAGAATCATACCGATCAAGCCTGCAAATGCCATTAGCATGGGGACCTGCCCTGTTTCTTCTAAATCAAACTCTAGTATACCTATTTTATTCAAATATAGCATGATTACCGTGAAGGTATTGTTTAGAATATGTGCAAGGATGGGATATACTAATGAACCTGAATACACATAAAGGTAGCCAAATATCGCTCCTAAAAACACTCTTGGAAGAAAGCCATAGAACTGGATATGTATGGCAGAAAAGATAATGGCACTCACCCATACACCTGCGTGTACATTATTAAAATATCCACTAAGTTTTGGTTGGAGTACTCCTCTGAAGAACACTTCTTCCCCTAAACCTGCCAAAATACCAATAACCAAGATGCCTGCAAGGACTTCTGTGATGGAGTCAAAATCAGTCAAAAATTTGGTTAAGACCATTAATTGATCTTCTTTTTCTCTCAGAAATTGTTCAATTTGAGATAAGGATTCTGGAAATACAAAATCAGCATTCCAATCGATTAACACACTATTAAATATAATGCCTGCAATCAAAATTAGAATCATTAATACAACACTTTTGAACTCTGTAGTGGCTACATGTTGTTTCCACTGAAAATCAGCTCGATCGATTAGTTTGGCATAAAGGAGGCCTGCCACAAAAAAGGTAAATCCGCCTGCTAAGCCCTGTACGAATAGAAAAGCTAAGCGTGCTTGAGGATGCGAGGAGACTCCGGTGAGGATGGCGACCAATTCATCCAAAGAGACGGAAAAGATCACAGGAACCAGTACAATGGCTAATCCTTGCAAGAGCGCCATGACGCCAAAAGTGACCAAAATCAACACAACTATGGATAATAACCAGTTGGATCGAGAAGCTATAGGTGATTGGGTTTTATAAATCTGCATAATTTGACGTAAATTTACAGGAAAATTACAATTGAACGGTGGTAAAGATAGGAAACTTAGAAATCGGTGAATTCCCCTTGTTGCTCGCGCCTATGGAAGATGTGAGTGACCCTCCTTTTAGGGCAGTATGTAAGGAGAATGGAGCGGATTTGATGTATACAGAATTCATTAGCTCTGAAGGGCTAATTCGAGATGCAGCAAAGAGTATTCAAAAGCTAGATATTTTTGAATATGAGCGTCCCATAGGTATTCAGATTTTTGGAAATGAAATAGAGTCCATGAGGGAGGCAGCCGCTATTGCAGAAGCTGCGGGTCCGGACATATTGGACATCAATTATGGTTGTCCAGTTCATAAAGTTGCCTGCAAGGGTGCCGGTGCCGGGATTTTACTCGATATAGATAAAATGGTATCCATGACCACCGAAATTGTGAAAGCAGTTAAAATTCCAGTAACTGTAAAGACACGTCTTGGCTGGTCTCACGACACAATACGGATAGTAGAAGTCGCAGAGCGTTTGCAGGATGTGGGGATTCAAGCGATTTCCATTCATGCTAGGACGCGTCAGCAGATGTATAAAGGAGAGGCTGATTGGTCCTATTTGAATCAGGTAAAAGCTAATCCACGTTTGCATATTCCGGTTTTCGGAAATGGTGACATCGATAGTCCGGAAAAAGCCTTGGAATACAAACAAAAATATGATGTGGATGGAATGATGATCGGACGTGCCTCCATAGGATACCCCTGGATTTTCAATGAAATCAAGCATTATTTAGAGACTGGAGAAAAATTGTCTGGTCCAGATATGGAAGAACGGATTCGGGTGACCAAAAAGCATTTGGAATTTTCTGTTAAATGGAAGGGAGAAAAGCTCGGTATTTTGGAAATGAGGAGGCATTATACCAACTATTTCAGAGGTATGCCTAATTTCAAACCTTACCGTACGCAAATGGTAACGGTAGAGACCTTGGCGGAGGTACAGGAGATTTTGGACGAAGTAGGGTCAGTATATGCCGATTATCAATTTTAATGGTTGATAACAAAGGAGAATACGTACATTTGAAGTTACAGCAAGGGCTGTTTCATACTGCATTCAGAAGTATGAAACAGCTTTTTTTGATTCAATCATTCGTTTTATTATCCATTCATGAGTAATAGGGATTTGCTTGCCGAAAATGCATTAAAGGCCTGGGGTTTTTTGATTGTATTGGCCCTGATTTGGGGAAGTTCATTCATTCTGATAAAAAGGGGATTGGAAGTTTTTTCTCCGGGAGAAGTAGGTGCTTTCCGGATCGTAGCTGCCGGGCTTTTCCTTTTACCCTTGTCCTTACCGAGATTGAAGTCACTTAACAAAAGGCAGGTAAAAAACCTTTTGATAGTGGGATTGGTGGGCAGTTTTATTCCCGCTTTTCTGTTTGCCAAAGCACAGACCCAATTAAGTTCTTCCCTGACAGGAGTCTTTAATGCTATGACACCTTTGTTTGTGGTGATTATTGGCGCTTTGTTTTTCAATTCCAAAATTACCCAGCGTAATTTGATAGGGTTGCTTATTGCATTTGTGGGAGTGGTTTTATTGTTAATGGTCAAGGACACAGGCTTTGGAGGATTTACTGACATCAATAGCTATGCATTTTATGTCTTACTGGCCTGTTGTTGCTATGGAGTCAATTTGAATATCATTAAATATCGGTTTGTCGAACTCAAGCCGGTAGCCATCACGGCCATCTCCATTACTATGGTACTTCCGGCTGCCTTGGTTTATTTATTTGCCGTAACAGACTTTTCATTTAAGATAGTTCATGTAGCAGGTGCTTGGCAGGCAGCAGGTCTGATTAGTTTGTTGGGAATAGTAGGTACGGCCTTAGCTTTGATATTATTCAATGTGATGGTAAAAGTAGCGACCCCTGTTTTTGCGAGTTCAGTTACCTATCTTATCCCCATCGTAGCCATAATGTGGGGATTATTGGATGGAGAAACCTTACTTTTTGGACATTACATAGGAATTGCTGCTGTAATTATCGGTGTTTGGATTGGCAATAGAAAGTAGGAATTTGGTGCTTTTTTAGGTTGTCTAATTCAATTTTCCTATTTTCATTCCTCAGGAATATTCAAAAAACCTTTCAAACCTATACTTCTATGAGTCAACTATCACCACTATCTTCGGCCTTTTTCGGGCTGATAATTATGGCTTTGTTTTTATTGCCAGACACATATGCCCAAAGTGGACCTCAATGTAGAGCCTTAGTGTTCAGCAAAACCAAAGGTTTCCGACATCAATCCATTCCTGATGGTGTGGTCGCCTTAAAGAAATTAGCGAGGGACAATATTTTTGATATTTACACAACAGAGGACGAAGACTTCATTACAGATGCCAACTTGGCGAGATTTGATGTAATCATCTTGATGAGTACCACCGGCACTATTTTCAATGAAACTCAAAAAAGCAGTATTCAGAAATTTGTGCAAAGTGGGAAAGGTATTGTAGGCATTCACAGTGCTACGGATACGGAATATGATTGGCCATGGTACACACAACTGATAGGTGCACAATTTTTAAACCACCCGCATCAGCAAACTTTGAAGTTGAATGTGATTGATAGAAATCATCCCGCGACCTATCATTTGCCGGAAAAGTGGGTCTGGTCGGATGAAATTTACTCCTTCAAAAATTTCAATTCGAATGTTCGTGTGCTCATTACGGCTGATGAGCAAACCTACGATGCAGGAGATGGAATGGGTGATTTCCACCCCATTGCTTGGACCAATGAATTTGATGGAGGACGCATGTTTTATACGGCCTTAGGACATACCGATTGGGCTTTTCAAAGTCCTGATTTCATGAAGCACCTATTGGGAGGTATTTGGTGGGCGGCAAAAGGATATGAGGATTTGAAATAAGACTGTGGATTAAGTATTATAGATGATAGCCATCATCCGTACCTAGGGCTGAGCTAAGAGGGGGCGATGCTTAAAATAGTCGTTGATTAACCATTCAATCCTTGTGCTACGAAATCCTCACGCTGGAATTTGGCAACTCCTTCCTTCGTTCCTTGGAGTATGATTCGGAAGGTTGTTCCTTTCCCCACTTCGGATTCTTTGACAAACACCTTTCCTTTGTGATAGCCTTCGATAATCCGCTTTGCAAGGGTCAGCCCCAATCCCCAACCTCGTTTACGGGTTGTAAATCCGGGAGTGAAAATTCTCTTGAACATGCCCTTTTCCATCCCCTTTCCATCATCAGTAATATCTACAAAGACATATTTTTCACTTTCTTTGATGATATTAATGGTGATGGAGCCCTGACCTTTCATGGCATCTACTGCATTTTTACAGATATTTTCAATCACCCATTCAAATAAAGGTTTGTTGATCATAGCTTCAATACCGTTTTCATAGCCATTGACCGTCATGCTTACTTTGGTCGAGATTCGTGGCCTTAAATAATTGATGGCTTCATCGATCACCATAAATACGTTTTCAGGCTGTATGGAAGGTTTACTTCCTATGGAACTAAAGCGTTCCGTTACCATGCGGAGCTTCACCACGTCTTTATCCATTTCCTGAATCACTTCTTTATTTTCCTCGTAAAAAGGCGAGTTTTTGAAATAATCGAGCCAAGCCATCAACGATGCAATCGGAGTCCCCAGCTGATGGGCAGTCTCTTTGGTCAACCCCGCCCAAACCCGGTTTTGCTCAGCTATTTTGGATTGATTGAATACCGCATACGCCAAGGCTCCGAACACGAGGATGACAGACAGTTGAATGTATGGATAGAAGCGCAAGGAAGTCAGCAATTCAGAATTTCGATAGTACACATAAGAGTCCATAATTTCGATGGGCTCAAACTGTGTTTTCATTTTGATGATTTCTTCTTTGAGCACTTTTGCTTTTTCGTCTTCCGTGATATTTTTTCGAAACTTAATGTTCCGCATATCCAAGGGATTGCCCGCTGCATCGGCAATAATTACCGGGATGGAATAGTTTTGTTGGATGATTTCTGAGTTGATGAATGTCAAATTGTCAGTATTCATGGAGGCATACTCCAATGCTTTTGCCAATAATTGAATTTGACGTTTTTCACGCTCGCGTAATTCTTCCACCAAAAGATTGGTATAAAAGATTGATCCGAAACTGATAATCACTGAACTGATGAAAATCAGCCATTTGACGGTGTTTTTATTGCGGTAAAAGTCCAAAATCCCGATATCCTGTAGCGCCTGCTTCATTTGTTCAATCCTTCGATAGCTAATTTGCGTATGTATAGAAAACTCCTTTCGCCCATTGTTAGTATCAATCGGCTTAAATTAGTTTCCGGCCTTCTATGGCCTTGTTTTTGATTGTATAGAGTAAAACAACCATTAAATATAAAGATTATGAGCACAAATGATATCGGATTGAAAATAAAAGACAGTAAAGTTTTGGCGGCGAAATTAAATTCGCTTTTGGCCAGCTATCAGATATACTATCAGAATTTGCGTAACTTCCATTGGAATGTTACCGGACCGAACTTCTTTGAGTTGCATGCAAAATTTGAAGAACTGTACAATGCGGCGGCTTTGAATATCGATGAGACTGCGGAGCGTATCCTGACTCTCGGTCAGCGACCATTGTCTTCTTATGAAGAATACATAGCAGACTCTTCCATTACGGAAGCAAAGATGGTGTCCGATGCGAAGAAAATGGTAGAAATCACCCGTGATAACTTGAATAGTCTTTTGGATTTAGAAAGAGAGACCTTGGAGTTAGCAGGAGAGCAAGGTGACGAAGGTACCGATGCTTTAATGAGTGAGTATATTACAGCCAAAGAAAAAGTGGTATGGATGTTATCTGCATATTTGAAGTAATACTCGACCACAGTTGACGGTCCACTGTCCACGGTTTGAGTATTTTCAATAGATAGCAGATAGCATAATTATAGCTTATCTCTCTTTTATGGATCGTATTTCAGAAAAAGCCCTGATGTAGTTCGGGGCTTTTTTGGTTTACACTTTTCTGATCAACTCATAGTTGGTGCTACGGCCTCCTGCGGCTTCTTTTTGAAGTATCCCTTTTTCAAGGAGGTCATTGATGTCTCTGATCGCTGTGTCCTTGGATGATTTAGTTATTTTGGCCCACTTAGATGAGGTCAATTTTCCTTCAAATTCACCCATCAGCATATTCAATAATTTTCGTTGTCGTTCATTGAGTACAGTATGCGTGTGTTTTCTCCAAAAGTTCGCTTTGAATAAAACTGCATCCAAGCCTTGGTCTGTCGCTTTTAAAGCATTCGTTAGGCAAGATAAAAACCACTGTATCCATTCTGTAATGTCAAGTGTATCCTTCTGGGTTTTTTCTAAGATCTCATAGTAACCTTTTCTTTCTTTTCGAATCTGTGCTGACATGCTGTAAAACCGTTGATTGCTGTTGTCCGAACGAGCTAATAGCAAATCTGTTAGTGCCCGTGTGATTCTTCCATTTCCATCTTCAAATGGGTGTATGGTGACAAACCAAAGGTGGGCAATAGCTGCTTTCAATACGGGTTCTATGGATTCATGTGAATTAAACCATTCTAAAAATTGACTCATTTCCGCTTCAATTAAGGTTGAATCCGGAGCTTGAAAGTACACTTTTTCTTTTCCTAAAGCTCCAGATACCACCTGCATGGGACCTGTTGAATCTTGTCTCCAGTCTGCGACCCTTATTTTGTACATACCACTTCTTCCAGTAGGAAAAAGTGCAGCATGCCAATCCAATAAACGCTCTTTTGTTAGGGATTCAAAGCAGTTGCTAGTAGCATCGACCATCATCTCTACCACCCCATCTACAAATCTATCGGACTCCACTGCACCTGCTATTTCCATTCCTAATTTACGAGCTAATGAAGAGCGGACTTGATCTAAATCCAAGTATTCACCTTCTATTTCCGAGGATTTGAGTACATCAAGAGTGAGGGTATGAAGTAATGCTTCATTTTTGAGATCAAAACCCAAAGACTCCATTTTACCCAATAATCTTCCCTGAAGGTTTCTTACCGTACTTAACTGCTGGATTATTTCCTCATGGTTCCAGTAAAATGAAGGCCAATCCGGATTATGGTAGATATAACGCATTATTCGTTGCATTTTATGCTACGAATATATGGGTTTATCGTTGCATAAAAAAATAATCGACGCAATATATGCGTCGATTATTTTTTTATTCATTGCATTGAACGATAAGGGTGTTCCGAAATATGGTTATTCCTCACTTGATTTCCAATATCCAGCTTTCCAAAGGCTTCAGATCAACTCGTACGCTGCCTTGACTATCTTGAATTGTCAAAGTTGGTTTCACATTTCCATAAAGTTTTTCATGCAATTCGTATGTCCCATTGGATAAACCCCAGGCCTGAATGATGGAAGCCGGTACTTGCAATTCAAAGCCAAAGCTGTTCTGCTGATCAAAATTGGTAACAATAATCAAGCGCTGTTTTTCTGACCAACGAACATAAGAAAAGACCTTGTCATTGTACCATTCGGTATTTGAGCGGTTGTGGCTGTGGATTTCAGCATATTCACCTGCAAGGGCAGGGCTGTAGAGCGTAAAGTTCAGCAAGCGCTTGTAGAAATAACGCAGTTCTTTTTCTGAATTGGACAATTGTCCTCCATCAAACTTTCCTCCATTCATCCATCGCTGATGATGAGGAACACCAATATAATCGAAGATGGAAGTTCGGCTGGGTTTTCCAAATCCAGCGTCTTCTGCTCCAGGTTCACCTACTTCCTGACCGAAGTAAATCATCATAGGGGCTGCATCAATCGTCGCTGATAGGACGGCTGCTGGCTTGGCGATTTCCGCTTTGCCTGCAAACTCAGGACTGGCAATACGCTGCTCATCATGGTTTTCCAAAAAGTGCAACATGTGTTTGCCGATATCCGCCAAACCAGCTTGAATTGGAATTAGATTGTCTGTGGAGCCTTTACCTTGCATGATGTTTTTCAAGGTGTCGTAGAGCTCCACTTTGTCGTAGAGGTAATCCATTTTTCCCAAATGGATATATTCTCGGTATGCTTGAGGATTGTAGATTTCGGCTAAAAGGAAAGCATTTGGATTGGCAACTTTAATGGCGGAGTTCAAATAGCTCCAAAACTCCACGGGAACCATTTCAGCCATATCAAAGCGGAAACCATCCACGCCCTTAGAAGTCCAGAAGAGTGCGATATCCTTGAACTTTATCCATGAATCCGGCACCTCTTTATCCGCCCAGAAAGCAGCATGGGTCTTGTAGTCTTTATTGTCATATCCATCAGGGAGACTTGGGAAATCCTTAGTGCCGTCAGGACGTACACCATAATTTACCTTAACCGTTTCGTACCAATCGTGGAAATGAGGTTGAGCTTCTCTACTGCCATTTCCTGTCCACTTTGCTGGGTTTTCATCAAATTCCCCATCTGAAAGTGGATGATCGTCTCCACCCAAGGGCTTGTAATTGTCCAAAGGAGCCGGAACTACAAATGGTTTTTCTGGTATGTAGTAGAAGTTATTATTTTTATGATATTCTACAGTTTGGTCATCATTTGCACCAAAATCACTGACTCCATCAGGATTGTTTTTGCCTTCATATTTTCTAGCGACATGGTTGGGCACGATATCAATGATGACTTTCATTCTGTGTTTGTGAGTGCGATGGATGAGGGCTTCAAATTCCTCCAATCGCTTGGATGGGTCATCTGCTAGGTCAGGATTCACTTGGTAGTAGTCTTTTACCGCATAAGGAGAACCTGCGCGCCCTTTGACCACATCGGGATCGTCATTGCTGATATCGTAGGCGGTGTAATCACGAATCACTGCATGATGAGGGATTCCCGTGTACCAAATATGGCTTACACCCAAAGCCTTGATTTCTTCCAAAGCTTTGTCTGTAAAGTCAGAAAATTTTCCGACTCCATTTTCTTCCAAGGTTCCCCATGGCTTATTGTTAGTATTGGTATTGCCAAACAGGCGGGTAAAGACTTGATACACGACAATTTTGTGTTGTTCTTCCATGGTGGGTTCAGGAGCAGTGGGATTAGTGTCACAGCTGTAGAACATGCTTGCAGCTACAGCCAATGATAAAAAGAGTAATTTTTTCATGGACTAAAGATAAAAAAATGTCTTGATTTGAATCAATCTATCTTTGTGTGTTTTACAATTAATCATCTGTGAAAATCAGTGTCAATCATTTCAAATCTGTGTTTGCTTATATTTTTTTCCAATCCAAACCAGCAAGCTCGCAATTCCTGTAAATACCAAGGCCAACACAAGAAAGTTGATAATCAATTGGCCCACACTGATCGTATTTAAATCCACAAAAGGATAAGGATAGAACCCCGAGAGATGCCCGTGAATTACGGTGTACACGAAATAGAGTAGGGGATATATTAGCCAATAGGGGAGTTGCTTCCATTCGACTGCCTTTTTATCCTCAAAAAGCCACCAAAATACCAGCGCTAGCAATGGGTTAAGCGTATGCAACAATTCATCGGTCAATCGAGCCATTCCCTGTGGGTCCCAAATGCCGCGAAGCACGACTTGATACACCAAACCAACCACTACTATGTAGACGGTGATAGCGGTTAAGGTACCCGGTTTTTTCCATATTTTCCCACCTTCATGTAAATGACCATGGACCTGTGAACTGAAATAAATGGCCAAAAGAGTGTTGGTCAAAATCGTGAAATAGCTAAAAAAGCGGATAGTTGCTGTACCTATAGCAAGAGGAGTGGCTTCCAACATGATCCAATACTGCATCGTGACTGCCGACCATGCAGCAAAGGCAAAAAGATATGCTAGGTTTTTTCTCATAGTTCATGTAATAGTCTGTACACAAAAACAGTTGATCGCTTCAATAAGTCGGGAAACTCTTTCATGTTGATGGTTTCTGCAGGAGAGTGTGCACCTGTCCCTGATGCCCCCAATCCATCGATGCAATCCAAATAATCTGCTACATAGGAAATATCGCCAGCTCCTCGGGAACCGGGATCCCCCGCTTTTACCTCTCCAAAACCCATATCCGTACTGACCTTTGACAGGATATCCACTAAGGCATAATTCCCTGCCGTGGGTGGCATGGATGGAATACCATCTTCAAATGTGATACTGGCTGTAGTTCCATTGAGGTTTCTACCGACGATTTCCCGCATTTTTTCTCGGGCTTTTTCTTTTTGTTCTTCGCCCAAAAACCGCAAATCACCCGTCACAAATGCCTCTCTTGCGACGATATTGGTCTTTCCCAAAGCACTGCCTTCCCCATTATCTTCATTGTAGGCTACATCAGAGCCACCGATGATTTGACCTGGATTAAAAGTCAGGTACTGTTCTCCGGCCAATTCTTCTCGAAAGGTATTCAAGATTCTTGCAGCTTCATAAATGGCTCCATAGCCCACCGACTCGCGAAATACACCGGAAGAGTGCACTTGTCTCCCACCTGTTTTTAATGTCCAGCCACTCGCTCCTCTTCGGGCTACAGTTGCTATATTGAAGCCCTGGGCAGTCTCATAGCCAAGGGCATAGTCGTGTAGCTTCGCTCGCTCTACAAAATCTAATCTGCTAACCCAGCTTGGGCTTCCAGCATTTTCTTCATCCCCAGTAAAGTACACAGTAACCGTCCGGTCTTCTAACAAACCCAATTCATGCAATGCCTTCAGCGTAGCAAAAATCATCACATTCCCCCCTTTCATGTCATTGGCTCCTTGGCCTTTGGCGGTATGCTCATCCACATACGTGAAGGGATAAAAAGGCATGTCTTTTTCAAATACCGTATCCAAGTGTCCGATAAAAAATAATTTCTTGCCTTTAGTGCCTTTTTTGCTTGCCACAAAATGACCTGCTCGCTTTAGGGAATCGGGCAAAGTCACCCATTCTGTGGTAAATCCTATTTTGGCAAACTCCCGCTCAAAAATTTGACCTACCTTCCGTACTCCTTCCAAATTGAAGGTTCCAGAATTGATATTGACAGTTTCTTCCAATAAGGCTAGTGTCTCTTGGTAGTTTTTTTCAATTTGCTGAATCAGCTTTTGCTCTTTCTCATGCAGGGTTTGCGCAAAAGTTATGGGAGACCAAAGGAGGGCGATGAAAACAAAGAGTTTAACTTTCATAGTTGCGATTCTAGGGTTTCTGTGTTTTTTTTGTCGCCTCAATATATCGAAATATTCAGATTTGAGGAACAAGAGTTAACCGCAAGCAGTTAAATCTGTTGAGATTCTTGAGTATTTTGAATCTGAATTCTTGTTCTTTCGTAGAACTAACAATAAACCTTATGCAAAAACATATCCTCTCGCTGGTAATCAGCGCACTTGTTGTCATGACTTTGGCAGCATGTTCTGGCAATGTAACGACTGTAGTTGTTGAGACTCCAGTATTAGAGCTCACTGCCGAAGGCCCTCTCTTTGAAGGTGCAAATTCCTCCACAGCTTCATGGGAGTTTGATGTCAATGATTTATTAGGGGAAGTTCAAGGGAAGGTTTCCAAAGCAAAAGTTGCTGCTGTGGAAATCACCTTGGTTGATGGAGATGAGCTGCCTGCATTGGAAAAAATGGTATTTGAGCTTACTTCACCAAATACATCCATGACCCGTGTGGGATTGCATGAAGGTGTATTTACAGCGGGACAGGCTGTTTCTTTGAATATAGCAGATAAGCAAGAGAACCTAGCCTCTGCCTTCAATGATGGGAGAATCACATTTGTAGGAGACTTTGATCTGCTAGAGGAAGAGTTTTGGGGCAATGTGCAATTTGTCGTGAAAGTTACCTTTGAACTTGGAATAAAATAATCAACACAAAACTCAAAATACCTATGAAAAAAATACTTGCAGTAGTAGCATTTCTATTCAGTAGTGCTTTTGTAATGGCCCAAGATGCAGATGCATTAGTTGGCGTTTGGGAGCCAGGGCACGGAAAAGCGCGTGTCAAAATTGATAATATTGATGGGAAGTATTATGGAAGAATCGTATGGCTAAAAGAACCGAATGATCCGAATACAGGCAAGCCAAAATTAGATGCCAATAATCCTGATGAAAGTATGAGAAATGTGCCTTTGAGGGGTTACAGAATCTTAAAAGATTTCACTTACAAAGGCAAAGGTGTTTGGGAAGATGGAACAATTTACGACCCTGAATCTGGAAATACCTATAGCTCCGTTATCACCATGAAGGATGAAAATACTTTAGATATCCGTGGCTTTGTCGGTGTCAAAACATTCGGTAGATCAGATACTTGGAGAAAGTTAAAAGTAAACTAATCTAGGTCTGTGATGAAGCTAAAAGTAATTTGTATGAGTATGGCCCTGTTTTTTGCAGGGCTTCTTCCATTGATGGCCCAAGATGATGATGACGAAGATTGGGATATTTATGGAGACTTGGAATTGGTAGATGACAGCAATGTCAAGCGCTATGCCAGGCCAACCATTGTGGGTTTGAGCCCAACCCGTTTTTTCAGCATATCCTACGATAGACAGCTGGGGTATGATATGAATTTATCCGCAGCTAGATTTCCGGCTAGTGGCAATTCGGGTTGGGGAGTAGATGAAGATGCTCCTGTGTCTGAGCGCGGGAGAGTGAATTTTACAGGAGGGATGCGTTTCAATTCAAACATACCTGTGATCTCTAAAAGTAACTTGGTTTGGCAAAGTGGTTTGAATTACATGCGTGTAGGTTATAGTATTTCAGACATACAAAGCCAGCCGGATGCCTCGGGGCTAACCCAGATTCTAGATGAGCGTGGATTGAATAACCTCAATTGGACCAATACCTTCTTTGTACCTATCAGTGAGCAAAACTTTTTCATTTTTCAGGGAGGTTTGGATATGAGCGGGGATTATTCTTGGGGTTTGCAGCCGTTTAATACCGTTCGATGGAGCTTGGCAGCAGTCTATGCCAAGCGTGTAAGTGAAAGCAAGCGTTGGGGTTTGGGACTTGCGCGAACCTATAGGGTTGGTAATTTGAATTATGTGCCCGTGGTGATGTACGATGTAACAAGTGCCGATAGAAAATGGGGTACAGAGATTCTTTTTCCAGCACGAGCCCATGGACGATACAATTTCAGCAAGAACTCATTGTTGCTATTTGGCTATGAATTGGAAGGACAATCGTATCGTATCAATGATTTCTCTGTAGGAAATAATAGCTACGAAATTAGAAGAGGCGAATTGCGTCCTAGGCTGGAGTTCCAAAAACAAGTTTCAGGACCTTTCTGGATGCATATCCAAGCGGGATATCGAATGGACTGGACATTCAATGCAGATGAGTTGGAAGGTAGTCGGGAGTTTTTCAGAGGCTTCTTTGGAACCCAGCAGTTTGGAATGGTCAACAGTCTTTCCAATGCGGTTTATTTCAATATTGGGATAAGTTTTGTAACGCTTTAAAAAACACAATAATTGAAGAAAAAAGCAGGGGAATCAGTGATGATTGCCTTGTTTTTTTAATTTCAGTCCTTAGTCCAATTTTCTAATACTATTTCTTCTAAATCAATAAAATGCTTTTCGTTGTTGGTTATTAATACCATTTTATTAACAATGGCACTTGAGCCAATAAGTAAATCGAAATCATCGACAACTCTTCCTATTTTTCTTAATCTAGCTTTTTCTTTTGCAAAAATATCAATGGCCTTAAAAATTGGGATGAGTTTTATGCGATTTTTAAATTCATTAATTATATCTCTGTTTTTTGCTGGGAATTCACTTTTCTCAGCGCCAAATTTTAATTCAGCAAGCGTTATTTCAGAAATATATAGGTTTTCAAAACCAATTTGGTCGAATTTCCCTACCAAGTTAAATCTTCCTTTTAGGAAGTAGATACAAATATTTGTGTCTAATAAGTATTTCATTAGAGGTCTTCAATGTTTCTTGAAGTGTATCTACTTGATCTTATTTCATCAATTATTTCCTCGGCGCTTTTATCTGATTCAAATGCTCCATAAAGCTTTTTCCAAGTATCATTACCAAGTTTTTCTGGGTTCTCAGAAATAGAGCTTGATATTTGATCAATAAGCTCTAGTTTAACCTTATCGCTCAAATTTTTGATCATCCCCATAAAGTTGTCGGCGATATCTAATTCATTTGTTTTCATAAGACAAATTTTTATAAATATACAAATTTTTAGCGATCTAGTATTATATGGGTTTACGTCTTAAATGATAAAAGATTGTCAAACTATATTCTTTTTCAAGGAGTCCACGCAACGAGCGCCACGAAATAACGCAACGAACGCAAGGAGCATCAGACCTAAATGAATTAAAAAAAAGCGGGTGTCAAAACACCCGCTTTTTTTTATCCAATCAAGTTCCCCTCTTCATCCCACTGAGCTACGGTGCCCCGCTCCTCGGGTTTGAGGTAGAGGTCCTTGTATTTTTCCGGGTATTCAAATCCATGTTTTTTCAGGACTTCATCGGGTACACCATCCCAGACATTTGGAGTATTTCCCTTATAGCCCATGTACTGAAATCCCTTTTCTGTCGTGAAATACCCCGTACAGGTGAGGTTACGCAAGATGTTAAAGAAATTTACCGCACCGGCTAATTCAGCGGGCGCTTTGTCAGGCCAAGCTATCAGGTCAATGACTTCCATACGCTCGGATTCGGAAAGAGTCAGAAATTTCTTTCCATAGTTGTCATCGCTGTAATTGTCCAGCCACATCAGCCCCCCACGCATGGGCGTTTGGAAGGGTGGATAATCTTTCATCATAAACTCTATGAAATCGGGGACATCTAGGTCTGTAGCGCTGACGCCATTTTCTCCGGCAGGCATGATAATGTCAACCAGCACATTGAGTTTTTTTCGTTCTTCCTCTGTGAAAAACACTTCTGAAAGTAAGCGTTGGTCATACGCAATTTCCTCAGCTGTTCGGGCACCGGGAGTTCCCCCAGCAATGCGTGGACTGTAATCTTCGACTTTATCTTTTGGGCTACAGTGCGTAAGCAAAAGGCCTGAAGCCAAGGATCCTGCAAATAGGAGTTTTAGGTTTTCTCTTCTGTTCATGGCTCCTACGATTAGATGTTTTTCTTTTTAAATTCTTCTACGATGTAATCACATGTTCTCCAAGCCAAAGCCATGATGGTCCAGGTTGGATTCTTGTCCGCCTGAGACACAAAAGGACCTGCATCCACTACAAAAAGGTTGTCGCAGTCATGTGCTTGACAGTTGCTGTTCAATACGGATGTATTGGGGTCATTCCCCATGCGGGTAGTACCTACCTCGTGGATGATTCGTCCTGGAGTGGCTAATCCATACAAGGTATCTGCACCGGGCTTGGTCCCCATCAAGATAGCGCCTGCTTCTGTGAGGATTTCTTCAAAGGTATCCTGCATGTGTTTGGCTTGCTTGATTTCCTGATCGGTCCACTTGTAGTGGAATTTCAAAACCGGAATTCCGAATTTATCGACCACCTTACTGTCGATTTCGCAATAGTTACTGTATTGAGGAATACTTTCGCCTCTTCCGGACATTCCTAGGGTAGTACCATAGAGACGACGGATATCTTTTTTCAATCCTTCTCCATAGCCTCCATTGGGGCTTGGATTTCCAAACTCGTCTTTGAGGTACTTACGCATGGTGTCCATGGCAAAACCTGTTCCATAGGATGGCATGGCCATTCCGCCCCAGTATTCAATGTGGTATCCTCGAGCGAAGTCCAATTTTTTGTTATCCAACCACCAAGGCGTGTAGACGTGCATGCCTCCGACTCCGTCTTCATTGTAGCGTTCTCTATCGACTAGTTCTGGCAAAATCCCCATTCTATCCGCACCGGTGGAATCGTGTACATATCTTCCGACCATGCCACTGCTATTCCCCACACCATTGGGATGCGATTTGGACTTGGAATTCATCATAATTCTAGCGGTCTCACATGCAGAAGCACCGAGTACCACCGCTCGAGCACGCAACTTGTATTCCTGCATATCCACTTTATTGATATAGGATACACCGGTAGCTTTTCCACTATCATCCGTAGTCACTGAGCGCACCATAGCGAAGGTGTATAAATCTACCTTTCCTTTTTGCATGGCGGGTTTTAATAATACCGAACCGGAAGAAAAATCGGCGTAAGCCTGACAGGCACGGTTGCACTGATTACAGAAAAAGCAAACCCCACGCTCATTGTTGATGGGTCTTGTCAACATTGACAAACGCGATGGGATCATTGGTACATTGGCTTTCTTCGCCCCTTTCATGGCATAAAGCTCGTGCAGCCTTGGCTTCAGAGGTGGTAAGAAAAATCCATCTGGTTCGTTGTAGATTCCTTCTTTGGAGCCAAATACACCAATCAATTTATCTACTTTGTCATAGTAAGGCTTCAGATCATCGTAACCGATAGGCCAATCATCTCCTAAGCCATCGATGCTTTTGCGTTTGAAATCATTTGGTCCAAAGCGCAGGGAAATCCTACCCCAGTGATTGGTCCGTCCTCCGACCATACGCGAGCGAAACCAGTCGAATTGTGTTCCTGGAGCTCTTGTATAAGGTTCTCCTTCGATATCCCAACCCCCAATAGCTTGGTCAAAATCTCCAAATGGCCTCACACGTGTACCAGATCCCCTTCTAGGAGATTCCCAAGGTGGCCTTAGCTGAGTCCGGTCTTCTTCTTTAGCAGGGTCAAAGTCCTGACCTGCTTCCATTACGGCTACAGATAACCCTGCTTCCGAGAGAATCTTGGAGGCCATGCCCCCTCCAGCACCGGAACCCACGATGATGACATCATACGCTTCACCGGATGATTTGATTTCAAAACTCATGTTTTATAAAATTTTTATAATTGTCCTGTAAGTTGTGTAAAAAAATATTCAAATCAAAAGCAATTCCTTCGAATTAATTTCATGAAGTTTGATCTTTTCCTTGGATTCTTGGTAGAAGCGGTGGGTTCTTTTTTAAAATGGAGCGATCTTCCAAGAAAAGGAAGCTTACAGCAATCCTTTCAAATGAGTCCACACGGTAGCAGCCACTATTTTTTGACCTTCGGCTGTGGGGTGAATGCCGTCGGGAAGATTTAAATCAGGGTCTCCAGCTACTCCTTCCAAAAGAAAGGGAATCAGGTACACTTGTTCCTCTTGGGCTACTTCTGGATAGATTTCAGCAAAACGTTGGGTGTATTCAGGCCCCATATTCGGTGGGATTTGCATGCCTGCTAAGATTAAGCGAGTTTCAGGATACTTTGAGCGTACCTTATTTAGGATGGCTTTGAGATTACTTTTGGTTTCGGCTAGGTCAATTCCCCGCAAGCCATCATTTCCTCCTAATTCTAATACAAATACCGCCGGTTCATCTTCTAGAAACCAATCCAAGCGACTGAGTCCGCTGGCACTCGTGTCTCCACTCAGGCCTGCATTGACTACTTTGTATTCCAAGCCTTCTTGTACGAGCTTCCCTCCAATGAGATATGGGAAAGTTTCATCCTCATCCAAGCCATAGCCGGCTGTCAGGCTATTGCCGAAGAAGAGTATGATAGGTTTTTTTGAGGTATCTGATAAATTATTTTCAACTATTTCATTTGATTTTTCAGAGGTAGGTTCATTCCCTGAACAGGCAGTGAGTAGGAATACTATTCCGCTTAAAAGGTATATCAAGTTACTTTTCATCGTTTTCTTTTTGAACTGAATCGAAATTTAAAGTTTTTTGTTCGCTATCTCCCATGATTATTTCTAATCATTTAAACCTTTTTACCGTTGGTATATGTTATTTTCATGAAAAATTATAAGAGCAAGCATGAGCATTCTTAGTGTACGTAATGTAAGAAAAACCTATCAAAGTGGCAGCAAACCTTTGACTGTATTAGACGATATTAACTTTGATATCCAGCCAGGGGAGCGATTAGCCATTGTTGGCCCATCGGGTAGTGGAAAAACCACCTTGCTAGGGTTATGTGCTGGTTTAGATTCTGCAAGTGCTGGTTCCGTAGTCCTTCATGGAAAGGCTATGGAGCAACTCAATGAGGATCAGCGTGCGGCAGTCAGAAGCCAATCTGTAGGCTTTATTTTTCAAAATTTTCAGCTACTTCCTACGCTTACAGCTTTAGAAAATGTGATGGTTCCCTTGGAGTTGAAAAAAAGAAAGGATGCCCGTGTCAAAGCGCTGGAATTACTCAAGCAAGTAGGGCTGGCTGACCGAGCCACGCATTATCCTACGCAATTATCCGGAGGGGAGCAACAGCGGGTTTCGATTGCACGTGCATTTGCCAATGAGCCTGCGATATTATTTGCCGATGAACCTACGGGAAATCTGGATACTGAGACGGGGGAGTTAATTGAGCAATTGATATTTGATTTGAATCGGGAGAAGGGTACTACGCTGGTGTTGGTGACCCACGATGTGGAGCTGGCCAAAAAAACCGACCGTATCATATCCATCAAAGGTGGCAAAATCCAGGAGGATCGACATGTTTGATGTTCGCTGGATTCTGACTATGGCTTTGCGGGATTTCAGGAAGAACTTCTCGCGGCTGTTATTATTTGTAGCGTCCATGATTGTGGGTATTGCGGCCTTGGTTGCTATTCACTCCTTTGGAGAAAACCTGAAAAAAGATATTGAAAACCAATCCAAGGAATTGGTAGGGGCTGATTTGGTGCTCAGCAATAACAAACCATTGGGCAAGCAGCCTACCGATTCTCTCGCTTTGGATCAGTCTAATGAAATCAACTTTGCCAGCATGGTAGCTTTTCCTGCAACTGGGGAAAGCAGACTGACGCAAGTGCGACTCCTAGAAGGAGATTTTCCTTTTTATGGTACCTTGGAAACGGTGCCAGTGGAAGCAGAACGTACCTTCCGTCAAGGAGGAAGGAAAGCCTTGGTGGAAAAGTTGCTGATGGCGCAGTTCAATGCTTCTGTCGGAGATTCCATTAAGGTAGGGGAGTTGACCTTTGTGATTGAAGGGGAACTTCAAAAAGTTCCTGGCCAAACAGGAATTGCAGCCACTGTTGCACCGGCTGTGTATATTCCCATGGAATATGGGGAGGCTACTGGTTTGATTCAATATGGCAGTCGCCTTCGTTTTCAACGCTATTATTTGTTTGAAGAAGGGTACGATGTGGAGGCGCTTTCGACGACTTATGAAGAGCTGTGGGAGGAAGATAGAGTAGATGCAGATACAGTCGAGGACCGCCGCAGACAGACGGGGCGCTCTTTTCAGAATTTATCAAATTTTTTGAGTTTGGTAGCGTTTATTGCCCTGCTCTTAGGTAGTGTGGGTGTTGCGAGTGCGGTGAATGTCTTTGTCAAAGAAAAATTAGCTTCTGTGGCAGTGCTGCGTTGCTTGGGTGTGAGTGCGGCAACGGCCATGTGGATTTATTTGGTGCAAATCATGCTGATGGGCCTTTTTGGTTCGGTAGTAGGAGCATTGGTAGGTTCGGGCTTGCAACTGATGTTACCAGCAGTTTTCGCAGATTTCTTGCCTGTGGATGTGAACATGAGTATTTCATGGTCTTCCATAGGATTTGGTTTGGTGACAGGCATGTTGGTATCGGTTTTGTTTGCCTTGCTGCCCTTGTTGAAAATCAGGCGCGTTTCTCCTATGGCGACCTTACGTCCAGAGTCCTCCGAGACGGGTTTTGGGAAGGATCCGCTGCGTTGGTTGGTGATTGTAGGGATTTTTGCATTTATCTTTGGATTTAGTTTCTTGCTCTTGAAAGACTGGAAAGCTGCCTTAGGGTTTACAGGTTTTGTAATAGTGGCTTTCCTGGCTTTATTCGCAGTGGCCTTGGGGATGATGTGGGCAATTCGTCGCTTTTTGCCTATCAGTCTCCGCTATACGGTCCGTCAATCGTTGGCAAACCTTTACCGTCCAAACAATCAGACGATTTCGTTGATAGCGACGATTGGTTTGGGTACGGCGATGATCAGCACGCTCTTTTTTGTTCAGAATCAATTGCTGGATGAGGCCCGCTTTGCGGATAAGGAAGATCAGCCGAATATGCTCTTGTTTGATATACAAAACCATCAGGTAGACCCTGTGGCGGATAAAATCTTGGCTAGGGGCTTACCCATTTTGCAGCGCGTACCGATTGTGACCATGGGTTTGGAATCTATCAATGGTTTGACTAAAAAAGGAAATGATACCTTGCCCGATGAGGATCGTCGCTCTAGGAGTTTGTATAACCGAGAGTTTCGGGTAACCTACAGGGACACTTTGATAACATCTGAACGTCTGGTCAAGGGGCAATTGCGTCCCTTTGAAAATCCAGGGGACACAGTATTTGTATCTTTGGACGAGAGTTACGCCATGCGAACGGGTATCAAAATGGGAGATCGCTTGGTATTCAATGTACAGGGAAGGCCTTTGACAACTTATGTGGGGAGTTTCCGGGAAGTGAAATTCAATCAGGTATCGACCAATTTCTTGGTGCTATTTCCGGAGAAGGTCTTGGAAAATGCTCCTAAATTCCATGTGTTGATTACGAAGACGAAGAATGATCGGCAGTCCGCAGATGTGCAGGCAGAGATTGTGCGGGAGTTTCCGAATATCTCGGTGGTGAATCTGGGGGCGATTGTGGAGACTTTAGAAGAAATCTTGGGTAAAATAAGTTTTGTGATTCAGTTCATGGCTTTTTTCTCCATTTTGACGGGTATTTTGGTGCTCATCAGTTCCTTGATCATCAGTAAGTATCAGCGTATGCGGGAGAGTATTTTGTTGCGGACCTTAGGGGCGAGCAGTCAGATGGTATCGAGTATCAATACACTGGAGTATTTCTTTTTGGGTTCTTTGGCTTCGTTGAGTGGGATATTGTTGTCATTCTTAGCAACGTTTTTACTGAGTAAGTATGTGTTTCAGTTGCCTTTCCGTGCGGCGTTCACAGAGGCTTTTGTGTTGTATGCGGTAATTACCTTCTTGGTGGTCCTCCTCGGCTGGCTCAACGGCTCCAAAATCATCCAAAAACCACCAATGGAAATCCTTCGGGGCAATGGGTAGGGCTGTCCACAGATTTCACGGATTGGCACAGATTTTTCTTTATTTGGCTATCTTTTGGAGAATAGCTGAGATTATGGTTCTGCTAGGTTTAGGTGTGTAGGTTTTTGAGAATGAGAAGGTTTTTTACTTTCAATCTACGTATCTGTGGATTTAACCACTAAAATGCTCCATTATTGATAAGCATTTACTGATTTGGGAAATTAGTCGTTTAAGTTATGGGTAGAATTAGGACTTTTTGGAATGTTTACCTTATTTGGTTTTAAAAAACATTCATTATGAATTTTATCCATAAATCAGAAACTTACAGGATTATCGGAGCTGCCATGGAGGTCCATAAAGCCTTAGGGAATGGTTTTTTAGAAAAAGTTTATCACGAGGCTCTCAAGATTGAGTTTGAGAGAAGTGATGTCAAGTTTACAGCCGAACATAAATTGCCAGTGATATATAAAGGTATAGTGTTGCCAACCTATTATTATGCTGATTTTCTTTGTTATGATACGATTATTGTTGAAATCAAAGCTTTATCAGAGTTAAGTTCAGAGCATTATTCACAGGTTTTGAATTATTTGAAAGCTAGTAAGTTAAAGGTGGGATTATTGATTAATTTTGGTTCCGAGTCTCTGGAATACAAAAGAATTATCCTTTGAATAAAGTGACCTTTGTTTATTTGATTACTAATGCTGTCCACAGATTTCACGGATAGGCACAGATGTTTTTTTATAGGAATTTTTTGGAGAATAGTTGAGATTGTGGTTAGGCTAGATTAGGTGTGTAGGTTTTTGAGAATGAGCGAGTTTTTTCTGTGTAATCTGAGCAATCTGTGGACCACACTAATCGAAATCGTAGGTATAAGTGGATTGTAGGATTTCGAGGACTACGGTGGAGTTGGTGGATTGGAGGACTTTCCATTCTTCTTGGATAGTGCCACCCCAGAAGCGGGTATTGATGCGGATAGAATTGCCGGTCCAGGTCCAAGTACCCGGATAATCTTCCATGATGACCGGTGGAGTCCCACAGAAGCCATTGATGCTCCTGCTGACCATACGCCCATTGGGTTGAAAAATATAACCATAGGTATCAGCGGGCAAGGGGTTGCGCTGATTTAATGTCAGGACGCTTCCTCGGGAATCACGGATTTCCCAAGCCCCCACAGGAAATGCCCCTACCAAGGGAATATCAATTCCATTTTCCATGCAACCGTTGAGGATTAATAAAAAGGCGAGTGAGAGCATCCATTTTTTCATAGGTGTAGTGGTTTTCTCTCTAGACGGTTATTAGTTTCGGATTGTCTCAGATATTTAAATTTTTTTCATCCCAACTTCATGCGAGCCTTTCATACCATGAGCTGTTGGCTGCCTTTTCATAAGCTTGGAATCCTACTATGGGAAGTTTCTTTTGAGGCTTCAAACTATCTCGTTGCTCTCACATACACCTCGTCTAATGCTTGTTCGGAATCTGCGAATATCGTCAAGGTGCTCCTGTCTGCTGATAGCTGAAATCTTCGGTTGGTGATAGCGCCGGGAGTATAATTTCTTTGAACCATTTCCTCGCGTGGAACAAAGAAGGAGCTAGGAATGCCCACTGGGGCATCAAATAATTCTTCCACTCTGAAACTAATCTGATCTTGAGTGGTGCGGAATGTGCCATTCCAAATGAGTTGGTACCCAAAGTTGGTACGCTCTCCTGGGTTTCGGAAAGCCCATACCCATGAATAGGTGCCATCACTGTTAAAAGTATAAGCAATTACGGAATTGGTGTTCAGGGTTTCATTCAAGCGAACAATTTCCCATGTTCCAACTAATTGGGGGTTAAATGCAGGATCTTTTTCTGTGCATCCAAAAATAAGCGCGAACCCAAGTAGCGCTAAAATCAAATTCATCTGTTTCATCAAGTAGCTGGATTAAGGTAATTTGTTGGAAGTTAGGTAGAAAATTTGAAATTTTTGCATCGTATTTTTAGCTTTTTAAGCAGGTTCACGCCACGGCCGCAAAGGTTTCACGCCACGTCCGCAACGTTGGTTTCTGTTATTAAAAATTACTGTTATCCGACTAAGATACGAAAATCTTGGCTCCTCCTTTCTTCTTTCCACATAGTGGATTCCGTCCGGCTCCTTTGAGAATATCTTTGCAAAGTGTAACTGTGGTCGAATCAACAATAGAAAAAAGATGAGATAGCTCCAAAAAGCTCCCCATCTTTCATTTTGGTACTATTCCAAGATCAAATTATTTTACCCAATTCCGTTTTCGGACGACAGTAATTAAAAATACTTAATATTTTTTTGAGAAGACTTTCCTTTTTACATGCCCATAATATATAGCCGCAACTTGTGCTGAGCTTGTCTAAGTAGGCATATATCAATTTATTTCGCGCACTTGTGCTGAGCTTGTCGAAACAAGCATATTTCACTTTTTTCATCCTTCATCCTTTACCATTCCAAATTCAGTAGGCCTCTTTTCTTTGCTTTTTAACTCCTAATTTCTTAATTTTAAAGAAAAAAATCATGCGAATACTTCTCATTCTATTTTTGGTAAGTTCGATTTTGTTTGCTTGTGGGACAAGTGAAACTGACTCCTCAACAGATGGGTCGTTTGAATTGATCATCATGGACTCCATTCGAGTGGATTATTTGGGGATGGCTAATTTGATGGATATCCACCCAGGATCTGAAAAAATTCTATTAATGAATGGACAAACTCGTGAGTTTGTCATAGCCGATTTTGATGGAAACGTTTTGCAAATATTCAGCAAATCAGGGGATATACCTGATAGCTATGGTGTTTTTCCAATAGGCGCAGGAAAGTTCGACCCTGACGGAAACTCATTTACTGTGATTTCTAATCAGGGTGTGTATACATACAGTCTGGATGGAATGCTCATCCATGGTGGAAAGCATCAGGAAAATGTAATGCCCTCATTCTCCGGAAGGGCCGCAGCTGATCAAGAGTTCTATTGGGTTGGGAATAGAATTCTGACTGTTGGAGCAGGAAGAGGGTCCATTCCGAGGAATTTACCTGAATTTTATAATACATACACTTCGTTAGCTTGGTTTGACACAACTGCCAGGAAAGTCGAATCATTCTTAACCTTTGATGAAAATAGCCTATTTAAAAATGGACAAGGACATGATATTGCCCATATGATTCCGCGAATGGCTTTTTCGGATCAACAACTGTATGTCATTCAAGGGGTAGAACCAGCTTTGAAAATTTATGCTTCCACAGCTCCTTATGAGTTGATCCGAAAGATTGATTTTGAGCTTCCAGATTATTATTACAATCAGGGAGAGGAGATGAAGTCCGTAGATCCACGGATGATCAGTCCAGATGCTTATTCTGGACTTTTTGAAAATCTTAAAACCACCAATGACTATGTTCTGACAACATTTTTCCCTGGTATACCAGAAATTCATCGAATGCCTTATGAAGGATTGCCTTGGATGGAGATGATTCCTGCCATGAGGAAAGATTTTCCTCCCCGGATGTTGGTGCTAACCAAAGAAGGGGATTTGTTGGATGATGTTGTTTTACCTGCGAATCTGAGGGATAGACAGTGGCTTGTTAGAGATGAGCAACTTTGGTTTCTTAAGCCAACCAACTTAGATGAAGAGGAAGACTTTCTGACCATCTACCAAGTGAAAATTTCCAGAAATTAGTATTCTCTGATCAGTTTTCTTCCACTGTTTCTACCATTCTCTATGGAGATACCTTATTGTATCAGCTAGACCCAGTTAAAAATTTTGAGTTGGTCCATGCGATAAGCCTCCCTAGAATCACTCCCGATCAAATCAAAGAGGTTTCCATGGATCAGGCAGACCTACATGAAACTGAAAATGACTATCAATCTTACCCCATCTATGAGCTTCGTGAGAAGGTTCAAGACTAATAAGGAATCCTACTTTCCAGTAAGTATCTTCTTGACTTGAGCCAGAGGAATGGCCCAAGGAGTATTTATCCTTGGGTATATTGACAATATATTTTTCATTTTATGAATTATATTGCAGATTTGCACAAAGGAAAAAAGCATGACTCTAGCACTTACCTCGCTTCGGCTGATCACACCCCAAGGAATCCTTCCACCAAAGAATTACATTATTAGAGACGGCATCTTCGCCGCATCCATTTCCAATGATGCGATTGTGGATTCGAGTATTGATTGCTCAAAGTTTTTTGCGTCTATGGGTTGGATAGATCTACGCTGTATGTCAGGAGAGCCTGGTGAGGAATACAAAGAGTCTTTAGATACCTTGGGGAGAGTATTGAAAGTCAGTGGATTTGCCAAAGCAGTGGTTTTACCCAACAACCATCCAGTCACCCAAACCAAAAACGAAGTTGAATTTCTAAAATCCAAAGCTGCCCACTGGTTGACAGAATTGATTGTTCATGCGAGCGTAACCAAGGATGCCAAGGGCGAGGATTTTACAGATATTTTGGATTTACATGCCCAAGGGGTACGGATTTTCGGAGATGGTATCAAGCCCTTATCGAACCCTGATCGCTTAATGAAAACCTTGCAGTATTTGCAAAAATTTGATGGCATCCTCTTCGACCACAGCTATGATCCATTGATTGCCATGTTTGGTCAGATGCATGAGGGCGCAATCTCAACCCAATTAGGCTTCAAAGGATTGCCAAATTTAGCAGAGGATATTTCGGTTCAGCGGAATCTTGAAATTCTACGATACACTGGGGGTAGGCTTCACTTTCAAACTATCAATACAGCCAAATCTGTAGAATTGATTCGCCAAGCTAAAAAGGAAGGACTGAATGTTACTGCTGATGTCTCTATCTATCAATTGATATTTTCAGACGCAGATTTGATGAGTTTTGACTCCAATTTCAAAGTGGTTCCACCACTAAGAAGTTTAGAAGATAGAAATGCCCTGATTGAAGGTTTAAAAGATGGGACTATTGATGCCCTTGTATCCAACCATCAGCCACAGGATTTGGATGCTAAGCAAGTGGAATTTGATTATGCCAGTCCTGGGATGATTGGTTTACAGGCCTTTTTGCCTGCTTTGGTCAGTTTATCAACCGAGTTGCCTTGGGAACTGCTTATTGAAAAAATCACCACAGGGCCGGCTCAGGTTCTTGGTCTTCCTATTCAATCTGACACACTAACAATATTTGACACGGAAGAAATATGGGATTACAATGCCCAAAGCAATGAAAGTTTATCTTTCAATCATCCTTGGTGGAATACAACATTGAAAGGAAAAGTGAAGTATATGTTGGGTAAAGGAAAGTTTGAACAATTTTCATGAATAGCTATTTAGAGTCCTCCTATAAGTTTGCCCTGATTGGTGGCGGCTTTTGTTTGATTGCCTTTATTCTGTTTGGAAGCTTGGGTTATGATGCAGCCAACTTTTCCATGTTGTTAGGCTATATACTTACACCTGTTTTTCTTTTTTTAGGCATTCGGTTTTTTAAAAGATATTATAACGAAGGTTACTTGAGTTTTGCCCATGGCATGTCTGTTGGTTTTTTGATTTACATGGGTATTGCGTTGGTTTCGGGTATAGGTATTTTGATTTATTTATTGCTGAATCCAGAGGCTTTCGAGACCTTGAAGGCGCTGAAATTGCAAGTTTTAGAAGTAAATGAGGAGATGATCAAAAATCAAGTGGGGGAGGAGTCTTTTACGATTACTTTGAAAAATGTACAGCAAATGAAGCCTTTAGATATAGCTCTTAATGATTTTCTTTGGAAAATTGTTCCAGGACTATTTTTTACTATCATAATTTCGATAATTTTAAGAAAAAATAAGGTCTAATATGGAAAATCAACAAACTCCTTTTCAAGCAGGCTTAAATGCCGGTATTATCTTAGGTGTCGTTAGTCTATTAATCACCTTTGTTACCTACTTTATAGAGCCAACAGCAATTGTGGCAGGTACAAATCAGTTTATTCAGTTTGGTCTTGCATTGGGCATTTTGATTTACTTGGGTATACAATACCGTAAATCTATCGGAGGCTATATGGAGTTTGGTCCTGCTTTTAATTTTAGTTTTGTTGCATTGCTTGTCTCCATTATTTTGGGGACGGTAGGCTTACAGCTGCTCTATAATGTAATTGATCCCTCTCTACCAGGGGTGCTTACGGAGGCTCAACTCGAAAGTGTGGTCAGCATGACGGAGCGTTTCGCCGGAGAAGGAGCACTTACCTCTGCGCAGCTTGACGAAATGCGTCAAGGTATCGAATCCGGATATACCCTGTCAGGACAATTAAAAGCAGTAGGTATTGCATCCATAGTGTATGCTATTTTAGCTTTAATTGTAGGTGCTATCCTTAAAAAAAGAGATAAGTCTTTAGATTACTAATCAAAAATATGCACATCGATATATCTGTTATCATTCCTGTTTTTAATGAGGAGGAATCTCTTCCCGAGTTATACAATTGGTTGCAGCGGGTGATGACAGATCATTCTTTTGCCTATGAGTTGCTGTTTATAGATGACGGGAGTAACGATGCATCCTGGGACGTCATCCAAAAGTTAGCCCAGCTCGACCCTCAGGTGAAAGCCATTTCTTTTGCAAGAAACTTTGGGAAGTCTGCCGCCCTCGATATGGGTTTTGCAGTTGCTTCAGGAGAGGTAGTCATTACCATGGATGCAGATTTGCAGGATAGCCCTGATGAAATTCCTGCCTTGTATGACATGATTCAGAAGGAAGGCTATGAAGTAGTTTCCGGGTGGAAGAAAAAGCGCTTAGACCCAATTAGTAAAACCATACCTTCTCGGTTTTTTAATGGAGTTACCCGATGGATTTCAGGCATCAAACTCCATGATTTCAACTGTGGGCTCAAAGCATACAGCAAAAAAGTTGTTAAAAATATCCACATCTACGGAGAAATGCACCGCTATATTCCCCTCATTGCCAAATGGCAGGGATTTACCAAAATTGGTGAAAAAGTAGTCGAGCATAGGCCTAGAAAATATGGAGTTACCAAATTTGGTTGGGAGCGATTTATCAATGGATTCCTAGATCTTATTTCTGTTTCCTTTGTGCATCGCTACAAAAAGAAGCCCATGCACTTCTTTGGTACATTAGGTACCATCTCTTTTTTAACGGGTTTTTTTATTACCGTATGGTTGGTATGGAAAAAGCTATATGGACTAGCCAATCAATTGCCTGTACGTGAGATTACGGCGCAACCCTTGTTCTTTTTGGCCTTAGTTGCATTGATTGTGGGAGTTCAGCTGTTTTTAACCGGTTTTCTAGCAGAATTGATGGCTTCTAATAATAGTCGAAAAGCAGATTATACCATTGAGTCCAAGCTTAATTTCAAAGACTGATGTTTTTCTCCATTGTCATACCGGTATATAATCGGCCTGATGAAATCCGTGAATTACTGGAAAGTTTACGGATGCAAGAGATGAGTAATTTTGAGGTTATAGTAATAGAGGATGGCTCTGAAAATACCTGCGAAGCCATCGTCAAGTCCTTTGAAAAAGACATTCAAATTACCTATCAATGGATTGAAAATGTCGGTCAAGGTTTTGCCAGAAATAGAGGTGCAGCGCTTGCCAAGGGAGATTATTTTATCTTTTTCGATTCTGATTGTATTATTCCGTCTGACTATTTGACCAAAGTTGAATCAGCTATTCGGGAACGAAGGTTGGATGCTTTTGGAGGTCCAGATGCTGCCCACGAGGATTTCTCTATCCTTCAAAAAGCCATGGATTATGCTATGACCTCTTTTTGGACTACAGGAGGTATCCGAGGGAAGTTACAAGACCCTAGTAAATACCAGGCTAGGGGCTATAATATGGGTTTTTCCAGAGAAGTCTTTGAAAAAACTGGAGGCTTTATTGATCCCAATCAGGGGGAAGATATAGAACTCAGTATTCGGATTAAAAAGGCTGGGTTTAAATTAGAGCTGATTGCCGATGCTTTTGTGTATCATAAGCGGAAATCAGGAATAATTGCATTTATCAGGCAAGGATTCAGCTTTGGTAGGAATCGTGTGAATGTATCTACGTATCATCCAGAGGCCATAAAGTTGGTGCATTTGCTACCGTTGGCTTTTTTATTGTTTTGTTTGTCCATGCTAGTGATGGCATGGTTGTCACCTACGCTGTTTTATCTGCAATTACTAGTTTTTAGCTTTTGGTTAGGCTTGATTTTTTACGGTGCTACAATTCAGCACAATAATCCTATTGTTGGATTATTAGCTATCCCACTTTCTATTGCCCAATTATCAGCTTATGCAAAAGGGCTAGCTTGGGCTTGGCTGCGCAAATCATAAACCTTTTTTACAGTAGAAAATAATTTCCTGAGGAGGAAGGGCATGTCTTTTGACAAGTTTTGGATCCAATTGCAGGACAAATAGGTTTTCCTCCACAAGCAATCCTGATTGACTCAAGCGTTTGGCGTAGTCTTTCCCGTATTTCCGCACATGGTCCCGCTGACCAAATAAACGCTCTCGTTCTCGGGGATCTGTGATGCTTTTGTCTTCGATAGTCTCTTCAAGATCATAAACGGGACTTTGGATTATTCCCCAACCATTGGGTTTCAACACGCGATTAATTTCTTTACAAGCTAGGATATCATCATCCACATGTTCCATGACATGATTACAAAAAACCACATCAAAGGAATTGTCTTCAAAAGGGATTTGATGCACATCCATTTTGACCGTTGCCAAAGGCGATTCAATATCTCCTGTGATGTAATTCAAGTTTGGTAAAGCCTGCATGCGTTCAATAAAGCAAAGTTCAGGAGCAATATGAAGGACTTTCAACGAAGCAGTGAAAAAGTTGGTTTTTTGTTGCAAAAATAGCCACATCAATCGATGCCTTTCCAATGCCAAGCAATTGGGGCAAAGTGCATTTTCTCGAGCCTTTCTTCCATAAGGTAGAAATTTCCGAAATTGGCTATCACAAACATTGCATTGCACCATATTGCCCGTGTAAAAGATGGCTAATACGCGGAGAAAAAAATGAGAAACGAGCTGTAAGTATTTTCTTGGAATATACCGGATGACAAAACTGATTACTGCTTTCATAAAGACAAATTACTGTTCAAAAATTAGAAAAGCCTAACCTAAGGTCTCATTTTCTGAGAGAGGATCCCATTGAATTAAGAATTTTTAAGACTAATTCGTTCGGTAATTAATAAAAAATGCGATATTGTAACCCGAATCAGCTAATCAACTATTAGAGAATGATATGAAGAAACTGTTTACACTCTGCATCGTAGGTTTTTTATGGATAGGCAATCCAGTATCAGCACAAGATAAAATAAGGTATAACCTCGAAGAAGTAGTTGCCCGAGCCAAAGCCTTGTCTCCGGAATCTCTTCGGATTCAAACGCAGCGGGAAAATATGTATTGGAGATATCGCTTTTTTCGTTCCAATTATAATCCCCAATTACGTTTGAATGGGATTTTGCCTAGTTTCAGACAAGAATTTACAGCGATAACTCAACCGGATGGTGATATCCAATTTTTGAATATCCGACAGAACCTGATGGATGTTGGGCTCGGTTTACAGCAGGTGGTAGCTCCAACGGGAGGGTTGTTGTCGGTCAATACGTCGACCAACCGATTTGATAACTTTGAAAGTGTCGGTGGTACTACTACTCGTTGGCAAGGGGTACCGGTTAATGTGCGCTTGGACCAACCAATCTTCGCTTACAATCGCTTCAAGTGGGATAAAAAGATCGAACCTCTGATTTTTGAAGAGAGTAAGCGGGAATATGTGGAAGAAATGGAGCGGTTGAGTGCTTTTTCAACCTCCTTGTTTTTTGATTTGCTAGATGCACAAGTGAATTTTGAAATTGCCATGGCCAACTTGACCAATAATGAGGAGATTTTACGCATTGAACGTGCGCGGTATGAGATGGGTGTGACTTTTGAAGATAAATTACTGCAGACAGAGTTGAATTTTCTCACAGCTAAGCAAGAAGCCGCCCAGGCGCGGGTAAATATGGAGACCAGCGCTTTGGCTTTGAAAAGTAATTTGGGGTTTAGCGAAAGTGCCGATATTTCTTTGGAGATGCCTGAAAATATCAATGATTTTTTGGTGGACGTGAATCTGGCTTTGGAGTTTGCGTATCAAAATCGTGCGCAGTCTTTGGGATTTGACCGCAGA
Organism: Mongoliitalea sp.; assembly: GCF_054166905.1. Taxonomy (NCBI): domain Bacteria; kingdom Pseudomonadati; phylum Bacteroidota; class Cytophagia; order Cytophagales; family Cyclobacteriaceae; genus Mongoliitalea; species Mongoliitalea sp. The sequence goes on along the minus strand of NZ_JBSZCK010000024.1, from coordinate 41,313 downwards.
AGAACGGAAGCAGATGCTCAATTAGCTCAAGCGAGAGGGGAACAATTTCAAGTAAATTTGTCTGCGAGCTATGGTTTCAATAATGCAGCCCTTACTTGGCAGGAAATCTACACTAATCCCAATACGCAAGCCTTGGTCAATTTGGCGGTATCCGTGCCGATTTTGGACTGGGGAAGAAATAAAGCTAGGATGTCATTGGCTCAAGCCAACAAGAACTTGGTGGAGTACACCGTAGAGCAGGATTTGATCAATTTTGAGCAGGAGATTTTCACGAAGGTAAAAAACTTTGAGGTATTAAAGGAGCGCCTGAGTATTTCCAAAACAGCATCCTCCGTTGCTCAGCGACGCTATGAATCTGCTTTGAAGCGGTATCAAACCGGGAATGTTTCTCTCACAGACTTAGATATTGCTCAGCGAGACAAAGATAGCAATCAGCGGGCTTATATCCGTGCGCTCAGAGAATATTGGTTGGCTTATTATGAACTGAGACAGCTGACACTATTTGATTTTGAGAGTGGTACGCTACTCTATGAGCCTGGAGCGTAGGGGGTGTGAACAGTGGACAGTGAGCAATTATAGTTGACAGTTAGCAGTGAACAGTTAGGTCCTAGCTAAGCGCTACTATGTACCAAGTACCAAGTACAAAGTACCATGTACCAAGTAGGGATTCAGGTAATAAATAGGAGTAATTGTATTTTAACCAATAGCCGAACCGTTGACAGTCGACAGTTGACCATAGTACTAATCACTCAATCAACTAATCACTAACATGTACCAAGTACCAAGTACAATGTACCATGTAGGGATTTGGGTAGTAGAAATAAGAAACAAGAAACAAGAGTCAAGAAACAAGAATTAATATCTTTTAGATAAGAATGCAAGTTGAAATGAAACTTTTCCAACGTTTGATTAGAAGTAAGTTAAAGCTGAAACTGTGAACAGAACTTTGGAAAAGTTATTCTAAACTAAACGACATCAAAACCAGAGTCAAAACACAGTTCGTTTATAGGGCTGGTTTTTTCTTTTATTATAAGAATTGTTCACTACTCATTGTTCACTAACCAATCACTGTTCACTACTCACTACTCACTGTTCACTTCCAACCTCATCCTTTCTTCTTATAATTCCCTTGCGTTTTTAGCTGATTACGGTTTCTTTTCGCTTTGGAGTTTTTGTTGCCTCGGGGAGCTTTGGCTTGGGGGTTGGATTTTGGACGGGCTTTTTTCTCGTGGAAGGCACCCTTGTAATCAGGATTGTCTTTCTTTTTCTGTCCGTCTATCTCCCGTGCATAGGCCTGCTTTTCTTCAAAAGGAGTTTCAGGAACTTTGACTTCTGCCGGGATTTGAATAACAGGAACTTCCATTCGGATGATTTCCTCGATTCTTTGAAAATGAAACTCTTCTGCTGGATTCACAAATGTAATGGCAAAACCGTCATTTTCCGCCCGACCAGTTCTTCCAATTCTATGTACATAATCTTCATAAATCAAGGGAACATCAAAATTGATCACATGACTGACCATGGAAATGTCGAGCCCTCTGGCAGCCACATCCGTAGCGACAAGAATCCTTATTTCTCCTGATTTAAAATCTTCAATAGAATTGATTCGGGTGTTTTGACCTTTGTTGGCATGGATGACTCGAATAGTACCCATGTCTTTTCGATCCAAGTAGCTGAATACTGATTCTGCATTCTTCCTAGACTTCGTGAAAATGATCACACGCTCTAAGGAAGTGTCTTCTAAAAGGTGGGTTAGTAGGTTGATTTTGGTTTTGATATTTGGTACCATATATTTCACCTGATGTACCGTGTCGGCTGTCATGGCTTCAGGTGAAACCTCTATGCGTTCTGGAAACTCTAAAAATTCGTGAGACAAGCGTTCTACTTTGCCTCCAAAAGTGGCAGAGAATAGTAGGTTTTGGCGTTTGACAGGGATTACTTCCAGGATCGCTCTGATTTGCCCCATGAATCCCATGTCCAACATTTTATCTGCTTCATCCAGGATCATCGTTTTAAGTTCCTTGGTGAAGATTTCTCCTTTGGTGTACAAGTCTAAAAATCTGCCAGGAGTAGAGATGATAATATCAACACCCTCCTGAATTTTTTCAATCTGCGTTTTCGGTCCCAATCCGCCAAACAAGCAAACGTATCGGATATCGGTGTATTTACCAAAAGTCTGCACAGCCTCCTCGATTTGCATAACTAACTCTCTGGTGGGAGCCAAGATTAATGCACGGGGATGCATGCCTTGTGCATATTTGACTTTCATCAACAAAGGCAACACATAGGCAGCAGTCTTTCCTGTGCCCGTTTGTGCTATTCCCAATACATCATGTCCGGCCAAAGCCAACGGAATGGCCTGCTCTTGAATAGGAGTTGGTTTGGAGTATCCAGCATCCTTGATGGCTTCCAACAACTGCTTGTTGAGTTTAAACTGGTCAAAAGTGGGGGATGTACTGGACATGAGTTGGTGTGTTTAGAATATTTTTTTTTAGTTGGCTGCATTTTTAATTTTTAGCCATTAATTTGGTAATCAAAAATTCAGACAACTATGAGCTTGAAGCGGATCTTAATTACAAATGCAAATATAGTAAATGAAGGTAAGATTACCCGAGGTGATATTTTTATTCAAGATGGAATGATATTCGCCATTGGAGAAAATCTATCTGATCATGAAGCTGATATTCATATTGATGCGGTAGAAAAGTATGTTTTCCCTGGTGTTATAGATGATCAGGTGCATTTTAGAGAGCCAGGTTTGACGCATAAAGCAGAGATTTACACTGAAAGTAAGGCAGCTGTGGCGGGAGGGATCACTTCCTACATGGAAATGCCGAATACGGTACCCCAAGCTACCACGTTAGAGTTGTTAGAAGATAAGTTTGCCATAGCCAAAGAAAAATCTTTAGCCAATTATTCCTTCTTCTTTGGGGCTACCAATGATAATATCGAGGAAATTCTTAAAGTAGATCCTGAAAATGTTTGTGGTATCAAAGTTTTTCAAGGGTCTTCCACAGGGAATATGTTGGTGGATAACCAAGAAAGTTTGGAACGTATTTTCAGAGATTGCAAGCTGCTGATCGCTACCCATAGTGAGAATGATAACATTATCAAAGCTAACTTAGAAAAATATAAGGCTGAGTTTGGGGAGGATATTCCTGTGAAATATCATCCAAAAATCCGCTCAGCGGAGGCATGCTATGATGCAAGTAAGCGTGTAGTGGATATGGCGAGACGATATGGCAGTAAATTGCATGTATTGCATATCAGTACTGCTGAGGAAGTGAAGTTATTTGATAAAAATCTTCCTTTGGAACAAAAGAGAATAACAGCGGAGGCATGTATTCATCATATGTGGTTCAGTGAGGAGGATTATGAAGAAAAGGGGAATTTCATCAAATGGAACCCAGCTGTAAAGACCAAGGAAGACAGAGATGGGGTATTCCAAGGTGTAATTGATGGGCATATTGATGTTATTGCCACAGACCATGCGCCTCATACCATGGAGGAAAAGGGACAAATGTATGGAAAAGCACCTTCTGGAGGTCCTCTAGTGCAACATAGTTTGGTGGCAATGCTTGATATGTACCATGCTGGGAAAATCAGTCTGGAAATGATTGTTCAAAAAATGTGTCATAACGTGGCAATTTTGTTTGAAATTGAAAAAAGAGGGTATTTGAGACCTGGCTATTATGCAGATATTGTAATTGCGGACTTGGATAAGCCATGGACGGTTGCAAAAGAGAATGTGTTATCCAAATGCGGATGGTCACCATTTGAGGCACACACTTTTCGTTCATCTATCACACACACAATTGTTTCCGGTCACTTGGCGTACGAAAATGGGACATTTCATGAGGAAGTAAAGGGACAACGATTGAAATTTACACGAAAAAATTTGAGTTAAGATTTTGATTTGATTGCGCTGATATATTACCTTTGCAGTCCAATCGGGAAGATGTCCTGAATGATTGTAAAATGGTGGTTGTAGCTCAGCTGGTTAGAGCGCTGGTTTGTGGCACCAGAGGTCGCCGGTTCGAACCCGGTCTTCCACCCAAAATCCCCTCCCGATGTGAGGGGATTTTTTTTATACGATTGACTCCCTAGTAAACCCAAATGGCACAAAAATTGTATAAATGGTTAAAAACTAACAACGAAAGGCGATGTTTACTTTATTTAAATCTTCTCCGCGATTTCCAAAATTAAATCCAGTCAATATTAAATTTGTACAAGAGTACTTTTTAAAGTTTGAGGAATCATTAAAAAATCTTGAAGAAGTTCAAAAGGAGTCGTACGCCTCCTGATGATTGATAAAAAGGTTATGGAAACATAACCTTTATTTTTGTCTCCAATAGTTTTTCTTTCCCATCTAAAAAGGTATTTTTAAGCCTGTTCTCAAACTTTTACCTATGAGTTATATACATTTTGACAAAACCCAATTAATAAACCTGAACTATTCACTGGATAGGGAAATTATCCGGACGAACCGTGGTGGTTGTTATACCAGCACTACAATTATTGGTTGTAATACACGTAAGTATCATGGTTTGCTTGTCGCACCACAGCCACAATTGGATGAGCAGCTGCATGTGATGCTCTCGACTGTACATGAGACAGTGATTCAGCGAGGGGCCAGTTTTAACCTAGGTATAAGTAAGTACCCTGGAAACTATTTCCCTAGAGGCCACAAGTATTTGGAGGATTTTGATACGGAGCCAATTCCAAAATTGACCTACCGTGTAGGTGGAGTGCTCCTTCAAAAAGAATTGATTTTGGACACCAAGCGTGACCGGGTGATGATTCGTTATACGTTGTTGGAGGCTCATTCTCCAACCAAAATCCGCATCAATCCATTTTTGGCTTTTAGAGGATATCATAACCTCTGTAAAGCAAATGATAGAATCAACAAAGAAGCTACCAAGGTTCAAAATGGGGTGTCTGTTCAACTTTACCCGGAATATACCCCGCTTTTCATGCAGATTTCGAAGAAAAACGAGTTTGTAGCAAAACCGGATTGGTATTACAATATTGAATACATCATGGAGCGGGAACGAGGCTATGAATACCAGGAAGATTTGTTTGTTCCCGGCTACTTTGAATTCGATATTAAAAAAGGGGAATCAGTGATTTTCTCGGCAGGCTTGGTAGAGGCAGATCCTGCGACGAGACAAAAAGCCTTTGAAAAGGAGTTATCGCGTAGAGTACCACGCAATAATTTTGAAAACTGCCTGAAAAACTCTGCTGGACAATTTGTACAGCGGAGAGATGGAAAGACCCACATCATTGCAGGATATCCTTGGTTTGGTTGGTGGGGTAGAGACACCTTCGTGGCTACCCCTGGCTTATTGTTGACACAGGGCGATAAAGCTACATTTTTAGAGGTGATGGATACCATGGTGGAAGATTTACATGGTCCTCTTTTTCCTAATGTGGGCAGTGGGGTGATGCGTAATATGGCCTCTATGGATGCTCCATTGTGGTTTTTCTGGTCTTTACAGCAATACATCGAGTTTACTGGAGATGAAAAAACCATCAAAAACCGATACCTAGGTAAAATGAAAGGGATCATTGATGGATATCGTGCGGGCACTGATTTTGGTATTCACATGATGGGTAATGGCTTGATTTGGGGTGGAGAAGATGGAATAGCCCTCACATGGATGGATGCGGTAAATTCTGATGGCCCCGTTACACCAAGGATTGGTATGCCTGTAGAGATTAATGCCCTTTGGTACAATGCCTTGTGCTTTTATGGTTCTCTCACGAAAGATCCTGAAATTCTCGCTTTAACGGAACAGGTAAAGACCTCCTTCGTAGAAGTATTTTGGAGTGAGAAGAGGAAATATCTGGCTGATTATGTGGAAGGAACCTACAAAGATTGGTCTATCAGACCGAATATGATATTTGCTACCTCTTTGCCGTTTTCTCCTTTGGAAGATGAGCAAATGGAATCCATCCTAGAGGTAGTTAAGTCAAAGTTGCTTACCAATCGAGGAATCCGCTCTTTAGCTCCTGATGATCCAGGCTACAAAGGATATTATCACGGAAATCAATTTACAAGGGACATTTCTTATCATAATGGAACTGTTTGGCCATGGCTGTTGGGACATTTTGTAGAGGGGTATTTAAAGTTACATGGAAAGTCAGGAAAACACTTTGTAGAAAAAATTATCAAAGGATTTGATGGGGTGATGACCCAATATGGAATAGGTACTGTTGCCGAAATCTATGACGGTGATCCTCCTCATAGGCCGAAAGGCTCCATCTCCCAAGCTTGGAGTGTGGGAGAATTACTTCGAATGATGCATCTTGTCAGTAAATTATAAATAGGCTTTTTTATGAAAGTATTAATGTTTGGTTGGGAGTTTCCTCCACATATTTCGGGTGGTCTTGGAACTGCTTGTTACGGGCTCGTCAAAGGACTCGTGCATCACAAGCAAGACATCATTTTTGTAGTTCCCAAATTATGGGGCGACGAGGAACCTGTGGCCGATTTTGTCAATGCCAGTGATGTGGAAATCGATTATCGGGAGAAAAATTTCATTGACACCTGGCAAAACATGACCTATTTGGAGATCAATAGTTTTTTGGTTCCGTACCTAGGCCCACAAGAATTTGAAAAATATACGGATTACACTATGCATCATCGCACGGATGTAGAGGAGTCCGTATTTTCCAATAAGTATGAATTTTCCGGAAAGTATGGCAAGAGCTTGATGGAGGAGGTTGCTAGGTATGCTTTGGTAGCCACGCAGATTGCTAAATCCAAAGAGCATGATTTGATCCATGCCCACGATTGGCTGGCATTCCCTGCTGGCATTGCAGCCAAACAAATGAGTGGGAAGCCCTTGATTTGCCACATCCATGCTACGCAGTATGATAGAGCAGGGGAAAGTGGTGCACAAGGCCCTGTCTATGAAATGGAGAAGGCGGGATTGTTAGCGGCAGATCATGTGGTAGCGGTGAGTCACCTGACAAGAAACTTGGTAATTGAGAAATATGGGGTGGATCCGGATAGGGTCAGCGTCCTACACAATGCGGTATTGGATGCCAGTATCATTGAATCCAAAGTCAAGAAAAAAGTACCAGAGAAGATTGTCACCTTCCTTGGTCGGATCACTTTCCAAAAAGGACCCGAATATTTCGTGGAGGCTGCCAAAAAGGTCATCGACCGAGATCCTAATGTACGCTTTGTGATGGCAGGAAATGGAGATTTGTTGAATCGCATGATTGAGCGGGTGGCTGAACTCGGCATGGGTACCAAATTCCACTTTACCGGCTTCCTTAAGGGACAGGATGTGGATGATATGTATGCAATGTCTGATGTGTATGTGATGCCTTCAGTTTCCGAACCTTTTGGGATTGCTCCTTTGGAGGCTGTCCGACATAATACCCCTGTAATCATTTCCAAGCAATCGGGTGTGTCCGAGGTGTTGAGAAATGCCATAAAGATTGATTTTTGGGATGTGGATGCGATGGCTGATGCCATTTTTGCACTCCTGCACTATCAGAGTATCGCCAAGATGTTTAAGGAACTCGGTAGTGAAGAGTTGAAAAATTTGAAATGGGAGCATGTAGCTGCCAAATTAGTGACTGTTTACGAAAAATTACACCAAGAACAACCATGAGAACCATCTGTTTTTACTTTCAAGTACATCAGCCATTTCGGGTGAAGCCTTATCGTTTTTTTGATATAGGAGAGGATCATTACTATTGGGATGATTACCTCAATAAGTCTGTTATCCGAAAAGTAGCACAGAAGTGTTACCTGCCGATGAATGCCTTGCTGTTGGAAATGATTCAGCAATTTCCGGGTAAGTTTAAAGTAGCCTTTTCTATCTCGGGTGTTTGTTTGGATCAATTTGAAGCCTATGCACCGGATGTATTGGATAGCTTCCGACGCTTGGTTGCCACAGGGCAAGTGGAGCTGTTGGCAGAAACGGATGCCCACGCCCTTTGTTCCTTGAAGAGTAAGGCTGAATTTAAGCGGATGGTAGAAAACCACTCCGAGAAAATCAAGCGCTTATTCAATGGATATGAAACCAAGGTTTTCCGAAATACTGAATTGGTGTATTCAGATAAAATTGGTGCAATGGTAGCAGAGATGGGTTTCAAAGGAATGTTGACAGAGGGTGCCAAACACGTGTTGGGTTGGAAGTCGCCGAACTTTGTTTACCATAACTCGACCAATCCTGACTTGAAAATTTTATTGAAAAATTTCTTATTGAGTGACGATATCGCTTTTAGATTCAGTGATAAGTCTTGGTCCGAACACCCGCTTACTATTGAGAAGTTTGTCAATTGGATGAATGCTGTACCGCAAGAACATCAAGTAGTCAATCTATTCATGGATTATGAGACCTTTGGTGAGCATCAGTGGGCAGAGACTGGGATTTTTGATTTCATGCGTCTGTTACCTGGAGCGATTTTGGCACATACCAATTTTACATTTTCTACTCCATCAGAAGTCTTGGCTGGAGCGAAAGCAGTTGCACCGATACAAGTTCCGATTCCTATTTCTTGGGCGGATGAAGAGCGGGATTTGACCGCTTGGCTAGGGAATGATCTTCAAAATGAAGCATTTACCAAGCTGTATGAAGTGGAAAAGCGCATGGCGGAAATTGAAGATGAGGAATTGCAGCGGGATTGGAATTACTTGCAAACTTCCGATCATTTCTACTACATGAGCACCAAATTCTTCTCTGATGGAGCAGTACACGCGTATTTCAGTCCTTATGATACTCCCTACGATGCCTTTATCAATTATATGAATGTATTGAGCGATTTCATCCTACGTGTAAAGCGCTATGAGGATGTGAAAGTAGCTACTGAAGCATAATCAGCTCTATAAAAAATCAATCGCCAAGGATTCCATTAACTTGTTTTCCTTGGCGTTTTTGTTAAACACTTACCGATGCTAGCATGAAAAAACTATTCTTGAGTGCCTTGATTGTTGCCAGTGTTATCGCTTGCCAACCCACCCATCATCATGGAGAGGAAGAGGAATCGATTATTGTTCGTTACGACAGACCGGATGCAGCCATCTTGAGAGGAGTATTTATTCCGGAGGGAAAATCCTACTTCTATACCTCAGGTTTGGTAGCACCCGTGAAAAATCCCGATGCAGTGGCAGGTACTTATGAGCGCTATGGCAATACCTACGAGCAGAGTATAGGTATCTTAGAACGTATCAAGGAAACCATAGGCGAAGCAGGTTTTGCTATGGAGGATGTATTTTTCTTACGGGTGTATCTAGTGCCCGATAAAAATGGAGTGGTTCATTGGGACGATTGGTTCCGCGCCTATGGGGAGTATTTCAATAATGAGGAAAATCCAAACAAGGTAGCCCGCTCCACCATCGCAGTGCATGCGCTAGCTAATCCGGATTTGTTGATTGAGATAGAGGCTGTAGCGGCTAAGTGACTCCCTCGCTGATAAAACAGATTGGGCGGATTTGGCGCAGATTTATTTGAGATTTCATGCCACGCCCGCAACGGATTGGCGCAACGCTCGCTAAGGTTTAATGATTCTCTCAGTGTTAATCGTCGTATTCTTTGTGTCTTAGAGCCTTTGTGGCAAATATTTCTCGCAGATAAAGGAGATTGTGCGGAATTCACACAAATATATTTTAATGTGGAATAGACTTCAATTTCTCTTTTAACTCTGGGATGTCCACAGTTATTATTTGCCAGATTATTTTTTCATCAACACCAAAATATTCATGGACTAAAAAATTTCTTAGGCCGATTATTTCTCGCCATTTAATATGGGGTGTTTTGGCTTGAAATTCATTGGAAAGATGTTTGGAAGCCTCACCTATAATCTCCAGCTGCTTTATAGAGGCATATTTAATTACCGATTTTTCTTTAAATGTGTTGAAATCAATATCCCAAACGTAATTTTCAATTTCCTCAATTGCCTCCAATATATGCGCAATTCTTTGGAAGTCTCCGATTCTACCTTTCATAGATTAGTAGCTTGTCTTGCTCGATAAACGGTTGGAGATGTTTAGAAATGGCATTACTGGTAAGCAGGTCAACAGGCTTTTTAAGGATTTCTTCTAAATCATTTTTGAGTTTGATAATTCCTAATCCAATGTGCTGTTCATAGTTCAGCTCCAATAAAATATCCACGTCACTGACCTTGTCAGCATCACCTCTCGCATATGAACCAAAAATATATGCTCTATTAACAGGCGAATAGCTGTCAAATAGCATTTTAACTTGGTTAATCTTTTCTTTTGAAATGTTCATACCAGTAAGAATATCAATCAAATATACTTCAAAACTTATCACGAATCAACAGGTGTAAATGGTTTCGAGAAAGGTTTCACGCAACGTCCGCAACGGGTTTTCGCTACGTTCGCTAAGGTTTAGTGATTCTATCATAGCGGTCTTAGCGTTCATCGTTGCGTTCTTAGCGTGAACTTTTATTAGAAAATAATTTTATTTGAGACTACAACAAACCCTCTCCGCTCTCCGCTTCGTCCAAAGCTTGGTGGAGGAAGTTGTGGAAGGGTTGGAGTAGTTGAAAGTGGCTAAGTGCTATGTCTATGAATTTCCCTGACTGAATGTCATCATCATTGAGAGGACGTGAGATGATAAAGCTTTTGAATTTTAATAGGTCTATGTACGGATGGTCTGCATCAAAGCCTTTGGGTGAAGTCTTGAGTTGTTCGCCTTCCATGCCATTGAAGTGTTTTTTGATGGAAGGATTTTCCAGAATTTCGGTTAGCTGTCCTCCATTATAGTCGATTTCCTGACGAATTTTTTTTAAGATGTCCGCTGGAGGCATCCATATACCTCCTGCCAGAAAACTTGCGCCTGGTTGTATGTGTAGGTAGTATCCTGGTCCCATGGATTTCTTTCCGCCTCGTGCAAAATAGGTTGCCAAGTTTGTTTTGTAAGGGTCTTTATTGGCAGAGAATCGGATATCCCTGTTTTGTCTGAAGATACAATCTTTTGGTTGCAAGGTAGCCAAGTCAGGTTCCCAAGCAGTGATACCTCTCAACAAGACTTCCACATCTTTCAAAAATGCTTTCCGGACTGTCTGATACCAATCTCGATTGGCATCCATCCAGTCCTTATGGTTGTTGTTGGCAAGTTCTTGGAGAAAGGGGAGGTATTCGTTGTGCATTGGAGGATTTTTTTTAATAACTGTTTTTTTATGAGCTTTGTTGAAAAAGACTCACCCACTGTTTCAATTCTTCTTTCAATTCAGGATTGGAGTTCAGTTCGGTCCAATCTTTGAGCATGTCGAAGTTCCAATTTTTGACAGGTTGGGGTTTCGGAGAACTGTAGGCATCCCCTTTATTGATTGCGATGATGCCGCTTAAAAGATTGAGGGTCGCCTGCCTGTTTTCATCTGCAACCATCCAATCCTCGCTTAGCAGGAGGGCATCATCGATATGCTCCTTACTATTGATAATTATGGCGGCTTCTAGATAATCCAAGGCCCTGCCTAAATTCTCCCCGTTTCCATCTTTGATCAAATCAATTTCCTCTCTATATTTTCTCAAGGCAATATTACCCAAAGAATCAGCCTTTACTGGGTTTTTTTGATAGGTAAAAAGACTGGCTTTCAGGAAATATTTTTTGATTCCTACACTAGTTGCCGTTTGAACACAAAGATCTGCCAGTTTTTCATATTCATTGGAGGACTTGTACATGGTTTCTAGCCCTTTCATCAGCGTTTCTATCTTATTTATAATACGTGGGGAAGATTCAATTTCCTTTTCCAGTTCTTTCAAGAAAATCGGGAGGGCTACCTCATAATTACCGCTTTTAAATGCAGCATTTCCTAAAGCGGATATTTGTAGTTTCTTTTCCGTTAATTGAGGATCCCTACTGTAAGCTTTATTGTATAAATCAAAGATAATTTCAGGGGCATCATTTGGTAAATACCTTCTCATAAGGTACTGAATTGCCTCAATGTACTCCTCATTATTTATACCATCAAGGTTTGCTTCAAAACCATGGGCGTCCAAAAACACTTGAAAACTTTTTGGGGAATTGAACATAAAACTACCGTGAGTCTTCGGTAAGGATATTATTTTCCCTAAGCCCAGCCAATCAAAATTCAATCCTTTGGACCAGCTTTGAGGAATGTTTGGGATTCTGTTTTCAGTGAGGTCTAAAGAGCCCCAATTCATGGTATTCCAAAAATCACCCTCTGGCAAACTCATGGATTCCATATCTCTTAAATCCAGCGAAAGTGGATGATTTGGAGGCATGTTAGCAAGGCATTTCCAAAGGGGTGCTAGATTTACTTGATGATTTCCGCGAAGTTGGATTTCTTCCAATTGGGTTAATTGTTCAAAATCTTCTGATAAGGATTTCAATGTCTTAATTTTTTGAGAACCTTCCTGCTGTAGAATTCCTTGATCCATTGCTAAAAGTGTCTTCAGTTGATACATTCCCCTAGGAAGTTCTACTAACTGATTAAAGTTTACATTTAGTAGCCTCAAGTTCTTGAAATTTTCTAATGATGGTACAAATTCAAGGCGATTGCTTTCTAAATTGAGTAATTCAAGAGAGGTGTTTACTCTATAAGAGTCAGTGATTTTTTCAATTAAATTTCGGCTTGCCTCAAGGTGTTTTAATTTAGGGAAATTGGAAAGGTCAAGCGATATAAATTTAAGTGAATTGCCTGATAGTGTGAGTGTTTCTATGTCAGGAGAATTGAGATCGCTAAGTTTAAACGAACTTAAAAAATTACTTGAAAGATCCAGTACTTTTAATTTTGTCAGAGAACTGAGGGAAGGTAGCTCCTTTAATTCATTTGAAGTCAACATGAGCATTTCCAGATTTGGATTGTTAAATGCCTCTGCATGTAATTGAAGTCCCGTACAATAACTGATGTTCAAACTTTTTAACTGGGGCAGTGCTGAAAACCTGAAGTTTTCCATGGATAGCTGGTTTTCAGAAAATGAAAGGTCTTCAAGATTTTTCAAAGAGCTTAGAAAATCAACTTCCTTCAGAGAATTGATGCGCGAGAGGGAAAGTTGCTTTAGTTGCGTGAGCTTTCCAATAGGACTTAGATTTTGATTTCCGTTTAGTTCATGGAAAATATCCAGCTTCTCCAGTTGCTGTAACGTAGCAAGCTCTTCATAAAAATTGGTATGGATGAGCGTGTCCAAGAGTTTGATTTCAAGTTTTTGGAGGTCTTTCACCTGATCAAAGTATCCAGTTCCTTCCAATCTGGCATGATCCAAATAAAGGCTACTTAAGTTAGGGAACGCTTTCAATTGCTCCATAGAAGCATTGATATTCCTATCCTGTTTGCTAGAAAGTAACCCTAGGTTTTTGATGCGGGAATTTCTCGGGAGTTCTTGTCCTAAAAAATTCGTGCTCGTCAAAAGAATACTGGTTAGGGAAGGATGGTCAAGCACTTCTGCACCGATGGAATCGTACAAGGAGATAAAAAACAAGCCTTCCAATTGGGGCATTTGTTGGGTGTACATGGCTAAATTATCCATAGAAAAGTCCACGTGAAAGTAAAAACTGAGGACTTTTACTTGGGTAAGTTCAGTGACAAATGCAGGGAAATGTTGAGTTTTCTGAGGGAATCGATTGAAAAGGGAACCAGAAGAGAACTGAATGATATCTAGATTCGGAAACTTAGCAAGGATTTGTAGTGTAGAATCCGAAGGGAAAGACTCCATGGAGGTATTAAATTCAATTCCGCGCACCTTATCCTTGGGTACTTCTTTAGCAAATTTTTCTAGCTGATCAAATTCCTTGAACTTCACATAATATGCTGCTTGTTCTCCAAGGGGATAAGTCATTGGAGTATAGTTAAAGGAAAGTTTGTTATAACTATCCAAGGGTGAGCGGGCTATGGTATCGAAATACCACTCACCAGAATACTTGGTTTGAGCAAAGCTCTCTGAAAAAAGAAGGCAAAGGACAAGTAGCAGCAAAAATCTTTTCATGCTGAAATTTAAGAAAAAATTAGTTTCAATAAAATTCTAAGCTCCTTTTCTTAAATAAAATCTACCAAACCCTCCAACTTCATCCCTCTACTGCCTTTGATCAAGATATGGTGGTCTTCTAGTTTGGAGTCTTGGAGCCAATTGCGGAAGGAAAATGGATCTGGGAAGTAGAGTGAACGGAAAGGAGCTTTGGCAAGGGCTGCTTGGATATGTTTCCCGGTAAAGCAGATTTTGTCAAAGTTGTGTTGACTCACCAGTTCTCCCAATTTGGCATGTTCTGCCTCAGTAGCATCACCCAACTCATACATATCTCCCAATATAATCATTTTGTAACGCTTACCACTCATCTTTCCGAAGGTGTCAATGGCTACTTCCATGCTGGATGGATTGGCATTGTAGGCGTCTATGATGATAAGGTTGCTGCGCTTCTCTACCAATTGGGAACGCATATTGGAAGGGGTGTAGGAAACTACCGCCTGTACGGCTTTTTCCATGGGAACACCAAAGTATTTGCCTATGGTGAGTGCGGCCGCAATATTTCCAAAATTATAGGCACCTATCAGCGAGCTTTCAAAAATCTCTTCCATCCCCTCCACCTGAAACTTTACAAATGGATCTGCACTGACAAAGCTCACCTCGCAAAAATCTCCTTTCGCTGGATAGAGCACAGGATTTTCAAAGCGCTTGGCCATATTGGATAAGATAGGATCTTGGGAGTTGATAAATACCGTCCCTTTGTTCACCCGAAGATGTTGGAATAATTCAGTTTTGGTTTTTAAAACACCCTCCGGTCCGCCCATACCTTCCAGATGAGCTTTGCCAATATTGGTGATAAAGCCATGGGTAGGATCTGCAATCTCGCAAAGCTCTTGGATATCCCCTTGCTTGTTGGCACCCATTTCTACGATGGCAATTTCTGTTCCTTCCAAGGGAATGGAAAGTAAGGTTAAGGGTACACCAATGTGATTATTGAAATTGCCCGTGGTGGCAGCTGTGTTGAGGGATTGTTTTAAAACTGCATGCAGTAATTCTTTGGAGGTGGTTTTTCCATTGCTTCCCGTTAAAGCAATCACTGGAAAGGTAAATTGCTTGCGATGGTGATTGGCCAACAATTGAAGCGTACGCAAGGTATCTTCTACCAAAAAATACCGGCCATCACTATCCACTGCAACACTTGGGTCATCTACGACAACTGCTTGTGCTCCCATCTCCAAGGCCTTGGCTGCAAAGCTGTTGGCATCAAAGTTGGGGCCTTTCAATGCAAAGAATAGGTTTCCTGCATCGATTTTTCGAGTATCCGTAGAAACTCCTGAGCAAGTTAAATAACAATCGTAGATGGCTTGTAAATTCATGGATATGCAATTTGATTTTCAAAATTAGGGCTTTGGACCTATCTATTGTGAATTTCTATCGTTTAATTTGTTGTGAGTGTTAAAAGTTCATGAGACTATTCCTTTGTTGTGTATGTATTTTCTTTTCCCTGCCAGTTTTTGGGCAGCAAGTTTTTGAATATGCAAAGAATTTTTCGGTGATAATGGACGGGAAAGAGCTCCCAACTCCCTTCACAGGAGGTATCAATGCTGCGCAATTTCAAACCATGGATGTGAATGGAGATGGTGTAGAGGAGTTGGTGGTTTGGGATATCAATGCGCGAAGAATTTCTGTTTTTCAGGTAGTGGAAGCTGGTTTTGAGCATCAGCCCGAACTCGCGTATGTCTTTCCAGATGACGTCAATGGCTTTTTGGTATTGGCGGATTATGATGGAGATGGTAGAAAAGATTTATTTACGAGCAGTCCTTTTGGAATTCGGGTATATCGAAATACTACACCCTCAGGCGCTACCAATCCACAGTGGACCTTGGCTCAAAACTTCCTTCGATTGGATAATGGGTCAAATTTACAGGCGAATAATTTGGATATTCCCTTAATTATGGATTTGGATGGGGATGGGGACTTGGATATTGCTACTTTCAATTTTGCATCGGGAGATTTTCTAGAGTTTTATCTCAATACCTCAATGGAGCGAAAAGGAACCCCTGATGTAGATGGATTTGCATTTCCTCAATTCCGCTGGGGAGGATTTGAGTTTTGCGATTGTGGGCAGTTTAGCTTTGGAATCACCTGTAATGGCTTACCATTGTCAACTGTGTCGTCACAAGGAGATGTCAATCAGCGTATTCAGCATGCTGGGGGACATTCTATGTTGTATGCTGATTTTGACGGTGATGGCGTGTTTGATTTGCTGTTGGGTAGAGATGAATGCAGTAGTTTGTATTTCTTGCCCAATAAAGGCAGTAACATCCAACCAGTTTTTGATGAGTTTGCGACAGAAATGCCAGTTTATGGTGTATTGCCTGAGTTTCCTGTTTTTCATACAGCATTTTTATGGAGGGATGAGTTGATAATCAGTAGTAATAGTTCGGAGTTTGCTGGTGCTTTTCGTTCGGATTACAGTAAGAATGTCTTTGCAATTGCTCCATTTACCAATGCGAAGTCACGGTTTTTACAGGATGAGATGATTGACTTGGGAGAAAATTCACGACCCTTTTTCAAAGGTTTTCAATCAGATGGAGAGTTGATTGTGACGGGAAATAAAGTTTTTGAGGGAGGTGTACGAGGACATGCGCAACGTTGGTCCGTGAAGGATGAGCAATGGACTCTACTAAATGATGATTACCTGAATTTGAGTCGTTTAAGGCTATCGGACATACAATATCAGGAGTTTTTGACAAGTGCAGGAAGGCAGACCTACTGGATTTCAGGCTACGATACCATCAATCGAATTGTAACACGAAGGGTGTGGATGGGTGACGGTCCCCAATTTGAGCAGATGCGGGAAGTACAAATACCTGAAACAGGTATACGGCCTTTGGATCATGTGGAGTTGTTTTCATTTGAAGGGAATGATTTTCTCTTGTTGGCAAGACAAACAGGGGAGTTGATTTTATTTGAAGCAAATCTGCAAGGCAACCCTCAATTGCGGCTCCGTGAGCGCTCATTTTTAGGTTTCTCAGACAGTCCAGCTGCACGAAATCTCAGTGTTCATGTTATCCCTAGAACTCGACCAGATTTGTATGCGGTGGATCAGCGAGGAGTAGTGTTGTTTATTCCGGATTTTATGAATCAGTCCGAGCGACAGCCCGTAACTATTCAATTTCCCAACAGGCAGCAAGCGTCCCGTTTGGGTAGAAATACCTGGATTAGCAGTATGAGCAAGGCTTTTGGACAAGAGCAGGATCTACTATTGGGGAGTACTGCCGGAGGTTTGGAATGGTTGCGGATGATTGCTAGTGGTGGTGAAGAGGTAGGTTTGCAAGTGAAGGTATTTCCTAATCCTAGTGATGGGATTGTCAACATATTAGCCTCTGAGTCTGGTACATTTGAAGTGTACAATGCCATAGGGCAGTTGATTCGGTCTGCATCACCAATACGAGGAAATGAACAAGTGACCGTGGATTTGAGCAATGTTGCTCCTGGGGTTTATTTTATTAGAATTAAGGCGGATAGTGGTGGTTGGGTGACGAAGAAGGTGATAATCTCTCGCAGATAAAGAACATTGAGCAAATTTCCTACAGATATAATTTAACTCTTCTGTGCCTTTAAAAACAGCGTCTTTGCGCCCCTGTCTGACCGACAGGCAGGTCTGCGTGATACCTTTTTCTTTGTGTCCTCGTGCCCCTTTCTACCGCAAGGCAGGTTCGTGGCAAAAGTCTCTCGCTGATACAGGAGATTCAACAGATTCCACACAGATGTAATTTAACTTATCTGCGCCTCTTTAAACAGCGTCTTTGCGCCATTGCGTGATACTTTTTTTAGCGCCTTAGTACCATATCCGTGCCAGTACGTACATCAATATGCCTGATTCAGGGCATGGTTTGAGGTGGGAATTTTGCTCAATTTTGAGGAGTAAAATAAAATTTCCCCAACGAAAAAACCAAACAAACAATGAACAAGATCTTACTCACCATGGCAGCGGCCTTACTATCGGCCGGGTCATTATTCGCTCAGGATTTATTTAATGGGTTCGGAACAAAAGGTATGGAAAATAAATACCTCAAAAAAGTGGACTCTTATTACATTCCACAGATGCAAATTGGATTTGAAACCTACGTCGAGACCAAACAAGTAGCCTTTGAATCTAAGCTTAGCAGCTTTGCTAATTCGATGGAAGCCATGAGTAAAGGAGGGTCATATGGAGGAAGGCAGGCTACCTCAGCTCGGGTAACAACCATTTTAGATGCAGGAATGGAATTAGGTGATTTTCAAAAATTGGCGAATGATTTTCATGGAATTTTAGAAGACGAACTTCGAAAAGCTGGCTTCAATGTGCTGGATATGAAGGAGGTGGATAAAATGGAAAGTTTTCAAAAAATTAAAGAAAAGTATTCAGATAAGACCGATAAAAAGCAAGGAAAGTCAAGTGACGATGATATTGGTGCAAAAGCTATTAAAGTGTATCCAGACTATACCCTTTTTATGTTTGATGAAAAATCATTGATGAAAGGAGGAGGTCCAGCATTTTATGGCATGCTTAAAAAAGTGCATGCTGAAACGAATGCAGGGATGATTTTACAAAACTTGATTGTTGACTTTTCTACTGTAGAATTGGATGTGAAGATCGATGCAGGCACAAAGGGAAAAGCAACAGCCGCAGAAATGAAGATTGTTCCAAAAATGCGAATCACTTACAATGCCATTGATTGGATTACCCCTAAAGGAGGGCCATCCTCTGCACCATCCAAATTGAAGGAGGAATTTGTCTCTAAAAATGAGTATAATGCGAATATCTACAGCGATCCAAAAAAGGCTGAAACGTTGTTTGAATTCTTCTTTAAAGGTAAGCCTCCTGTGGATTTTGATCCTCGCATCATTTCAATTTCTAAAGAAGATTATATCGCCGCAGCCAAGGATTTATTTACCCAATATTCTCAGGAATTTGCAAAGACAATGGTCGTTGGGGCCAAGGGAAAGTAAGGGTGACTTACTAGACCATAGCCGGGACTTGTGCCCGGCTTTTTTTGGGCTCGCAGAAGGCGCGGAATACGCAGAAATCTCGGAAAAAGAGGTGAAAACAAATGATGGAGGCGACAAATAGTTAGTAATCAAATGCTTGAATTAAATTAGGGAGATTAATGAATCGGATAAAATTGCTCAGTATAACTCTATGGTTGTTGACCGGTAATCTATTAGCCCAAAATAGTAAGTCATGGGCTTTTGTACAGTTTAATGGGGACCGAACCATGGGTATTTCTATGAAATACCTAACATTGAGCAATCCTGCGGATGCAGCTAATCAATTGACTTCAACTTATATTTTTCCTGAGTTTGATTTTGTGAAGATGAACTTTGAAAAAGGAGCTTGGAATTGGTCATATCGTAATAAGTTGCCAGGGGATTTTATTGGTTCGGGTTTGCAATTGGTATTTACAGGAGAAATGCCCTACTATAAATATAGACCTTATTCCACGTGGATTCATAACTTCATTGGTTGGTGGAATATCACAAAAAATGTGCTTTTAACGGATGAATTTGCACTTGCCGTAGGTGGACATATCGGTGATTACTATTTGGATTATAGCTGGGATAAAGATACCTATTATAACCCTCATGGTTTTCATGTTGCGCTTGGTCCCTCTTTTATGTTGGATTATTTGCTTAAAGGGAGTGCTATTCTTCATTTTGAAACATCTTTTGCTTATGCACACTATTTGGCTGATGGAGATGGGTTTGGGGCTTATCCGGCTCCAATCGTGTTTAATTCAATCCTTGAGCTTCGATCAAATTCTAAATTATTTGCTGGGCTTGAATATGTGACTTTTTTAAATAGGGGTAGTGAACCTTTTCGAGGTCAAAGATTGGAAGCAAAACTTGGGTTTCGTTTCAAAAGGTAGGTCCAATACTCATTTTTAGTAGTAATGAGATCCTTTGCATAGTAAGCCTGCCAAGGAAAACTTTAGTTCTCGCGGAAAGCACGGAAGGCGCTGAAATCCCGGAAGAGTATAACCGCGGAGTCATCAAAGGCTAACGCAAAGGACTCAAAGAATTGGATTAAATTGGTTTTATGATTTTCAACTGTGTTGAATAATGCCTTTATTTGACAGTTCGATAAATGTACTAGTCTCCAAAGCTATTCTTATTAGAGACGAAAACTCTCTGAATAAATCAAACAGCCGTCTATTTTTAATATTTCCAGTTGTGATCAAAAGTAATTTTTTTGGCTTTCCCAAAGCCATGTGGGAATGGTAAAAATCAGTGTCTTTAGTAGCTACAAAAACATCATGAAAGTCAGCATATTTGATGATTTCCCAGTCGGGTGTTTCATCACCTTTAGGTAGTTGTTCAACATGGATAGAATCCAATCCAATATTAGTTAATATTTAAGATAGCTTAATAGGCAGTTGAGCATCCAAAATCAGTTTCATATGGATATTTTTGTGTAACTGGAATAGTTAGATATTTTTCTTGCATAAGCTAGGCAGGCCAAGATATCTTCTTCTTCTAGGTTTGGATAATCCTCCAAAATTTCTGCATGAGTAGTTCCAGCAGCCAATAGATCAAGTATTAAATCAACAGTATATCGTTTGTTACGAATGGTTGGTTTTCCATGGCATATTTCTGGATTTACTGTTATCCTGCTGAGTAATTGATTTTCCATAAAATAGTAACGTAAAGTTTATCTATGAAGTTAACAAAAACAAGCAATATCAAGTAAGACTACAAAACTAGTGTTATGATAGTGCTTTGCTCCAAAGACAATATAATAAAATTACTTCAGACAATTTATATGTTTGATGTTGACGAATTCTACCTAATTTCTGAAAACCTTTGCTTGCTGTTACTTTTCCCGACTTAACCTGCGTCTTTGCGTGAAATCCTATCCATCAAATCAAATTATTCGCATACGCAAACTTGATTAATCCTACCAAAGAAGAAGTCTTGGTCTTTCGGAAGATATTTTTGCGGTGGGTTTCCACAGTTCGCTCGGAGATAAAAAGCGTTTCCCAAATTTCTTTATTGGACTTTTCTTGAGCAATTAACTTTAAAATCTCTCGTTCACGATCTGTCAATAATCGCTCTTCATCGGGAAACTGTAAACTGTGAATAATGATGCGGTTGATGTCATTGCTGAGGTAGATTTTTCCGTTTTTTACGGCTTCGATTGCTTGCAGTAATTCTTTATGGGAGTCATTTTTCAATACGTAACCTGCTACCCCTTCTTTGAGTATTTCCTTGAATAGGTGTGTTTCATCGTATTGCGAGAGTACGATTATTTTGGTAGAAGGGCTGATTTTTTTGACCACCCTGACAAGTGCCAATCCATCCATACCAGGCAGATTAAAATCTGTAATGAGTAAGTCTACCGCATGATGTTTGATAAAATCTAATGCTTTTTCGGCAGAATGAGCCTCTCCAATGATGTTAATGCTTGTTTCATTGGCAAGCATACTTTTGATTCCGTCTAGTAAAATAGCATGATCGTCTACCAAAAATACATTCATGTTTTGGGGGTTTTTAGCTTGTTTAAAGATAGCAAATAATGCGGCTATATTCATGCATGCAAGTTAATGGATAGTAACTTGCTCGTAAATCCGTGCCAGTGGGTATTTATGTACTGGTAGCTATGGTTGAATAGCTGTTCCCTTTTGCTTTTACCACTCCTCTGCTAGGGACGTCAATGATGAATGAAGTTCCCTTTCTGTCCGCTTGTGAGTCTACTTCCCATTGGGCTCCAATTCTTTGGAGTCGGGATTGTATATTCCTCCAGCCATTTCCAGAAGCATTTTCGAGGATGTGAGGGTTAAACCCTTTACCATCATCTTCGATAATCAATGAAAGTTCCTCTTCATGACGGGTCAGCTGTATGGATATTTTATGTGGGCTAGCATATTTGATTGCATTGTTGACCCATTCTTGGATCACTCGGTAGAGTGAGATTTCCAGCAACTCCTCTAATCGATCTTCCAAACCAAAAACAGTTACCTCAATACTGATTTTTCCAGATTGATTCATACGTTGGGCAAATTCTCTAAGCCCTTCTTTTAAACCAAATTGAATCAGGGTAGCGGGCATCAGGTTAAATGCAATGTTACGAATCTCTTGATGCATTTCTTGGAGGATGTTTTCACTTTTGTCGACGACAGCAATCCTTGTTTCTAGCTGATCAGAATTGCTTTGAAGCTGTGATATATTCAATCGCAAAGCTGAAATTAGCTGCCCAAAACCATCGTGTAGGTCCTGAGCAAATCGTTTTCGTTCAGTTTCTTGGGACTCTAAAGCGGCATGGATATAAGCTTCTTTTACTTCCAGTTCTTTTTGCTGTATAAGTAGTTTTTGCTCTTTCTTATTTCTGCTTCGAATGAGCAGTAAAATAGTCGACACTGCTAGTAAAATCAGACCCCCTAAAAGTAAAGCAAACAAGCTTCTTTGGAGATTCTTTTGATTTTCGACAATGGTCAGTTGTTGTTCAGATATTTGTTGATCTTTGAGGGCTGTCTCGTATTTGGTTTCTATTTCTGCCAATTGGCCGGATTTCTCCAAATTGAAAATACTGTCTTTTAAAGCAGTACCCGATTTGAAGTGCAACAGAGCTTGTTGAAATCTGCCTTGGCTTTCATAGATTTCACTGAGCAGTTGATGTGCCGCTGCACTGCGCTGCTTGTCTTGGATTTTTTCTCCTAAAGTCAAGGATTGCCTGCCATAGTTTTCTGCAAGGGAAGGATTGTCCAGTTTCCAATAGGCTTTGGCCAAGGAGTGTAACAAGAGGCTATGGTCAAAATCATTGGTGAATTTTTCACGGTAGATAGTTTCAGCTTGGTTGTAGTAGGTGACTGCCTTGCTATATTCCTGCGAATCCATGGCCAGATTCCCTAAGTTGGTGGTGGTAATGGCGATAGTCTTGAAGTCATTGATAGCACTCGCTTGCTCAAAGGCGCGTGTATAATAGAATTTTGCAGAATCCAGTTGAAGCAAGTTGTGGTAGGTAGAACCTATGTTGAGGAGTAATTTGTGGAGGTTATTGGTCAGGGAGTTAGATTGAAAAAGTCTGAGTGCTTCAAGATAGGTTTCCAATGCTTTCTGATTGTCTTTCAGGAAATAATGGATATTACCCACAGTAAAGGTAGCAGATGCCAGCATGGATGGATTGTCCAGTTTTCTGGCTAATTCCAAGGAACGTGTAGCATAAGCGAGTGCCTCTGGATACTTACTTTGATTTTGGGCAATAAGTGATAGGTTATTATACACTGCCGACAATCCTCGATCATCACCTTTCTGTTGATAGACGTTTATTGCTTCTTCCAAATACATGGTTGCGGTATCATAGGAAGAGGCCACCCAGTAAACTACCCCCGCCACGGTAAATCCATAACCTTTTACCCTCAAATTATCGATGTTTTCCATGACTCTTAATCCATCAAATACCAGTGATTTGGCCTGAGGGGAGTCTTCATACATTTTTTTCCAAGCCAATTCCATGATGGCTTCTGCTTTGATGGTATCAGAGGTCGTGGTTGCAATTACTTGTCTTAGGCTGTCAACTGGGTCTTGTTGAGCTATCAAGACGTTGGGACAGTATAAAAGAAAAGCGCATAAAAGGGATAAAAGATACTTCATACAATAGTCAGGATGTAAGCTTCTCTGGATTAAAATCAAGCGATTAATTGGGTGATTTTGGTAATCAGGATTAGTCCATTTTTAAAAGACTAGCTAACTGAATTGCTAACTAGCCTCCCAAAAAGTACAAGAAAATAATGAAATGCGCAATTTTATTTGCTGGAATTACTTTTTGTTGTGAATAGGCTTGGTAGATTATCCAAAGTGCTTACGCTCACTAGTTCCGGAAAATAGGGGATCTGAAATTAAGTACTTAATGAAACGTTTAATCTGGTATATAAAATTTTTGATTTTGTATTTTTGGAATGACGTCAATGGTGGTTTCCATGGGAACTTAGTATTAACTCTATAACCAAATCTCACATGAAAAAGAAAGTATTTATTTTACTTGTTGGTATCTTGGGCTTTATAGCAGTGCCAACGCTGAATTCTTCTAGTCAAACATTAAAAGACTATGCTGCCGTGGCTAAATTGTCATATGATATCGTAAAAGATATTGATGCGGATTGTAAAGAAAAGCAAAAGGCAGGAGTATTGAAGGTTTGTAAAAATGACGGTTGCCCTCCAGGAAATTGTATTTCATTTAGAAAAAGATGTCTTACTCCAGATGATTGTAAATGATTTATTTAAGAAACTGGGCTCAGGAAGAGCCCAGTTTACAAATACTTGGATTTTCTTTTTTTTATTTTCCTTTGGATGTAAAGAAAACAAATCCAATGAGGAGTCTTTTGCTGTAGATAACCAACAAATGAAAATTGATACAGTATTGGTAAAGCCTCTTAACAGTTCTCAGGTAGGTTTTTTCCAGACCGATGGTAGTACTGTATTTTATGTAGATAAACTTTTTGGCCAACTAGAAGAGTTTTCCTTAGATGGAGAATCACGCGGTATCAAAGTAAGAGAGATGGATGGTCCAGAACAGCTACAAGGTATATCGGAATTGATACCCACTCCAGGTGGGTTTATTATCCGGCATGATTGGATGTTGTATCGTTACTCAAAACAATGGGAGTTTTTAGGAAAGTCGATGTTTGAATTTCAACATACTGTGGATTATCAAGAAATGCTAGAACGCCCGAAAGGAGACTATATTGGGATGTATGAATTGCAGACATATAACTCTAACAGCAGATATTTGCCTTCCGGAGATTTACTAATCAAAGTGGATGTAGAACACCCGTCATTTAATGCGTTTATTTCTAGAGACTACTACAAAGAGGCTAGGGTATTGGGCAAGGTTGATATCAAGACTGGACTAGTAAAAGAAATAATGGGTACGCGACCGGCTTCCTATGAAAAATATCGGTTTCTCCCTTTTCATAGCATGATGGATTTTGCGGTTGGAAAAGAGGGAGATTTTTACTTGACCTATGAAATTGATTCCCTTATTTACGTATACGATCCATCTATGCGATTGAAACAGACATTTGGAGCGGAGGGAGTGGGGATGAAAAGGAATTATCCCGAGACATCCAGCTTGGAAGTAGCATTTGAGGGTCGATATTGGAATGAGTCGCGTAGACTTTATGCTTATTACAAAGATATCTACGTTGATACGGATAAGTCCTTGGTGTTTCGTACATACAGGCAAGGAGGAAGAGCTGACAATGGCTACGATGAATATTCCAATCCACTTCGAATGCAGATTTTTCGGAATCAAGTATTGGAGATGGATGTGGCGGTTCCTCCAAGGTTTAGAATCATTGGAAAAATAGGAACTTCCTATATTGCTGATGGGTATTTTAATGAAGTGGAAGAAAAGCAAGGCTTTTATTTGTTAACCTATAATTAAGTCGCCAATGAAACTGTTATGCTGCTTGACCATGTGCACACTGTTGTTTGTTGAATCCCTTGCCCAAGTAAAGGTATCTGGCAAGGTGATTCATGCAGAGTCGGGTGAACCCGTTCCTTTTGTCACTATTATGATTCGTGAACTGACCAAAGGAACCGTTAGTAATCATCAAGGGGAGTTTAATTTTCTTCTTCCTAAGGAAGCCAAGCCAGAACAGGAGTTGGTGTTTTCGCATATTGGTTTTGCGCAAAGCAGTTTGAAAATCAAAGACCTCCCAAGCAAGCCTTTCCAAATTGTCTTAAAACCAGACGAATATGAAATGGATCAGGCGGTAGTGTTGAGTTTCAAACCCAAGGAAATATTAAAGCGCATGCAGGAAAATTTGAGTCGAACTCAATATACAGAGCCTTATGAAATAGATATTTTTTATCGGGAGCTGATTTGGGGAAATGATACCATTCAGGGTTTGGCTCGGGCTAGTGGTTACATGCATTCGGAAGGATATCATCCCAAGCATTCTCAAAAAAGCCACGTTTCAGGAAATGATTTTCATTTCGTAGGATTTGATCATATTCAAAAGACAGATTATGGAATCATTAATAGACGAGGAGGTAAAGTACGATCCAACGTAGCAGCTATGATATTTCCGCACTTGATTTTTCGTTTGTGGGATTTTAACCTTTCATGGTTTGATTATGAGTTGCTGGGAGGGAAAAAAATCGGAGATAGATCGGTTTTTGTAGTAGCTGTCACTGCTAAAAATGGAGGGTTAAGAAGAAAAGCCAGTCGTTGGGGATATTCATTGTATGGCTTGCTACAATCCGCTGTGTTTTATATTGATCAAGAGGATTATGGGGTTCATTGGATGGAATTAAGAGAGGATAAACCCAATGAAATTAAATATAGTAAGTATAGTGGGCAGTCATACATTGAAAAATACAAGACAGCCACTGTTAAATATCAACGACTTACGGATGGGAAATATGTGTTTGCATATGCAAACTATGAGAATTTTTATACCGACTTAGGCTACGATGTAGAGCCAAATCCCAAAAAATGGGAAGTGCGTGAATTTGCGGAAGTGTATGCCATGGATTACCAATTTGTGATTTTAGATAAGGAGAAACTGATGCGAAAATTCATGGCGCCAATCTTTGGAGAAGTCCCGTTCCGCACAATTGGTTATCACATTGATAACTATAATGCCTTGATTTTCATACCTGGAAGAGCGCGTTACCATCCTGAGTTTTGGAACACATTTGATTACCCAGCTTATCCCCAAGAGCAAAAGCTCGAGCAACAGCTGAGTGTCAATCGACCGCTTGAGGCGCAATTTGCTGCTTTTAGAAACAATCAGCTATTTCTGCATGATAGGCTTCGCAAACGAAACGGAAGAAGTGAGCATTATTGGGGGCGAACCAGTCTTTACTATAGTGCCGCGGAGTATTAAAGATTGTAGTGTTGGTCAATCAAATGAGAACTCAATAGCTTTCCCCTTCTGTAGGAAAGCTTCTAGCCTTCACATCTGCAATGTAATTCTCTACGGCCTGCGTCATGGTTGTCCTGAGGTCAGCATATTGTCTTAAGAATCTTGGTTTAAATTCTTGGGTAATGCCCAACATGTCATGGACTACCAATACCTGTCCATCCACATCTGGTCCTGCACCAATGCCGATGACGGGTATGCTGACTGTCTCGGCAACTTTCTTAGCTAAGGCAGCAGGAATTTTTTCCAAGACTATGGCAAAGCAACCACACTCTTCCAAGATTTTGGCATCTTCAATAAGTTTCTGTGCCTCTGCATCTTCTTTGGCACGGACGGTATACGTTCCAAACTTATAAATAGACTGTGGAGTCAATCCCAAATGTCCCATCACAGGAACACCTGCGCTCAAGATACGAATGACCGATTCTTTGATTTCAGAGCCTCCTTCTACCTTAATCGCATGTGCGCCTGATTCTTTCATGATTCGTATAGCCGAGCGGAGGGCCTCCGAACTATTACCCTGATACGAGCCAAAAGGGATATCTACCACGACAAAAGCTCTTTTCACAGCTCGTACCACAGAGGTAGCATGGTAGATCATCTGATCCAAGGTAATCGGTAGCGTGGTCTCATGTCCGGCCATTACATTGGATGCTGAATCACCCACTAAAATAATGTCAATACCCGCACTGTCCACAATTCCAGCCATGGAAAAATCGTAAGCAGTCAACATGGAGATTTTCTCTCCACGATTTTTCATTTCCTGTAAAATATGGGTGGTGATGCGCTTGATGTTCGAAGACTGATGTACTGACATGTTTGATTAGTGTAAATGTGCGGTAAAGTTTTCTGAGTTAAGATCTACGGTGATATGTTCGCTGAGGGTAGTGGCCAATTCCAAACCGGTATAATCTGGCGTAACGGGGTACAATGTGTGACTGCGGTTGACTAGCACAGCTACTTCTATTTTTTTGGCCTGTCCTTGTAAGAATGGGAAAAGTGCATAGACCAGTGTTTTTCCTGTATTCAGCACATCGTCTACTACCACCACGACTTTTCCTTGAATAGCAGCAGATTCGCTCAAGGTGATGGGGTTTTCTGCAACCGAAGCCTTGTCCAATTGAATTTCAATTGCAATTGTCTTGATGCCTGAGATCTCTTCTAAGGTAGTAGACAGCAATCGGGCTAAAATTAAGCCCATGCCCGATATACCTGCAAAAATGATTTCTTGCTCCTCATTGTTGCGCTCATAGATTTCATAGGCTATTCGGGTAATTTTCCGATTGATTTGCTTATGATTGAGTACTAAGGTCATTGATTCGCTCATGGAGAGAGGGGATGTTTCAGAGTTGAAAATTAAAGAAATGCACTCGGCTTTCAAAGAAAGCTTTTCCTGTTTTTATCATCGGTGGCTATCTTCTTCATGGAGGATGTTGATATACGATTCATAGCGATAGGGGTGAATGTACCCTTCTTCCAATTTTGCTAAGACTACACAGCCAGGTTCATTGAGGTGCTGACAGTTGTTGTAGCGACATTGGCCGAGGTATTTTCGCATTTCTACAAAATAATGAGAGAGCTCAAAATCATCTATATCCAATATTCCAAATTCTTTGATGCCGGGCGTATCAATCAAATAGCTTTCAGGCCCTACTTCAAACATTTCAGCAAAAGTTGTGGTATGGACACCCTTTGCACTGAATTTGGAAATTTCTTTGGTAGTTTGGTTTGCTTCGGGAACCAACTTATTGAGTAAGGTGGATTTCCCCACTCCTGAGTGTCCGGAAAGTAAGGTTGTTTTTTCCTGTAGTAAGGGCTTAAATTGTTCCTTTAAATCTTCGTCATTCAAGGCGGATATTTCAAGCACAGGATAACCCAAGGGCTCATAAATGTCCCGAATGTCTTGCAAATGGTCTAGTTCTTTATCTTTAAAGTCTAAGTCCATTTTATTGACTATGATACTGGCAGGAATGCGAAAACTTTCTGTACTTACCAAAAAGCGGTCAATAAAACCCAAGGAAGTCCGTGGATTTTTGAGGGTCACAATCAAAAATGCCTGGTCAATATTGGAAGCGATGATGTGGGAGTGATGTGCTTTACGGGTAGATTTTCGGATGATGTAATTTTCACGGGGTAAAATGTCCTTGATGACTGTGGACTCTAGGTCTTCTTCATTTTCCAACAACACCCAGTCTCCCACAGCGATCGGATTGCTCAATTTGAGGTCTTCCTGCTTAAACTTACCGCGAAGTCGGGCATTTTTTGCTCCTTTTTCGGTCTGCACTACATACCAGCTCCCCGTTGATTTGATGACTCTTCCCTTCATAGTTACTTATGCTGTAAGCGATAAATTTTTTTTCATCCATTGGATGATTTTTGTTTGTTCTTCGATTGTACAGAGTTCCAAGCTTTGAACATTCATAAAGATAGCATCATCTGTTGTTTCTGCCTTTCGTAATTTTTTGTCAATATAGCGTTTGTTTCGACCAACAGGATGCAAAAAAATAAAGGAAGGCTTAGAAAATAGTTGATTTCCCTCCCTGATACTTAGGTGGTAGTAAAATGCGGCACAGTTAAATTGTGAATTGTGTCGAAATGGATGTTTGATTTGGTTAATCAGCACTTCTGGATATTGCGCAAAATATGCTTCCACTGCTTTTTTATCGATTGTATGAGGCGTATGACTAGAAAAAAAGTACCTGCTTTGGAACCCTAAAATGTTTGCAGCATTCCACTGCCCCACATGGAAGGAAGGCTTGGGCTGAAATTCTCTGTTGGAAAGTAACCTATGCTGTACCAATGTCCGTAAGCGATTCCAGGCGTTGCGAAGCACCGGTCTGAGCAACCATGTTCCTCTCATCACAGGTTGATTATCTACAAAGAAATCAGTAGGCTTTGTTGGACGAATTAAGAACATGTCGTCACTCAAAAAGAAGAAATGATCCGAAATATCCTTGATTTTCCATAGCAAAGCCTCAATGGAGCGACTATTGAATGTTGGGAGGAATTCCAGATGGTCACGAAAGATTTCCTTATGGTCCACTATTCGAATATCCTGAATGCGGTCGGGGAAATACTGCTCCACGATTGTATGTACATCGGGTGTTTGCTCATCTGTTACGATGAATATATACCGCACAAAGGGAGCAAAGCGTAAGATGGATAAGATGCTGTATTGGAGTTCGTTGGCATTTCCAAAACGGGTTTTTTCAGCACCTGGGATATGCTTCCTGGATTTACCTTGGAGTGCCTGATCCATTTTAGCTTGGTGCTTGGGATCGTCCCCATCCACCCAAGTGATCACGGCATCTATTGGGCTATACGTGGTATTTTCCATCAAACAATCCCTTTAAATCTATCCGGAATTCTTACTACGAGTTTCCATTTCAACATGGTTGGCTTGTTCCAAGCCCAAATGGGGCGAGCATATGTTTGGAGTTTCCTAGCTACTCGAAGCCATTTTTCATCAACTTTGGGCTTCCCATGAGTGATGATATCAATGGTCCGCGCTCTTTTTTTGATATGTCCTGCACGGCCTGTTGCCATTCGGTCTTTGTCTTTGAAGCGATCCAAAATCATGTCGTAGTCTACGGAACCAAAATGAAAAAGAAACAGGTTGGGATCAATCTTGAAATTATGACCTTTCACACGGTGAAAACCAGAACCCCAATTGACAGGTTTGGCAATCACAGATGGTTTGGTGTAGCGAGAAGATAGCAAGGCATAATTCCGTTGCCCTAAGAATGGTTGCGTTCTGTCTAAGATGGGTTCTGTATTTCTGTCTTGTCCCACGTCTATACCCAAACCCGACACACAAGGATCAATTTCAATTTCGCTCAAATAGGTGACTAAGTCTTTCCTGGTTGCAGGATCTACTACCAAGTATTCATCGGCATCTACCCCAATAACGATATCATAACTTTCCAATAAGGATTTTGCAACCTCGGATAAAAAACCTAACCTACGTTTTTCAGCTTTTACTACATGTTCGGCTACTCTTTTTTCATGAAAAATATTCACATTTCCAGCATTGGCTGGAATGGGTTGGTCCTCACCATCTAAATAAATGTACAGATTTTCCTCTCCGAGTTCTTTTCCGTAATAGTTAATCCATCGAGTCAAGAAAAAGTCATCATTTCGTGCCATGGTAATGACGGCGATTTTTTTAAGAGATGCTTTTTTTGAAGAGGTACTCATGGATTAGTTGGGGTTTGAAACTCAAAAGTACTTCTATAAATGCTAAATTGGAAATTGAAGTTCATTTGTGGTTAGTGGGGTGGGCCTAAAATTAATTGATGCCATATTTATGGTTGCGCTAGATTTATATTTATTTACATAATTAAATCAGTTTATGGGTAGGATTAGACATTTCTTTAAAAAGCAATATAACCAGTTCAGATTCAATCTTTGTGCAAATGAAAATCCTCTTTACTTGGGGTTTTATAAGTTTTTTTATAAGCCTCCTAAAGATTCGCTTTCTGAATTTTTGGATCAATACTCCAGAAAAAACGCACCTATTACGTTTATTCAAATCGGTGCAAATGATGGTTTTATTTACGATCCTTTACAAAAGTTTATCAAAAGAGACTATTGGAAAGGAATCATGTTAGAGCCTCAGCCGGAAGTGTATGAGCAATGGTTGACTAAAATCCACCACAAAAGACCGGAAATTGTTACGATTAATGCAGCGTTAGCACCCCAATCAGGTCAAATGGAGTTGTTCATTATTTCGTTTAGCAAAGAAAGATGGGCCACAGGCTTATCTAGTTTTGATAGGTCGGTATTGGAGCGAAAAGTGGAGGATGGAACCATTCTCAAAAAAGCAAAAAAAGCAGGCATTGAACCTCCCACTGATAAGAGGGATTGGATCACATCTCGGAAAATTCAAGCGATCACTGCTGATCAATTGATAGCAAAATTAGAAGGAGCTTCAGTGGATTTATTGGCGATTGATACAGAGGGCTATGATTATGAAATTTTGAAAATGATGGACTTAAACCATTTGAGCCCTGATGTAATTGTTTATGAAGATGAGCATTTTGACCCAACTACAAGGGGAGCTTGTAGACGATATCTTGAAGACCATGGCTATCAGACTCACCAAGTAGGAAGAGATGCCTATGCGGTAAAAAAGAGGAGGAATAATCAATAAAAAAAGCCCCATCTTTGGGGCTTTTTCAAGTGATCGGAATTTGATTAGTTTTTGCTTAAATAATCTGCAACACCTTCTTTGGTAGCGGACATTGCTTCTTTGCCTTCTTCCCAGTTAGCAGGACATACTTCACCAAATTTCTCAACATGGTGTAAAGCGTCTACCAAACGGATCATCTCATCGATGTTTCTTCCCAATGGGAAGTCGTTGATAGTCTCATGTCTTACAACACCTTGCTTATCGATTAAAAATGTACCTCTGTAAGCGATTGGAGCACCTTCGAAAGTCAATTGACCATCTTCGTTGTAGTTCCATTCACCTGCCAATACACCGTAGTTGTGAGCAATGGTTTTAGCCACGTCTGCCACGATTGGATAGGTTACACCTTCGATTCCACCGTTAGCTTTAGGAGTCATCAACCAAGCTAAGTGCGTTTCTTCCGTATCTGTAGATGCGCCTACTACGGCTACACCTCTTTTTTCAAACTCAGCTAATTTTTCTTGGAAAGCCAAGATTTCAGTTGGGCAAACAAAAGTAAAATCTTTTGGATAGAAGAAGAATACTACTTCTTTTTGACCGATGTACTGCTGTAAAGAGAAGTTTTCAATGATTTCTTCTCCATTGATTACTGCACCTGCGGAGAAATTTGGTGCTTTTTTTCCTACTAATGACATAGTAAATTGTTTTAATTAATTTGTTAACGTTTGTAGACTGTTTAAGACGCCGATTGGGAAAAACAGGCGCTTATTTTTTTGTCATTATTGGGTTTATTGCTTTTTTCAATTAATAGTACCCGTGAGATAGATTAATTGAACGACAAATTTACAACTCCCTTCCTGCTTTGCCAAAACTTGTAAAATAAAATATGGTAGATAAAATGTATGGCTCATTTAAAAAATCAATAATTTGGAAATATGTTTATCGACAGAAATAAAGTTTTGTTTTTCAGGGATTTGGTAGCTTGGTATGTGTGTGCTGATTCGTGGTTTTATCCAAAATTATTCTTAGCAGGTTTCCATTCTAGACGGAAAAGTTTGTATTTTAGATGTTTGATAGCAATTACAAGTAATGATTAAAGTTCTCTTCGTTTGTCTAGGTAATATATGCCGTTCTCCTTTAGCTGAGGCTATCTTTAACTATAAAGTAAATCAACATGGATTGAGTCATCAGTTCAAGAGTGATAGTTGTGGCACCTTTGATTATCATATCGGGGAATTACCGGATGAGCGGACCATTGCTTGCGCGACGGGACATGGAATCCCCATCAATCATCGGGCTAGGCAGATTAATCGGATTGATGTTAGGGAGTTTGATTATTTGCTAGTAATGGACTATTCCAACAAAAAGAATGTAGAGGAATTTATTCAACGCCATCGGATAACACATGATCATGTGTATCTGATACGTGAATTTCAGGAGGATGCAGAAACGATGGAAGTACCTGACCCTTATTATGGTGGAATGGAAGCTTTCGAACATGTCTATGAGATATTGGACGATGCCATCGATCAGTTTCTGCAAGTGTTGAAGGAAGGAAAGCATGAACTTGTTTGACGCAGAGCGTTTTTTTGAACATATCTTATTTGAAAGTTTTGGACAACAAGTAGTCCTAAAAAATTCGAGGCTTATTGCAGCAGGGAATTTGAATCAAGGAGTTTTTTTACAAACTTCTGATCAGCGCTTTTTTCTTAAGACCAATTTCTCTGAATTCACGGATATTTTTCAAAAAGAAGCGGCTGCCCTACAAAAAATGCGTCAGTTCTCCGACTTGAAAGTTCCAAATATCTATCATACGGGTTCTTATCAAGGTCAGAACTTTCTATTGATGGAATGGATAGACTCTGAACGAAGGCATCAAAATTTTTGGGAAACCCTAGGAGAAGGGCTTGCGCAAATGCATATGCATTCACAGGCTAATTTTGGCTTAGCTCAGGATAATTACATAGCCTCATTGCCTCAGCAAAACTCCGTAAAGGAATCTTGGGTTGATTTTTTTATCCAAAATCGCTTGGAACCTTTGGCAGGTAAAGCTTATTACGAGGGATATTTTTCCCTTGAATTTTATAAAGAGTTTCAGAGACTTTACCCCTTGCTACAAGCATTAATACCACTGGAAAGACCAGCCTTTCTCCATGGAGATTTGTGGTCTGGCAATGTCATGATCGACGAAGTAGGTAAGCCATGCCTGATTGATCCTGCTATTTATTATGGTCATCGAGAAATGGATTTAGCATTTAGCAAGCTTTTTGGAGGTTTTGATCCCTTATTCTATGACACCTATCAGGAGGTATTTCCTATTGAGCCTGGTTTTGAAGAGCGTATGGATATCCATAATTTATATCCACTGCTTGTTCATGTATTGCTTTTTGGAGAAAGCTATGTACACGGCATTGCCAAAACGATGCGGAAGTATTTACGCTAAAACTGGCTTGTGCAAAACCTGAAATGTAGTCCTTGTTATTTGTTCTAATATGACTTCTTTTCCTTGAATGATTTGTTCGATGATGAAGGGTTGATGGTTTTTGATGGTAATTAATTGCAGACCTTCATTGTACCGAATTTGGAAACTGTCTTGTAAGCGCTGAATCAGTTTTTCGAGTTTGAATTCCTGTCGATCAATCACAAGTGAAATACTGATGGCAGAGGTCTGAAATACATTGACTTTCAATTTCAAGTCATTAAGGACCTGATAGATGGATTGGATATGTCCTTCATTGACAAAAGTGAAATCTGTGACTTTGAAGGAAACCAATACCTGTTCGTCTTTGACTACGATACAAGGAATGCTGTTACTCGTGACAGTTTGATGGATTTTGGTTCCTTCCTCTTCTGGTCTTAAGAAGGATTTTACAAATAAAGGAATTCCAGCGTTTGCTAATGGCTTGATGGTTTTTGGATGGATGACAGAAGCCCCATAATAGGTGAGTTCGGCTGCTTCATGGTAATCCAATTCATCAAATTTGATGGTGTCAGGAAATCGTTTAGGGTCTGCATTTAATACTCCCGGCACATCTTTCCAAATAGTGACGGATTGTGCATTCAGGCAACTTGCCAATACGGCTGCACTGAAATCAGAGCCTTCTCTTCCCAGTGTGGTGGATGAACCTGCTCGTGTGCTACCGATAAAACCAGGGATAATCACGGGGTATTTATCCAATTTGGGCGTCAGCTGTTGCTTGCAGTTGGACTTGGTTTGTATCCAGTCAATTTTGGCAAAGCGGTAGTTGTCATCTGTTGTGATGATTTCACGAGCATCTTGCCAGAGGCAGATGTAGCCTTTGCTACAAAGATACTCTTGTAAGATTCTGCTGGAGAGTAATTCTCCATAACACACCACTTGATCATAAAAGTAATCGTAGTTTTCTTTGGTAAGTGGGCGCTCCAATTGTTTTTCCAGCTGTGTCACTAGATTAGCAACAATAGGAAAAATCGAAGAATTTTCTTCAAACAATTCCCTGCAGATATTCAGGTGGTACTCTTTTAAAATAGTAATATTTGAAGAAAAATCTTTCTGCCTATATTTATTTAGCAAAATTTCCTCTAGCAGATTTGTGGTCTTTCCCATTGCAGAAATGACGATTACTAGCTGATTTCGCAATCGATTGAATAAAATTTCAGAAAGGTTTTTGATCGAGTCGGCATCTTTTACAGATGCACCGCCAAATTTGAAAACAAAAGTTTTTGACATCAGAAATTTCCTCGTAATTTTCCAGTAAATAATTCACTAATTGTATTTTTCTTAGAGCATGAAAATCAAACAGTACATACCCAGCACTTCATCTATGGCCTATTCGGTCGGTGTTACTTTAGACCGCTTCATTAAGATGAAACAAGACGATTTCCCATATGCATCCGGAGAACTTTCCCAGTTGCTCCGCGATATCGCATTGGCTTCCAAGATTGTGAACCGAGAGACTAACCGAGCAGGCTTGGCAAATATCGGTGGTGCATTTGGACAAACCAACGTCCAAGGAGAAGAACAACAAAAATTGGATGTAATTGCCAATATTCGATTTACCCGTGCGCTGACTAAAGGGGGAGAGGTGTGTGCAGTAGTGTCTGAGGAGGATGATGAAGTGATTGATTTGCAAAATGGTTCAGGGAAGTATGTAGTGGCCATTGATCCTTTGGATGGCTCTTCCAATATTGATGTGAATATTTCGATTGGGACAATTTTTTCAATTTATCGTAGAAAAACTCCAGTAGGTAGCCCGATTACGGTGGAGGATATCATGCAGCCCGGTAATCAGCAGGTAGCAGCAGGCTATGTGCTCTATGGATCATCTACCATGTTGGTGTACACAACGGGGCATGGGGTCAATGGATTTACGTATGAGCAATCTTTGGGTGAATTCTTTTTGTCCCATCCTGAAATGAAAGCCCCGGAAGATGGGAAAATTTACAGTATCAATGAGGGTTCTTACAATCAATTCGATGAGGGATTGAAGCAGTATATTTCTTATTGTAAAGACAATAATTTTAGCGCTCGATATATCGGTAGTTTGGTGGCTGATTTTCACCGAAACTTATTAAAAGGGGGTATTTATATTTATCCAGCGACAACCAAAGCACCAAGTGGTAAACTAAGATTGCTCTATGAAGCAAATGCACTGGCATTTATTGCAGAGCAGGCAGGAGGCGCCGCAACGAATGGTCATATACGAATTTTGGATATTGATCCTACAAGTTTGCATGAGCGTACACCACTCTATATCGGTTCACCAAAAATGGTAGCTAAGGCTGAGGAATTCTTAAAAGCTCGTCAAAAAGCGACAACAAATAGTAATTAAATAGGATTGATAAAGTTTGCAAAAAAGCCCTTGCCAGTTTTGGAAGGGCTTTTTTTATAGACCACTATATTTTCTTCGCAGTTCGATTTTTTTCAGCTGACGATTGATGAGGGATTTTGCGATTTCTTCGCTCATGAATTCTGGATCTGTTTCATGTAATAAACGATGAAGTTCCCCCTCTCCTAAATCAACTCTGTAGCAAATCTGAAGCAATTTCTCAAAATCTTTGTTGAGCAAGTAAGTTACCGCTTTCGTGAGTTTGGAAAGTAATTCCTCATAGGATATATATTCCCCGTGTTCCAAATGAAAGTCTTTGGAAATCAATGCTACTGCTTGGTATAGATCCTTTTTATCCATAAAAAAAGGGAGCCGAACTCCCTTATTTTTTATTCTTCTGTGTTGCTTTCTTCGGAGCTTTCACTACTTTCTTCCAATACCTCGGGAGCAAACTCTCGGATGATGTGATACCATGAAATCAATTTTTTGATATCGGATGGGTACACCTTGTTTTCATCAAAATCTGGTAGCACATGCTTTAAAAATGCTTTCAATTCATCTGCATCTGCATTGGTGTCAATTCCCAAATCACCGCTGAATTCCTTTTCGATGGTTTTCATGATGTCCTCTAGTGGAGAAGCTCCCTCTTCAGTCATGGTGTACATAGAGATCTCACCCAAAATGGATACACGCTGATTGGAACCTACCACCAATTTGGATTTTTTGCTGTCTAGAGACTCTAAAATGACCCCACCTCTAGTGGGTTTTAATACTCTATATAAACCAGGTTTTCCTGCTACGGTAGCTATTTCGTTAAAATTCATAGTCGATTGATTCAATTAGGCTGCAAATATATAAGTTACCATCGAATGACCAAGAAGGTAGCATTGGCTATCCTTAATTTCCGTCCAAGTATTCCTGTACTTCGTTTTGAATGAAGGCAGTAAGTTCTTCTCTTCCGGTGGCTTTTTCTGCGGAAGTGACGAAGTATTGGGGTTCGTCATCAAACATTTCTACCATTTTATCCAAAAAAGCCCGCACGTTAGCATCCGTTTTGGTTTTCCCTTGTTTATCCGCTTTGGTAAACACAAGCACGAATGGTAAATCACTTTGAGCACACCATAATATAAATTCTAAATCTATTTTTTGAGGCTCCAATCTGGAGTCTATGAGAATACAAACGGCCACTAGATTGGGACGACTTTTCATGTAATCTGCAATCATTTTCTCCCAAGTGGACTTGATGCTTTTGCTTATTTTGGCAAATCCATATCCGGGTAAGTCCACCATATACCATTTATCATCGATCAAAAAATGGTTGATCAATTGGGTTTTTCCAGGTTTACCGGAAGTTTTGGCAAGGTCTTTATGATTTGTCAGCATGTTGATCAGAGAGCTTTTCCCCACATTGGATCTACCGATAAAAGCAAACTCAGGTTTATCGGGAGCAGGACATTTGTTGTGGTCTGTGTTGCTGATGACAAATCGTGCTTTCTTAATCATTCCTTCAATTTTTTCACAAAGGTAGTCTTTTTCAACCAGAAACGATAGAGGGACTTTGGAGAGGATTCCTCGATTTATTCCCAACATTTTTCTTATGCTCAGGTTATCTTAGTAATATTGCAGCTTATTAGAGATACGTACATGTCAGTAGTACCATACAAAAACAAGGAAGAAGGAAAGAAGGCGCAGGTTGCGGAGATGTTTAACAACATTAGCCACAAGTATGATTTTTTAAATCACCTGTTGAGCTTGGGGATTGATATCACCTGGAGAAAGAAGGCCGTGAAGCTATTGAAAAAGGATCAGCCTAAGCTGATTTTGGATATAGCTACGGGTACTGGAGACTTCGCTATCGAGGCGTTGGCATTAAATCCGGATAAAATCATCGGAGTAGATATCTCTGAGGGGATGTTGAACGAGGGGAAGAAAAAGATGAAAAAGAAAAAGCTGGACCATATCATTGATTTGCAATTGGGAGATTCAGAGAAACTCCTGTTTGAAGACAATAAGTTTGATGCGGTAATCGTTTCTTTTGGAGTTAGAAATTTCGAAAATTTGGAAAAAGGCTTGGCAGATATGTTTCGTGTATTGAAGCCAGGAGGTAAAACGGTGATTGTGGAGTTTTCAAAACCCAAAAAATTTCCAATGAAGCAAGGATATAATTTTTATTTCAAATATATTTTGCCTCAGATTGGAAAATTGATCTCCAAAGATAACTCAGCCTATACCTACTTACCCGAATCGGTTCAGGTATTTCCGGATGGTCAGGACTTTCTTAACGTTTTGGAAAAAGTAGGTTTTAAAAATACGCAATGCAAGCCATTAACCTTCGGTATAAGTTCGATTTACATAGGGGAAAAGTAATTCTTCCCCTCATTTTTTTATGTTTTTTTTCCCTGGAAGCTTGGTCTCAGGCGCGTTTTGGTGCAATCAGTAAAGCTGGTCAGGACGATAAATTGATTTCCTATGGTTTTTTTCTTGCAGGGCATACCAATTACTATCAGCTGAAATATTCAGAGGAGTTTCTAAATGGCACCAACGAATACTTGGCCAATATCCGCAGCATTACTCCTGTATATACCCCTGGATTTTCCTTGGGTTTTTTAGGTGTATTCCGCATTCACGATCAATTCAATATTCTTCTCACTCCTAAAATCGGTTTCTATGAGTTTAGGGCGGACATCAATTATTTTGGAAACGATTTGGATCCTTCTCTGATAAGTACTCCGGGAAATGTCCGCAATCTTCCATCGGGCACTCAAACAGTGGTGACCGAAGCTACGATGATTGAGTTACCATTACTTTTCAAATACAAGGCTCAACGCTTCAATAATAATCGAATGTTTTTTATGGGAGGAGGGAGTGCTATGTGGCGTACTAAGGTCCAAGAGGAGGCAGATTTAGAAGCATTGGTCACTACAGGTAGAGATTTTACCTTGGACCTCGGGATGGGTTTTGATCTCTATTTCAAGTATTTCAAATTTTCCCCAGAGATCCGTTTTTCACATGGTCTTCTCAATATCTACCGCCCCGAAGCCATGGTTGGCGCTAACCAACAATTCGGTGATGCCATCTCCGAGTTACGCCGGAAGTCAATTACGATTTATCTGCATTTTCAGTGATTGTGGATCAGTGAACTTTGGAAAAGTTTACATGTGATCACAATTTGTGACCTCAAGTGAGAAACACGACGTAAAAGGTTTTTGCCCATGTCTTCAGAGAACAAGGAATGTGTTGTGCTGTGTAGTAAGATCGAAGTCAAGGTAAGTAACCTAATCACACAGGCATTTATAGCCATGCGCAAGACCTTGGAAATACATGTTTTACTTTTTCGAGAATGGATTATTTATTACAGAAGTACAACTAAAACTATTGAATGGTCAGTCCATAAAAAAAGCTCCAACTAATTAAAGAAGGAGCTTTTTACTTTAAGTACCCAGGGCCGGAGTCGAACCTATTGGATTTTATAATTTTTAGGTTTTTGTTAGATGTGCTAAAAAACGCCATTTTTTCCAAAAATGGACTGTTTTTGATGATATTATTGTCTTTTCGAAATAGTATGTGATAGTACTTAATCCATCTAAATCTAAGAAATGTTTGCCAACGGTTTGCCAAAAATATCTTTTTGGCTAACTTCCGACCAATCAATCAGGGAAGTTTATGGCAACTATCAAATATCTTTTAAGGAGTAATCAGAATAAGCATGTGCCTATTTATCTTTCATTTTCCATGGGAAGAGGTGCTACTTTTAAATGTAAGACCGGATTTTCAATCAATCCAAAAGATTGGAGTGAGGCTAAAGGATTCCCCAAGGCTAATGATGAAGTTAATAAGAAACTTATTTTAGACCTAAAGGAACTTGAAGGGTTTTTATTGGATCAGGTAAACTTGGCACAGTCAAAAGGGATCCCTATTGATGGAGATTTTATTGCAAGAAAAGTGGCGGAATGTTTCAATAGGATTGAATTGACAGATGATACATTGGTCAAAAATCATGTGCAATACATCATTGATAATGCTGCAACTAGGAAGGTTACTGGAAAAAATAAAATTGGCCTAGCTCCAAACACTGTAAAAAATTATCAAACCTTTCGGAAGGTACTTGAAAACTATGAAGCTCACACAAATAAGCCTATTCATTTTACAGATTTAGATTTCAGCTTTGTGGAGGCTTTTAAGAAATGGTTGCTAAAAGAACAGAAATATTCAATCAACCATGCAGGAAAGAGCCTCTCCTTCTTGAAGTTTGTTGCAGCAGATGCTGAGAAATTTGGACATCCTGTTCATCCCTATGCTTCCAAAATAGAAACATTTTCGGAAGCAGACGAAGACCGATACATTGTCACTTTAGATCCACAAGAGCTTGAAGCCATAAAGAAAGTTCATCTTGAAAGAGAAGCGTTGGATAATGCATACAGCGGTCAAAGTGACCCCCTATCAGCGCTGCAAATTGACCCCCCGGAGTTAAGTAGTTTTTTGGTCAGGAATAGTGGACTTACTTCGCGTTAAAGTTATTGTTTTTCTTGGTTAATATTTCGTTTTCTTCTT